>CAIXPS010000033.1 GCA_903921365.1 uncultured bacterium | reverse complement strand
GCCGATAGTACTTCCTCCACAATTTGGTCGCGGAGGACAGCATCAACCAGTGTCCCGCTGTGGAACAAAATAAAGGGGGCGTTGATCAAGCCGTCGATGTGCGGGGCAAGGGCGAAGGCGAGCGCTGGTATCTGAAAGAAGCCCAGCTTGCGCTCGTCGATGCGGCTGAGTCGGCGCATGAGGACGCCGCCGCCGATCAACTCGGCCAGGCCATGCACAGGCGCCAAGTCGAGCAACCCGCTCAACCCGGCATGCACTACAGCGACCTGTTTGAACTGTTCGTGTATGGCGTCAAGGACAAACCGCGCCGCGCCCTGGCCGAATGGCTGCCCGACTACTTCTTCAAGACCGAGACAGGCGCCTGGCGCCTGCCGCTGACCGACGACGAGCAACAGGCCAAAACCGCCTTGCGGCGCGAGGGCGTCAGCCGGCGCATCCGTCATTACGTTGCGCACCTCCAGCAGGACACGCCGATCCCTGCGCGCGAACAGCCCGGTTCCGCAACGCTTGTCGGCTGGATTCGCCACTGCAAACGCGCCGGGCTGTATGAAGCCGGCGTACTGCTATTCGAGCGCGGCGGGTTGAATATCGAGAACCTGCCAGAGGAGATGGCGATCAATGTTGAGGAAGATTACCAGGTGTGCGTGAGGAGGGTCAGACCAGGTCGCGAATGAATTCGCGTCTGATACGCGGAGCGAAACGTGCTGAAGCACGTTCAGGAAATGAACGACTCATGTGCCGCATTCAGGCGGCCACACGGCGCGTAGCGGCCACCACGTGGATCATATTCGTAGTGGCCGACCCATGTGTCGGCCTGGCGAGCCGCCACGTGGATCATATTCGTAGTGGCCGCTAGCGCTGTGTGTCGGCCTGGCGTAGTGTGCAGAAATAATTATCAAACATCCGGTTTTACGCCATGCCAGACACCAAATTCATTCGGTCACACCGGCCATTTCACGGTCGCAGATTGAATCCCATCCCAACATGCGAAAAATGGGATGCGATGTGCTAAACCTTAATGATGCCAAGTATTTCTATAAGCACAGCCATTCTCAACATCCACAAACTCGCGCAGGTGCAACATGGAGGCATCGATAAAAGTGAGTTCACCACGCATGAAGCCCTCATGCGTGCCACGCTGATCGAAACTGATCTGTGTGAGTTGAATAAACGGACAACCAGAAATCAGTCCGCTTAACTGCCCGAAGTACTCATCAACCCGCAACTCTAATCCCCCGCAGTGTTTCCACTTTCTCGCGTTGCCTGACCAGCATGCGGTATTCGCCAACCCATTCGGCAAATTCCAGCGTTTCGGGTAACTTGTTGTCTTCGTATGCGCGTAGAAACTCGGCCGTGGTCATCTGGTAACGCGACTCAAGGTCGCTCAGGCGTTGCTCAGTGCGCTTGATGCCGGCCTCCTGTAGGCGCATTTCATTGGCCAATGCGTTTTCCACGATTGGTCGTAATGGATGTTGGGATTCTGAAACCAGCTTCAACTCAACCATAGCCATCTCCTATTGATAATGATAAGGCGTTAGCGGCATTGTACCGTTTATCAAATTGAAAAGACCACTGACATGTTAAGCTGAAACGCGCTCAGGCGCGCTAAGACGGGACATCATTCTCAACCGGCTTATAGCACGAGGTTCCCTGCGGATCATCCCCTCTTAACCGGCTTCAGCCGGTTTTATCTGCAGGTCAGACGCCGAATTCATTCGGTGGCTACCCGAAGCGTCCCTCGATATAGTCGCGGGTGCGGCGGTCGCGCGGCAATGTAAAAATCTGTGGCTTGAGGCCAAACTCAACTAACTCACCGGTGAGGAAGAAACCGGCGTAGTCGGCGACGCGCGCAGTCTGCTGGGTGTTGTGCGGCGCAATGACGATTGTCAACGTCTTGCTCAGGTCATGCAACAACATCTCGATCTTATTCGTTGCAACCGGATCTAGCGCAGACGTCGGTTCGTCAAGGAGTATGACCTCAGGCTGCAATGCCAGCACGCGCGCCATGCTGAGCCGCTGTTGCTGGCCGCCAGAGAGCTTGTTTGCCGGCGAGTCCAGACGGTCGCTGACTTCGTCCCATAAGGCAACCTGTTTCAACGCCTTCTCAACTGCAACGTCGGTGCGCGACCTGCGACGTTCACCCGCCACCACCAGCCCGTAACTGACATTCGCGTAGATTGAAAGGGGCAGTGGCGTGGGGCGCGAAAATACCATGCCTACCCTGCGCCGCAGTTCCATCACGTTCACCTTGCGATCCAGGATGTTTTGCCCATTCAACAGGATAGTGCCTGAAACCTCGGCCACATCGGCCATGTCATTCAGCCGGTTTAACATCCGCAGCAGCGTGGATTTCCCGCCGCCAGACGGGCCAAAGATCGAGGTGATAGCGTTCTCTGCAACCTGCAGGGAGACGTCTTTCAACGCCACAACCCGATCAGAATAGGTTACCGAGAGGCGCTCAATGACGATTGTTGCTGTCATATATGTTTACCGCTGAATTACCACTGGCGTCGCGCGCGCACCCGTGACCTGATCATCGTTGCTGTTACGTTCATCGCAATCACAAACACGAGCAGAACGAGAACCGTCCCATATTGAATCTGGATTGGCATGCCAGGAACCTGCGTGGAAATCACAAACAAGTGATATGGGAGCGCCATCGTCGGATCCAGCGGGGATTGTGGTAAATGCGGCAGGAAGAACGTTGCCCCCGTGAAGAGGATTGGCGCTGTTTCACCAGCGGCGCGTTCCAGACCGAGAATGACTCCTGTGAGAATGCCTGCAACACTCTGCGGCAGGACGATCCTCCAGACTGTCTGCCACTTGGTTGAGCCGAGCGAGATACTCACGGTGCGGAAATCCTGTGGGACCGCCCTCAGCGCCTCTTCCGTCGTGCTGATGATGACGGGCAACGTCATGATCGACAACGTCAAGGATGCGGCCAGGATACTCGTGCCGATCTGTAGAAAGATCACGAATAAGCCCAAACCGAACAAGCCATAGACGACGGACGGAATGCCCGACAAATTGATCATGGCCAGTCTGATGACTCGCGTCCACCGGGTATCCGGCGCATATTCCGCCAGGTAGATGGCAGCCGCAATCCCTGGAGGCACAGAAAAAAGCGCGGTTCCAATCGTCAGGTAAATCGTCCCCAGAATGGCCGGCATGATGCCGCCTGATCGCATGCCGTTCGACGGGAAGGTTGTAATGAAATCCCAACTGATGGCAGAAATTCCCTGCGCCACGATATAGAACCCCAGCCATAGGATCGGGAGCACCGTGATTGCGCTGACACCAGCCAGAACGGCGAATCCAATCTTCTGCGCGCGGTGTGCGGTGGCAAGTTTTCTGTTTGTGTTCATACAACCCCGGATGATGGTGCTACGACAACAGGCGCTGCTTACGCGCCGCGTGACGAGCGCCCACGTAAAAGACAGTCAGGTTGATTACTAAAGAAAAGACAAACAGGACGATACCGATAAGAAACAGCACCTGGTAATGGGTGCTCCCCTTCGCCACTTCGCCCATCTCGGCGGCAATGGTCGCGGTCATTGTGCGCACCGGTGAAAAGAGAGCGCTGGGGCCAAACGCCATGACCGGCGCGTTTCCGGTCACCATCATCACCGCCATGGTTTCGCCAATCACCCGACCGATGCCCAGCATAATGCCAGTCAGCACCCCTGAGCGCGCGGCTGGGACAGTGACCATCCAGATAGTTTGCCACCTGGTCGCGCCCAGCGCGGCGGACGCCTCCCGATAAGAACGCGGCACAGCATTGAGCGCGTCTTCGGCGACCGAGACAATCGTGGGTATCGACGCCCATGCCAGCAGCAGTGCGCCCGTAAACGCAGTCATCCCGGTGTTCAGCGACAATGCGCGGCGAAGCGCTGGCGCCAGAACCAGAATACCGATAAAGCCAAGCACCACCGATGGCAGGCCAGCCAGAATCTCGACCAGCGGTTTTAGCGTTTCTTTGGCCCATTGCGGCGCGATTTCAGAAATATAGACTGCCGTGCCGATGCCAAGCGGGACGGCAATACAGGCGGCGCCGATGGTGACTGTCAGTGATCCAAGCAACAACGGCAACAGGCCAAACCGCGCTTCAATGGGATACCAGGTTGTGCCAAACAGACTCAGCAATGGCACATTGACCAATGCCGGCAATCCCTCACGCAGCAGGAACAAACAGATCAGGCTGACAAACACGATGCTGAGGTATCCAGCTACACGAACGAGCGCCACCGTGACGCGCTCACTCCAGTTTGTCTGTGGCGCCAGCAGGGCTGGCAGTTTCTGATTGTTCATGGTGCAGACACATTAGGTATGAATCCAAGGTCTTTGACGATTTGCTGCGCCTCGGGCGACAAAATCCAATCGATGTAGTCCTTGATGGGGCCTGTTGGCTGGTTGCGCGTGTACATGTAAAGGTCGCGCGAGATCGGATACGTTTTGTCCTTGACGCTCTCGATGGAGGGCAGGATGTAGGGTGTTTTTTCGGCGCTGGCAATCGCCACGGTTTTGACTTGTGGCGTCAGGTATCCCAAACCGTCATAACCAATCGCATTGGGATTGTCGCTTACCTCTGCGATGATGCCCTGAGAAGACGGCAACAGCAGTGTATCTGCAGAAAAGATCGTTGTGTCTTTGGCATTGCCCAGGCGAACAACGGTTTCCAGAAAGTAAACATGCGTGCCGGAATTTGTCTCGCGCGATACCCGCACGATCGGTCGATTCTCGCCGCCGACCTGTTGCCAATTGTTTATGTCGCCCCGGAATATCGCTGATATCTGTTGCATGGTCAGTTGCTTCACGGGGTTTGCGGGATTCACGATCACGCCGATGGCATCGCGGGCGATGACGAATTCAACCGGCGTGAAGTTGTTCTGTTTCGCCAGCGCCACTTCCTCCGGCTTGATAGAACGCGAGGCATTTGCGATGTCCGTGGTGCCATTTATCAGCGCGGAGAAACCAGTGCCACTGCCGCCGCCCGTTACGGATACCTGCACGATGGGCTTCACTTTCTGATAGCGCTCTGCCCAGGCAAGCGCCAGATTAACAATCGTATCCGAACCGCTGTTCTGGATATTGTTGTTGATCGTCGCTCCGGATGAATCAGTGTTGGACCCTTTGCCCGAACAGGCAAACAGACTAACACATAGGAGGAGCAAAATCGGCAGAGCGCGTCTCATAGATGGCTAGTCTAACCCAAATCCGAACTCTCTCCAGGTTCATCACCTTCATCCTCACCCACTTCAGGCTTGGTCAATGGCGCCACCTTGGCGGCCGCTCCAGTTGTGATGCTTGCTCGCACAACCGCTTCGATCTTTTGCTTGATGTCTGTATGCTCTTTCAGAAACGTCTTTGCATTTTCGCGCCCCTGGCCGATCCGCGTGCCTTCATAGATGATGAAGGTGCCACGCTTCTCAACCAGGTTCATGGCTATGGCAACGTCCAGCAAGTCGCCAACAACGCTGATGCCTTCGTTGTACATAATATCAAACTCGGCCTCACGGAATGGGGGCGCGACCTTATTCTTGGTCACGCGCACCCGTGTGCGGCTGCCTGTGACCTCACCGCCGCCCTTGATTGCCTGGATACGCCTGACATCCAGGCGCACTGATGCATAGAACTTGAGCGCCATGCCGCCGGTCGTGGTTTCTGGATTTCCAAACATGACGCCGATTTTCTGGCGCAACTGGTTGGTGAAGATCACGGCAGTGTTTGTCTGCTTGATCACGCCAGACAAACGCCGGCAGGCGCGGCTCATCAATCGCGCCTGAATACCTGGCTGCTGATCAGTGATCTCGCCCTCAATCTCTGCTTTCGGGACCAAAGCGGCCACAGAGTCGATGACAACGACATCCACCGCGCTCGATCGAATGAGTTGTTCGGCAATGTCAAACGCCTGTTCACCAGTGTCTGGCTGCGATATCAGCAATTCATCCACATTCACACCGCACCTGGCCGCATAAGTCGGGTCAAGCGCATGTTCCATGTCAATATAAGCGGCAGTCCCGCCCCTGCGCTGCGCTTCTGCAACGACGTGCTGGCATATCGTCGTCTTGCCTGAAGACTCCGGGCCGTAAATCTCGCTGATGCGCCCACGGGGGATGCCGCCCACGCCCAGCGCAATATCCAGCGCCACGCTTCCGGTAGGGATTACATCGATCTGCATATGTGTCGCCTCACCCAGCCGCATTACTGCGCCGTCGCCATGCGCCTTCAAAATAGATGCCAGGGCAATATCAAGCGCCTTTCTCTTACCATCATCTGATGCCATTTATATCCTCCGAGGTAACCCGCGATAGCTCGCGCAAATACTAGAACTAATGTTCTAACGGAATTATAGCTGATTTGTTTGTGAGTGCAAGACCTCACCGGACAATCATCTGATCGCGCTCCGGGCCTACGCTCGCAATCGAAACGCGGGTGCCGGTCAGTTCCTCAATTCGGCTGATGTAGGCGCGCGTGTTCGACGGCAACTCATTAAACTGGCGTATATCGGTGATATTTTCAGACCATCCAGCTACGTCCTCATAGACGGGCTCGCATGCGGCGACAACTTCGCTGTCCTGTGGGAAGTAATCCAGCCTTTCCCCGCGATAGGCATAGGCGACTGCAATGCGAAGCACCTCGATTCCGCTCAGCACGTCAAGTTTTGTCAGCGCCAATTCGCTCATGCCATTCATCTGCACCGCATGGCGCAGGGCAACGATATCCAACCAGCCTACCCGGCGTGGGCGTCCCGTCGTCGATCCATATTCATCCCATGGATTCTGGCCGGTTCCGCGCAACCGCAGCGCCATCTCGCCCTGCAGTTCAGTCACCATCGGGCCGCCCCCCACCCGCGTGCTGAACGCCTTGGCAACGCCAACTACGCGGTCGATCCCCTGCGGCGGGACGCCCAAACCAGTCATCACCCCGCCGATGGTGGCGTTCGATGAGGTTACAAATGGATAGGTGCCGTGATCAATATCGAGCAGGACGCCCTGCGCGCCTTCAGCCAGGATACGCTTTCCTTGCGCAAGCGCATTCAGTGCGATCACTGACGTGTTGGCAAGAAACCCTTTCAGTTGTTGTGCGGCAGCCGCGTATTCTGCTGCCACGGCGTCGGCATCGAGCGGCTGACGCTGATAATCGCGCGCCAGAATGGCGTTAACCTGATTGACATGCGCTTGCACAGCATCGCCAAAACGCTCTGGATCGCGCATTCCGCCCGCCCGCAATCCAGTTCGAGAAGCCTTGTCCATATAGGCAAAACCGATCCCGCGTTGCGTCGTGCCGATCCCCCCACCTGCGGATTCCCGCGCGGCGTCCAACGCAATGTGCCCGGGCAGAATAATGTGCGCTGCCTCACTGATCTTCAACCGGCCAGGATTGACGCTCACACCAGCTTTTTGCTGGATATCGTCGATTTCCTTGAGAAGACTGCGCGGGTTTAGAACAACCCCGTTGCCAATCAGGTTGAGACATTCCGCGCGGAAGATTCCCGATGGAACGCTATGCAGCCGCACAACCTTGGAACCAATTGTGATTGAATGCCCGGCGTTATCGCCGCCGTTAAAGCGCGCGACCACATCCGCATCCGACGCCAACGCGTCTGTAATTCGACCTTTCCCTTCATCGCCCCACTGGGCGCCGAGTAATACTGTGATTGCCATTCGTTTTTCACCGTGAAAGAGGGCTAGTTGTGCTGAACAAACTCAAGCCCCATATTAATCCAACATTAATCCAACATCATAACTTGTGTAGCTGCCTGACCTGGCGAATGATAGAGTCAACCGGAGTTTCTTCGTCTGGATATGGGCCGATTGGATCGAGCGCGAATTGCGCCTCACCTTTTAGCGCCTGAAACGTATTGAACACACCGTATCGCAACACGTCCAGATCATATCCACCTTCGAGCACTAAGACCAGACGCCCGCCGCACAATGTATCACTCAACTGTGCGATCACTTTCATGATATGCGTAATGCCCGTGAGAGAAAGGCCCATACTTGCTAACTGGTCGCGCCAGTGACAATCATATCCGGCTGAGACGAGAATCAACTGTGGCTTGTATCGCAGCGCTGCGGCCACCACAACCGAGTCAAAGACATCCGAATAACCACGGTCTCCCACGCCAGGAGGCAATGGAATGTTGATGTTAACGCCATGCCCTGCCCCACGTCCCATGTCGCTGATCCGCCCGGTGCCGGGATACAACGGAGATTGGTGAGTGGACAGATACAGCACAGCAGGATCACTGTAGAAAATGGCTTCAGTGCCATTCCCGTGGTGAACATCCCAATCGATGATCATCACCCTGTCCAGCGCCTGAGCGGGCTTATCCTGCAATCGCCCCAGTGCATACGCGGCGGCAAACGCGCTATTGTTAAACAGACAGAATCCCTCGCCATGTCCGGCAAAGGCGTGATGGCCGGGAGGCCGCACGAGCGCAAAAGCGCGCTGAACCACGCCGCCGAGGACCGCCCTTGTCGCAGCGACAGAGGCGCCAGCAGCCATCGCGGCAGCACGGTAAGAGGCATGCGTGACGTATGTATCAGGGCCCAGCATCCCGCCGCCACGGGCGGATAATTGTTCAATATTATCGATGTGCGCGCGTTCATGCACCGCCTCAAGATCATCCTTGCTGAGAGCGGCGCATGGTATTGACACAAGCGACTCCAGCATGTTCTTGTTGTTGAGAAATGCGGCTAACGCTTCCAGGCGCTCTGCATTTTCAGGATGGCCGCGCAAGGTATGTGCCTTTGCTGCTGATGGGTCGTATACGTATCCAGTTTGCATCTTTACCAGCCGATATCTCTGCTCACACCGTCTTAAAGGCCCCTAAGCATTCCCAAAGGATTCAAGGTTATAACCTAAACAGTTTTCGTTTTGCCTTGTTTGGCGGGATCACGCAACAATACGAGAACGAGGAAGGTTCCGATCATCAAAATGACGCCATTGGCAATAAACGGCCCGGAGCGGATTCGGTCGTATAGCCAGCCCATGGCCAATGGCCCAAGAACTCTGCCAACAGACATGCCAAGCGTATACAGCCCAAAGCCAATACCGCGTTGCTTGCCTCCTGTCATATCAGCAACCAGTGCCTGCTCTGCCGGGACAGCTGCGGAATAACAAACGGCCTCAACCGTAGCGAACACCGTCAGCGGGAATATCGTTGTCAGAAAGGGAATGACTGCGGAGAACAAACCGCTTACCGTCAGCCCCACTGCCATTGGAAGTTTCCGCCCAAATCGGTCGGCAATAACACCCATCTTCGACGGCAGAAACCCCCATACAATCGAGGCCGGCAGATACGCCAGCGCAATCATCGCCACATCCTGGGTGATGTGATCTTCGATGAACTTCAGGATGAACGGGGCAATGCCGGATGCAGACGCGCTCGTTAATGCCACGATCGCCATAAGCACATATAACTGTTTGTTGATTCTATTTTCCGAACGTTGTTCCTCCGGACTTTCATGGCGCACTAATATAATATACGTCTCGCGAACATAGAAATGGGCCGCAGCAAGCGCAACAAATGCCACAAGGCCATATAGCGCAAACATGATCGTCCACGCAAGTGGTGTAATACGGAGTTGTCCCTGTGGATTGAAACCTGTCAGAAACAGAATGGGGATTGCCAGCAACCCGCCGTATAACCCGCCGCGATACTGTGATTGTTCTGTGCTGCCAAAACTCCCGGCGCGGCCCTTTGCCATGGTGAGATCGGCAGTCATGGTATACGATGCCAGCAACATCGTGCCGACCCCGAATCCCTGCGCGGTGCTCGCCAGCAGCAACAGAGGGATATTCCGCGCGATCGCGAACAACAGCATAGAGAGTGCCACGATCAGGATGCCCAGCATCAGAAAGGGCTTGCGGCCATAGAGATCAAGCGCTCGCCCCACCAGCGGTCGCGCTACGGCAGTTGTTAAGGCGCCAATCGCAAACAGCTGCCCGACTTCAAAGCCGGTTGCGCCGATCTCAGAAGAATAAATCGGTAATCCGGCAGTGAGCACTACGATGGATAGTGACGCCAGCAAGATAACGAACTGCAGGTTTTTAAGCATTCGCTGAGCATTAAGGTCGTGTTCTGATCTGCCCGTAAAGGATGCAAAGCCATCTTCTGAATCATGCATACAAGCGCATTTTACAGGATGGTTTGAATCGCCAACCCACTCTTCCAACCCACTATAATGAGACGGTGCTACGACGACTAACCCGCGCCATTTGCGCCATTATGGTTCTGCTGTTAACTACGGCATGCAACACATCAACGAACACGCTCCGCGTCAAGCCGGTCGTTGACGTCATCTCACCCCCGGATGGCGCTCAGTACGCCCCAGGCGAGCCAGTCAGCATGCGCATAGCAGCGACATCCAGTAATGCAATCACTCGCATTGAGGTGCATGCCGGCAGCATTCTGGTTGCCTCGCAAGACAACCCGGCCAAGTCTGTGACCTTCTCGACCGTGGTTCAATTTGTCCCTGCGCAGGCGGGCGATGTGGCTATTGTTGTAACCGCTATAGACGGCGCCGGGCAGCAGAGCGACACCGTCTTCCTGACGATCAAAGTAGGAAGCGCGTCAACCAGCGCCACTCCTGCGGCCGGCACTACTGGGGCATCCACTGCTCAGCCCGGCGACTGCAAACCCAACGCCGTGTTCGAACTGGATGTTACTATTCCGGACAATACCGTTGTCACTGCCGGCTCTAAATTAGTGAAAACCTGGCGATTGCGCAACACGGGTCTATGCACATGGGATACAGGGTACGAATTAACATTTATCGAAGGCGAGAAGATGAGCGCGCCCGACAGCGTAGCGGTGTCGCCGACCGCGCGCGATGCAGCTGTGGATATTAGTGTGCCATTTGTGGCGCCAGGCAGCACTGGCGCCTTTACCAGCACATGGCGCATGCGCGCCCCCGATGGCAGCCTGTTTGGCAACCGCATTTACATGCTTATTCGTGTGCCATAATATGCGCACTAAAGCCCAGCGTACTAGAGGACTAAATGCCTGACAATACACAACAATCGGCCCAGCAACAGATTGCGCCGATGACGCCTGATTACTACTGCGAAATTGCGCGCCGTATTGAGGAACAGGTTTCCCATGTCATCATTGGGCAAACCGACATCATACGCCACACCCTTATCGCGATCATCACGGGTGGTCACGTTTTGCTGGAAGGACTGCCAGGACTGGGTAAAACGTCGCTGGTGCGCACATTCGCAGACGCGCTCGATTTGCGGTTCTCGCGCATCCAATTCACGCCCGACCTGATGCCTGCCGATATCGTCGGCACCGATATCCTCGAAGAGAATGAAGCAGGAAAGCGCGTCTTCCGCTTTCAGGCCGGGCCCGTTTTCGCCAACCTGGTGCTGGCAGACGAGATCAACCGCGCAACGCCAAAAACCCAGTCTGCGCTTCTGGAAGCGATGCAGGAACGCACAGTGACGGTGCTCGGCCGCACGTATCGCGTCGAAGCGCCGTTCTTTGTGCTGGCAACCCAGAACCCCATTGAACTCGAAGGAACTTACCCATTGCCCGAAGCGCAAATCGACCGCTTCCTGTTCAAACTCAACGTTGGTTTTCCAAGCACTGATGAACTAACTGCAATTATCGACCAGACCACTGGCGACAAATCGAATCGCGCCCAGCACGTAGCGACCGCTAAAATGCTGACGGCAATGAACACCTTCGTTCGGCAGGTGCCGGCGTCGTCCCAGGTGACGCGCTATGCGGCTTCGTTGATCGCCGCGTCGCACCCCGAGAGCGAAACCGCCCCGGCTCAGATCAAGAAGTATGTGCGTTTTGGAAGCAGCCCGCGTGGCGCTCAAGCATTGTTGTTAGGCGGGCGCGCACTGGCTTTGCTCAATGGTAGATATAACGTCGCGTTGGACGATTTGCGCGCACTGGCGCCTGCCGCATTGCGACATCGCATCCTCTTGAACTTTGAAGGTCAGGCTGAAGGCGCGCGAACGGACAATCTGGTCGCCGCGTTGTTGCAGCATGTGAAAGTCCCGGCCTGAACCATCTGATAGCCCGCAATACAATGCAAGATCGTGATAGCCGGGAACAAACCGGGAATAAAGCGAAACCGCGCCGACTGCCGCAACTCGTCGGGGCAGCCCTGTTTGTCCTGTTTATGTGTGGCTTGCTTGGACTGGTTGCCCTGTCTGGCAAGTTAGGCGCGCAGTCAGGGACTGAAGAATACCGCGTCCACGCGACAGCGACTGGAAACGCTCAGATCGTGGACTGGTTCCTGCGTGGCATCGACCAGATGCAGAAGGGGAACTACCTCCTCGCAGAAGCCAATTTCGAAGCTGTCCTCAAGGCGCAACCCGGCAACACAAGCGTGCAACAACTCATCGTCACGGCGCGTGTGGCTCAAACGCCTACTGCCGTTCCTCCAACTCCGACGCCGAACCCGGTTCCAACTGCGGTGACAACAGATAAGGCCCAATTATTTGCCGAGTTGCTGACTGCAAACGATCAACAGCAGCTTGATAAAGTAATCAACCTGACTGACCAGTTGCGCGCTCTGGATGCGGACTACGAAAGCGAAACTGTCACTGACCTGCGTTTCAAGGCTCTGGTTGCGCGAGGCCAAGCGCGCCTGGCCGACGGTGATCTTGAGGCCGGACTCTACGATCTCGATCTTGCGTCAGCAATCCGTGATCTCGAACCGCAAGTTCAACAACAGCGCCAGATAGCCGCCATGTACCAGAACGCCATCAATTATTTCGGCGCAGACTGGGAGAAATCGATACAACTGCTCAGCCAGGTTTATGCGATAGCGCCGCGCTATCGCGACATCGGCGCAAAGCTGTTTGAGGCTTACGAAAAGTCGGGCGATGCCTTTGCCAGCGTGCAGGAATGGTGTCCTGCTGAGACACATTACGCGAGCGCGGTGGCCATGTCGTCAAATGCGCGGTTGACGCAGAAACAAACAGACGCTCGCCAGAAATGCCTGACGGCAACACCGGCTGCGATTACCGGCACAACCGGGACCACGGCATCTGCGCAACCTATGCCAGGTGTATCCGGAAACATCATCTTCGCAGCCGTCGACCCGGCTTCTGGCGCCTATCATCTTCAGTCATTCAATACATCACAAGCTCAACTGACGACAGTGGAAACTGGTGGAAGCCAGCCGGCCTATCAACGCGGCGCCGGCATGGTGGCCTATTCGTTCGGAAGCGCAATCCATGGGCTTACGGCCAATGGAGCCGTCGTCCAACTCGGTCCATTTAGCGGCGCATGGCCAAGCGTCTCGCCCGATAGCGCGCGCATCGCATACGCCCAGTTTCAGAATGGCAATTGGAATATCACTATCAGCTCCTTCGCTTCACCAGGGTCGCCGGTCAAGCTTGGGCAAGGGTCTCATCCAGTCTGGGGGCCGACAGGAAAGATCGCGTATCAGGGATGTGTCAATGGCCTCTGCGGCATCTATGTCGTAAATCCGGACCAACCCTCTGACCGGCAACGGATCACTACAGCCCCGGGCGATATTGGCATTCAATGGTCGCCGGACGGGTCTCACCTGGTTTATATGACCAACTTCACCGGCAATTGGGAAATATACACCGTCGCACTCGCAAATCTCCAATTCAGGCAGATCACGAATGGCAATGGGATATCAGCCGTGCCAGCCTGGTCGCCAGACGGCGCCCAGATCGCATTCGAGTCCAATCGTGATGGCAGCTGGGGGCTGTATATCGTTGGCAGTGAAGGCGGTGAAGCGCGCAAGCTTCTGACAATCGGCGCCAATCATCCGGCGTGGCAGAGCGAAAGACTTGCGTGGACGCCGTAACAAAAAGGCAGCCCACAGAACTGCGGCTGCCTTTTTTATCAGCGAGATCAATCGGTTGTGGTCTGTCTACGGGTTCGGGTTACCCAGAAATTCCCAGTAGACGTGCAACTCAGCAACCCCATAAATCTGCATGTACTCAACACGCACGTTGTGATTGCCGGCATTCAGCGCAATATCCCCGGTAACCGTGCGCGCAGATTGCTGCACCCATTGATTGATGACGGGTTGATCGTCAACGAAAATGCGCACACCATCGTCAGAACGCGCTACAAATCGATAGACGCCCGTGGCAAAGTAGCGCGTCTGTGTAAAACGCACCGACCATAGTGTCGTAGGCACTGTCGCCCCAGGCGATCCCCAGCCCCAATTGAAGTTCAGCCCGTTATATGAAGCAACCTTCAAAAGCGCGCCATTCAGGTCGACGCCGCTGTAGTACTGCGCATACCACGGCCCATTTGTGGACACGGGCGGGCACGAAGCGCCGCAAGGCTGTGGCGGCACATCGCCTGTGTTGCGAATGAAAGTGGCGCGGACATAGGCTAATCCTGCCTGCTGCACGTAATCGACCGTGACTGTGTGCGCCCCAGGCGAGATCGGCACATCAAGCTGGTTATTCTGTGCGCCAACATACGAATATCGGTCGAGAATGACGTTGCCATCGATCCACAGCCGTATACCGTCATCCGCAATCAGGCTGAAGTGATAGACCCCGCCAATAAACGTGAAAGACCTGGCCCAGCGCGCTGAGAAATAATTCGCAAACACTGTTGAAGGACTGGGCGAACCGTAACCCCAGTTAAAGTCCAGCGCTGCATCAGTGCGCGCCAATGCGGGCGCCCCTGATTGATTGACGTTATTCCAGAACTGTGCCTGCCAGCCAACGGATGGGGACGGCGTGGGCGTTGAATATCGCGGAATGCACAACCGTTGACCAGGATAGATCGTCGTCCGAACTAAACCGGTGGCATCCATGATATTGCGGACAGTAACGCCATACCACACCGCAATACGCGTCAGGTTATCACCCCAGCGGACGTAGTAATACTGACACGTGTAATCAGCAACTGCTTGTGCAGGAGTTGTTTCAGCCAAAGCAGAGGATGGTGCGCTCCATACCCCCACGGCAGTAGTTGCCAATACCACAAACGTCTTAAGCACAAAGCTAAGTCTCGATTGGAACATATGTGTACCTCCGTCTCTGATTATCGCCCATTATGAATATTCCGCTACTCATGCATCACTCGACACTGCGTCACTCGTCACTACGTCACTCGACACTACGTCACTCGACACTGCGTCACTCGTCACTGCGTCACTCGTCACTGCGTCACTCGTCACTGCGTCACTCGTCACTGCGTCACTCGTCACTCGTCACTCGTCACTCGTCACTGCGTCACTACGTCACTCGTCACTACGTCACTCGTCGTAAAGTCAGAAGGTTTATAATTCGCCCTTCTTGCATAACCAATTCTGGTTATTGTTATTTAAAATCGTCCGGAGGATAGAATGAAAATTCAATGGGCTGCTGTGCTCGTAACAGCAGCTTTGTTTTTGTCTGCATGTGGCGCACAACCAGCCAACCTGCCAACAGTGACACCCTTGCAGGCCACCCCTGCAAAGGAAACAGTCGCAACAGCTTCACCGGCTGCAACTAACGCGCCGGCTGCACAGAGCGCGGGCGACCGCCCATTTGCGCAGATGCCTGCTCAGCAGCGCAGCAGCATCAGCAAGACGCCGCCAAAAGTTACCATTGATGTGTCGAAGAAATACATCGCCACCATACGCACTGCCAAGGGTGACATCCAGGTTGAGTTAGACCCATCAGCGGCGCCCCAGACAGTCAACAACTTTATCTATCTTGCGCAAAATGGCTTTTATGACGGCCTGACATTCCACCGCGTGGAGCCCAACTTTGTGATACAGGGTGGCGACCCTTCGGGCAATGGCACCGGCGGCCCAGGTTACAACCTGCCTCCTGAAATCAAGTTGCTGCATGTGGATGGCGCAATCGCTATGGCCCGCCAGGGCGGGCCCGCCGAGACCACGCCCAGCAGTGGCAGCCAGTTCTACATAACTATCGGCGCGCAAACCAGCCTTGATACTCAATACACGGTCTTTGGCAAAACAATCAGCGGCCTTGATATTGTGAGAAAGATTGCGATCGGCGACGTTATCCAGCGGATTGATGTCGTCGTATCCGACGGTTCTGCGGCGACCGTCGCAACCGCGGTCGCCCCCACAGCAGTTGCGGCGCCGCCAGCCACATGTCAGCCCTTTGTGTTAAACATACAGAAGGACGATCATATCTTCGGCAAGGCAGATGCGCCGGTAACGATTGTTGAATATGGCGATATGGAATGTCCGGCTTGTGGTCAGATCCACCCGGCATTGAAAGCAACCCTCAACCTGATCAGCGACACCGTGCGATTCGTTTTCCGCCAGCTACCTTTGACGAGTATCCACGACAAAGCGCAAATCACCGCACAAGCTCTCGAGGCCGCAGGTCTTCAGAATAAGTTCTGGGAAATGCACGACGCGCTGTACGAGAAACAAGCGGACTGGAGCAGCATTCCCGTCACTGATATAGTGGCCACACTCAAGACGTACGCCCAGGGGATTGGGTTGAACGTCGCGAAGTTCGGAACCGACCTGACCAGTGACGCGGTCATTGCGCGCGTCAAGAAGGATGTTACGTCCGCCGATTCACTCCAGTTGAGCGAAACGCCATCGATGTTCCTCAATGGCCGGCAGATCAACCCCAGCGCATTCACACAGCCAAATATCGCGGATCAGGTGCGCGCTTTCGCTAAGCAGATTCCGGCGCCAGTTGCTGGCGCAACCCAGTTGAACCTGGACAAACCGGATCAGGTGGCGGATGCAAACTCCACGTATATACTCTCGATCAAAACCAGCAAGGGTGATGTGCAGGTCGAGCTGGATCCGAAACTCGCGCCTGTAAACGTGAACTCCATCATTTTCCTGGCGCAGAAGGGATACTTCAGCAATGCGCCAACTGCGCAAAACGTCCAGGACATCGGTCTGGTGCTGTTTGCTGACCCGACCTCGGCCGGCAATCCTGGCTACTCATGCAGCATTGAACCCTCCGTTGCGGGCGCCTTTAACGCCGCCGGCGTTGTGGCGCTTCTCCACGATGGCCGCACAAATACGTCGCAGATATTCATCACCTACAGCCCGACCCAGCAGCTTGATTCACAGTATTCAGTGATCGGGCATGTCACCAGCGGGCTTGATATCGTGAAGACACTGCAAGCCACCGACGCCACCACTCAGGGCGACAAGATCGTCAGCGTAACAGTTGCGAAGAAATAACCCGACAGAGTAAATAGCCAGTTCTGGCCTCAACAATAAGAGAGAAAAACGTGAACAGTTCTGTTCACGTTTTTTCTCGTGTAACATGAGCACGGTGAAACCCTAAAGGATCCAAGGCGATCATGAAGCAACCAAAAACAGCACTACTTGCGCTTGAGGATGGGACAACCTGGCCCGGACTCGCATTTGGCGCAGCCGGTGAAACGACTGGCGAGGTCGTATTCAACACCTCAATGACCGGTTACCAGGAGATTCTCACCGATCCCTCTTACTATGGTCAAATCGTGGTGATGACTGTGCCGCATGTTGGCAACGTCGGAATCAATGCGCTCGATGCCGAATCGAGCCGCATCTGGGTCGCCGGATTTGCAGTTCGCGAAAGCAGCCCAATCGTCAGCAACTATCGCGCAGAACTCACCCTTGACGAATACCTGCAGTCACAGGGCGTCGCCGGAATCACGGGGGTCAGCACACGGGCGCTGGTCAGACACATTCGCACAGTTGGCGCAATGCGTTCGGCGCTTTCCTCCATCGACCCGGACCCCCAACGGCTAATCGCGCTTGCCAGAGCCAGCAGGGACATGAATGGCGCTGATCTTGCGCGCGAGGTCACGTGCGATAAACCGTATCGCTGGACGGAGAGCGCCGTCGCCGAATGGTACCCAACCGACCGCGCCGCACAGGCCAGGGACTATACTGCCGCAGATACTCCGCATATCGTGGCGTACGACTTTGGCATCAAGCGCAATATCCTGCGCCTTTTGGCATCGCGCGGTTGTGCGATTACCATAGTTCCGGCCACGACCACAGCCGCTGAGGTGTTTGCGCTAAAACCAGACGGCGTGTTCCTGTCAAACGGTCCCGGCGATCCTGCCACGTGCACCTACGCAATTAATGCCGTACGCGAGATGCTGGGTAAAGTGCCCATCTTTGGGATTTGTCTTGGTCACCAGATACTTGGGCTGGCACTCGGTGGCAGCACATACAAGATGAAATTTGGCCACCGCGGCGGCAATCAGCCCGTCTCATTTACTGACACTGCGGCGATTGAAATCAGTAGCCATAACCATGGTTTTGCCGTAGTCGCTAATAGCCTGCCGTCCCTGGTTGAGGTAACGCACGTCAACCTGAACGACGGGTGCGTAGAGGGCTTGCGATCGAAAAGCCTGCGCGCATTCGGTGTGCAGTACCATCCCGAAGCCTCGCCGGGGCCGCACGATGCCATCTATCTCTTTGATGAGTTCATGCGTCTCATCGGTGCGTCGGTCAATTCAAATGAGGTGACGTTTGTCTAAAAAACCGAAACCGGACTTATCCCGCCGGGATGCTCTTCTTGTTGGAGGACTCATCGCAGGCGCCGCCCTCGCTGAGCCACTGATTCGACTCGCTACCCCGGAAAACTTCCCTGCCCCAGACACCGCGCCCCAAAAACAGACGCAACAAAATAGCCCGAGTGATCTCCCACCATTGCCGCCGCTGAGCGTCATTGCCTTGAACCGTCTAGCCTACGGCGCGCGCCCCGGCGACATTGATGCCTTCAACGCATTGCCAGGCGCCTCGCCGGCGATTCAGTTGCAGGCGTATGTCGATCAGCAACTGAATCCAAGTGCGATTGATGACAGCGTATTTGACGCCAGACTTAATTCTGCGAATTTGACGCCGTTAACCAAAACACTAGCGCAGCTTTGGAACGACTACTACGTCAACATCACTGTCAGCGGCATTGCCAACTATAACTTGCGATTGCCGCCTGTCACGGCAGTCCGAACGGCCACAATATTGCGGGCTGTATTCAGCAAAAAGCAGCTTTTTGAGGTATTGACTAACTTCTGGCATAACCATTTTAACGTTTTCGGGTGGGATTACGATTATGCCAGCGCGACCTTTGCCTATTACGACCACGAGGTGATCCGCGCCAACGTCCTCGGCAATTTCCGGCAAATGCTCGAAGCAGTCGGCGCGAGCCCGGCGATGCTTTTTTATCTGAATAACTATACCAACAGAGCCACTGGCCCTAATGAAAACTATGCGCGTGAGTTACTCGAGCTCCATGGTCTTGGCGCAGAAAACTACCTTGGGACAGTTCCCGCCAGCTCTGTTCCACTCGACGCCACAGGGCGCCCTATCGGATACGTCGATGAAGATGTCTTCGCGGTTGCGAAATGCTTCACCGGTTGGCGCGTCAATGACAGCAGCACACAATCCGGTGTTGTAAACGACGGCACGTTTCTCTATTACCCGGCATGGCATGACGCGGCTGCAAAGACGGTGCTCGGACACCCTATCCCCGCCAACCAGGCGGCGCTGAAAGACGGGCGCGACGTATACGATCTGATCGCGGCTCATCCAGGCACTGGCAGATATATCGCGCGCAAACTGTGCCGCCGCTTAATCAGTGACAATCCGCCACAAAGCATCGTTGATGCGGCTGCGGCCGTGTTTACCGCTCAGAAAGACGCGCCGGATCAGCTAAAGCAAGTCGTCCGCGCGATCATACTCTCCAATGAATTCATGACGACCTGGGCCCAGAAAGTAAAGACGCCGCTAGAGGTTTCGATGGGTATATTGCGCGCCACTGGCGTTGACTTTACAACCATCTCTGATGCCTTCTTCTGGACATTCGACCGGATGGGACAGCCCTTCTTCGGCTGCAGGACACCGAATGGATATCCTGACGTAAGAGAAGCCTGGTTAGGCACAATGTCGCTCTTGAACCGGTGGGGGTTGTGCAATACACTGCTTGGCGGACGCATCAGCGCGAACGGCGTCACATGGTCAGTTGACATGGTGAGTCAGACACCAACAGTTGCGCAGACTCCTGCAGCCATTGCAGACTTCTGGATCCAGCGAATCCTGGGGCGACCGATGTATCCAGCCTCAAGTCGCGACGCCATCGTCGACTTTATTTCCCAGGGGCGCAACTCGGGTTTCAAGATGACGGCCGCAGAAACTACCGATCTTGTTCCACGCATGGTTGAGTTGATCATGATGTGCCCGGATTTCCAATGGCGCTAACTCGCCACTGCCCGAAGTTCTTCAGGGTTTCCTAAAAATGCCAATTACTCTCACTCGTCGAGGTTTTCTTGGCGGCTGTTCCGCAGCGATAGCCGCAATGGCGGGGGCGCGGCTGACCAATATCGCGCTTGCTTCACCCGCCGGGGTTGCCAACGATGAAATACTGATCGTTGTCTTTATTCGGGGAGGCTGGGATGTCTTGAGTATATTTCCGCCGCTGGCAGGCGCCGACCGCAGTTACTATGAGGCTGCGCGACCCACAATCAAAGTCCCTGTGAGTGGCACAGGCGCAGCGATTCAGTTAAACAGCCAGTTCGGAATCCACCCGGCGCTTGCTCCACTTCAAAATCTCTATCAGGCCGGGAAAATGAATGTCGTGCTCGCCACGGGACTGCAGGATGATACCCGCAGCCACTTCGACGCCATGGAATACATTGAGACAGGCACGCCGGGCATCCGGGCCACGCCTACGGGGTGGCTCACTCGCCACCTATCGAGTTCGCCGGGTCTTGACGCTTCCTTGCTGCTGCCGGTGCTTTCTGCCGGCGTCCAGACGCCAACATCCCTTTTGGGGGATCCAAAAGTGATTGCAGTCGATACTCCAAGCTCGTTTTCATTCCAGGGCAACTGGCGTTACACAAACGACCAGCGTATGGCGCTGCGCCATATCTATACCGGCAACACCTGGCTGGACGCAGCCGCAGTTGAAACGCTCAATGCCCTGGATATTATGGAGAACGCCGCCATCGGCGCGTACACACCGGCTACCGGTGTGACTTACCCCGCTGGGCCATTCGGCGACACGCTCAAAACAATCGCGCAGATGATCAAGCTTGATCTTGGCATCCGCATCGCGACCGTTGACATTGGCGGCTGGGATACCCACCAATACGAGGGCACTAACCCCGCCGGATATCTCTCGAATTTGCTTGCCATATTCGCCGGCGGATTGGCGGCGTTTTACCAGGACCTCGACGGCGCCGGCGCGCAAAACTACACCAGTCGCCTGACAATGGTAGCGATGAGTGAATTTGGCCGTCGTTTTAAGGAAAACGCGGACCAAGGCGCCGATCACGGCCACGGAAGCGCGATGATCGTGCTGGGCGGCAATGTGAACGGTGGCAGGGTGCTTGGCTCGTGGCCTGGATTGAGCGCTGCGCAACTCTATCAAGGGGTGGACCTCGCGGTCACAACAGATTATCGGCAGGTTCTGAGCGAAATCGTAAGCGGTCGGCTTGGCAATCCAAACATCGGCGCAGTTTTTCCTGGATTTACGATGGCGCCACTGCTTGGCATCGTCAAGGCGCGCCCGGCATTTAACTACACCGCATTAATTCCATCTGTGTTGAAGTAGTCCGTGGCCGTCCGGGTGTCATCAACCATCCGACCTGCCAAACGCGCTTCATGCAGCTTCCGCAGGCATGTGCTTATCAAGTGGAACATAGCCATGAGCTCAGGTAATTCGGTGACTACGCCGTACTTTTGCAGGTGTACTTCGTAGATGCTATTTGAAACGCCCTGGTTTTTCCAGTTTTGCCGGCGCCGTATGCGCAAGTCAATAGGTTTTGCGGCTTCTATTAACTGAGACTGTTCAGCGCCGAGCAGTAACGATGCCTGATCGATGGCTGCGGAAAACACCGCAAAATCACGCGTCAAGCCAACTAATGCGCTATCTACCTCGTGCAGCTTCGGATTTATCTGTGCTTCTGCCTGCATTTCACGCGAACAGACGACTAATTCTATCGGGTTGAGCGCGCGATAAAAAACACGCATCCGTGTGCAATTCAGCACAGCGTGATTTGCGCCATAGACGTATGTGTCAAGATAGAAGGGGTCTTCGCCGAGTCGCGCGGCAATGGTATCGCGTTGTCCCGCTGCTCCCTCCGTCAGGGCGCCTCCGATCATCTCGGCAAACTTCGGCCACACTTCCTTTTTTCTATTTGATTCGCCCATGGATTTGGAAGCCAGCACTATTGCCGCCAGCACAATGAATGCAAGACACAACAGCGGTAATCCAAGAATGAGCAGCGCTGGTATGTTCATGGTTCGAGATACAAGATCAGGAACCCAGGCGCACCAATAACATTGGCACATCTGAACGATTCGACACCCTAGGCGCAATACTGCCCTGCCAGAAGGCGTCAATGCCTGATTTGCCGTGTGTGCCCAGCACAATCAGATCAGACTTGATCCTTTTTGCCGTCGCGACGATGGTTCTGGCGGGTTCGCCCCGCGCAACTTCTGCGGTCATGCCTGGCACGAGTCCAGTTGACTTGAACAAAGCGAGTTGTTCACGCAGATAGCCAGACGCCGTCTGCTCCGATATGTTCAACAGTTCCGCAGTCATGCCTGGCAACATCCGGCTGGTCACAGCCTTCTCGCCCGTGAGTGTATCCACGGTGTTGATCACTACCAGCATATGCACGCTCGCACCGTAAGCGGCAGCCACGTCGACTGCAACCCGAATCCCCTGTTCATGGTCTGGGTCCCCATCCAGGGGGACAAGAATACTCTTCAGCACGGGCAACGCAGATGTGCCTGCATCCTGCGGGGGTATGAGCAACAGCGATGTCTTGCCGATTGATACAACCTGCTGTGCGATACTGCCGAAAATTCTCTGCCTCAGGTCGCTTTCACCATGCGTGCACATGACGATTAAATCCGGTTGGAGTTCTCCGGCGTGATCGACAATGCTGCGCGCCACCTCGCTGACTTCACTGGTGTGCACATGGCAGATGACCTTCACTGATGGAGGAAACAGACGCTGAGCGATGGCGTCCAGGTAAATCTGTGCAGCGCTGGCGTCTGTCAGGTGTGTGGCGCCATGCACCTTTTGAGGGGGATTACGCTCAATCACATGAATGAGCGTCACGGTTGCCCCAAGAGTTTGTGCGAATGAAGCTGCATAGGGCAGCGCAGCCTCAGCCAGGTTTGAGCCATCCAGAGGAACTAGTAAGTGCTTGAACATTTATCATCCACCTGTAATTATCGTGAACAACAAGTATAGATTCAGACATACGATCACTAACGATGCGCCGCACGCTAACACAGTGGTGATTTTGCCATTCGTAAGCACGCCCATGATGTCGCGGCGGCTGGTAAAAATAACTAGGGGAATCACGGCAAAAGGCAGGCCAAAGCTCAGCACGACCTGACTGAGCACGAGCGTGCGCGTCGGGTCAAGACCCATCGCGATAACAACCAGAGAGGGCACTATGGTCACAACGCGACGGAGAAGCACCGGAATCTTGTGAAGCAGAAATCCCTGCATGATCACCTGTCCCGCCATCGTGCCTACCGATGCTGAAGAAAGCCCGGCGGCAAGGAGAGCGATCGCAAACACTGCGCTCGCTGCCTGCCCAAGCAAAGGCGTCAAAGTCAGATGCGCCTGTTCAATAGTCCCCACGTTCGTCGCGCCTGCCGTAAAAAACGTGGCAGCAGCCATGATCAACATGGCAATATTGATCAGACTTGCGAGCGTCATGGCAATTATCACATCGACAATCTCAAATCTGTAAAGACGCTTGAGTAACGCCGGTTCCTTGACCTTGATCCTGTCCTGTGTCAGCGCTGAATGTAGAAAGATCGCATGCGGCATGACAGTGGCGCCCAGGATGCCGGCGGCAAGAACGATGCTCTCACTCCCGGCGAATTGCGGGACAAAGGAGTGGAAGAGCACCGTTCCCAAATCAGGTTTCACCAGGAAAGTTTCAACCAGATAGCTGATTGCCACAACGCTGATCAACACGGTAATCACCGCTTCGATCGGTCGGAACCCATATCTCTCCAGACCCAATATGATAAATGTGGCTATGGCTGTAAGTATCCCCGCCAGCCAGAGTGGAATTCCAAACAGCAGGTTGAATCCAAGGGCGGCGCCGAGAAACTCCGCCAGGTCTGTGGACATTGCCACAACTTCCATCAGACCCCACATAAACCATACGAACCAGCGCGGCATGTGGGCGCGGCAGTGTTCAGCGAGATTATGGGCGGTCGCAATGCCCAGTTTGGCCGATAGCGTCTGAAGAAGCATTGCCATCAGATTGCTTGCAACGATCACCCACAACAGCATGTAACCATATTGAGCGCCTGCCTGTATGTTCGTCGCGAAGTTGCCTGGATCCATATAGGCGACGCTGGCGATAAATGCCGGCCCCATAAATGGAAGCAGGCGAGCAAGCAGGTTTTTCTTGCTCCGCCCAGTCAGCACATCATTGGCCGCCTGCAGAGTGTTCGAATCACCTAGTTTACTCTGACCTCCAGGAGTTTCATGTGCCATATCGATGTATCCTTTACTGTGAAGTGTGCTTGAACGAAGAAGGGGACAGGGGCGTAGGTGTCTGGCGCAGTAGCGAGTCCGACTGCGCTACTGCGCCTATGCCCTGACCTCTATCCCCTTCCCCTGAATGAGTGGAGATGCCGGGAGTTGAACCCGGGTCCGAAACAAACCATCCTCGAATGACTACGAGCGTAGTCGCTGTTTTAGTATCGCGCAATGCACGTCCAGCGACGAACTTATCATTACACTAGCTCGCGTTTTTGGCCTGCCGGCCAGCGATCAAACCGCCTACGAACCTCAGCGAGATCGCCCGTTGGCTTTATTACGCCGCAACCAAGTCCCACCAACGCGAGGCCTTGGACGACGCCGGAGGTTTGAACTCCGGATGCTTTCTCAGCGACGCTTACGCGGCGGCTGGGATTGCATTCCAGTTAATGCTCTTGGCACTTAAAGTGCTGTGCGCTGTTTTACGAGAGTCGCGCATCTCGGCTCGCCACCCGGGGCTGACCCATCCCGTCGAAGCCGTTGCATCCCCGTGACGATGTGCATAATACCATAAAGCCAAAAACCATAGCGCTGATTTTTGATCCAAAGCCATGAAAACAGGTTACACTTGCCACCCGGTGAAAGATATCGTGATACGCATAGCACAGTCATTCCGCATGCGCGAAGCGTGCAAAGCCATACTTAGCGCCACGGCGATGGTCGGGGCTATTTTGGCGTTAATCTCAGTCGTCACTCCAGTGACTGCCCAGGATGCCCCCTTGGCCCGCATCATCCTGCCTGTGCGCGGCCAGACGCTCCGTGGCAACGTCTCAATCCAGGGCAGCGCAACGGCGCCGCAGTTTACGCGTTACCAGGTCATGTATGCGCCAGAACCCGATATTGCCAACTGGGTGCTCATCAATGGCGCGGCGCAACCTGTTCCCAATGGCTCGTTGGCTGTGTGGAATACACGCCCCCTTGCCGATGGCAAATATGCTGTAAAGCTACAGGTGTTCTCGGCTGATGGCAGCGCCGTCGAGGCTCTGGTTCGCGATATCACCTTGGCAAATCAGAGCGCAACGCCCGCCAGCGGAACGCCAGCGGCGCTCGGCGTAACCACGACGTTGACTTCCAGCGCGCCTATCAGTTTAACGTTTAGCAGCAATGCCAACACTCCAACATTAAATCTCGCTGACATCCCGCGCGCGTTCGCCAAAGGCGCAACCTATACAGCCTATGCGTTCGGGGCTTTGCTTGCTTATTTAATACTAAAGAGATTATTAGGGTTTCTCTTGCGCAAACTATTTAGGAGACCTGTTGACTTTGGGCGATGATTCGCTTCTTACACCACAGCGATGCGTAATCGCCGGACTCGGCAATCCAGGCAAGGAATACGCGCGCACCCGTCATAACGCCGGCTTTAATGTGGTCGATCGCCTTGCCGAGAAGCATGGCTTGAAGTTCAACAAAATGATGAACAAGGCGCTCGTCGCAATTGGCGCCATCGACGGAGCCAAGGTCATTCTCGTTAAGCCCCAGACCTTCATGAATGAAAGCGGTTCTGCCGTTGCGCCAATCCTGAAATATTACAAGGTCGATCCCATCGCGCTGATGGTCGTATATGATGATCTGGATTTGCCTGTGGCTCAACTACGTCTGCGAAAGTCAGGAGGATCGGGTGGGCACAATGGGATGAAATCGCTGATCGCGCGCGTTGGACACGAGGAATTCCCGCGCCTTCGCGTCGGTATTGGCCGCCCGCCCGGCAGAATGGACCCGGTTGATTACGTGCTGGAACCGTTTACTAAAGGTGATCTGGAGTTGATGGATGGGACGTATACACGCGCTATCGAAGCCATCGAACGCTGGTTGAAAGACGTCGGGCGCATCGAGTATGTGATGAACAGCGTCAACGCGACGACCAGCGACTGATGATCGACTGTAATGTGCCATCGCGGCGCATGTCAGCCAGTATCTGATTCAATCTAGAAAGAAGAATGGGGTTATCCCGCCGCAGTGCGATGACGTATGGCTGGTTGCCTAATGGCGTCGCTGTAATGCCAGCATTATGCGCCTGTGCCGCCATCGCCTCGAGTGCATTCATAACGGCTACGTCCACCTTTCTTTCGTTAAGTAGAGCAACAGCATCCGCAGGATCATTTGCAGCAACACGGGTCATATTTGGCAAGCGTCGCTCCCAGTAGCGCACAGCCCGGTCCGCATCTGTGCCGAGAACCACAGCCACGCGTTTACCCGCCAACTGGTCAACAGATGAGATCACAGTCGGCTGCAATGTAACCATCTTGATGCCGGCGTCAAAGTAGGCATCCGTGTATGCATAGTCTGCTGTCCGCGCCGGATCAACACTCACAGCGGATAACACAATATCTACCTGCCACAAGTGCAGAGCGTCATAAAGAGAATCGTAACCAACTGGTATCGTCTGAACCTGCAGGCGCAAGCCCTGCGCAATCTGGCGCCCAATATCGGCGTCGATGCCGTCCCAGCCCTGCTCTCCATAAAACGAAAATGGCTGGAAACCCGGGTCAATCCCGATCCGAAGCACCCCGCGTGAATTGAGATCGCTCCACTGCTTCTCTGCCAATTGGCGCATCTGTATTGCAGGGATGATTGCCGCCAGTGCCACTCCCAGAATGACAATGCTTGCCAGGAAACAGATGCCTGACTTTCTATAGAAGTCAGGCATCTGCCGAAGTCTGCGCAGCAAATAAAGCAAATGGCGTTTGCTTATTGCTTTGAATCCTTTAGGAGTGAATCACGACAGTAGTGCCATTTGGCGTCCATAGGAACAGCGAGCGAGAGAATGGCACAGGCAGGTTAACGCAGCCATGGCTCATGGGATGTCCGAAGTTATGATGCCAGTAGGCTCCATGGATCGCATAGCTGCCCGAATAGTACATGGTATAGGGCACACCAGGCAGGTTATAACCCGGCCCGCGCATTCGGGTCGAACGATACTTGACATAGACCTTAAATGTTCCGCGCAAGGTCGGATACGCGCTGACGCCGCTTGAGATCGCCGAACTCATGACGATATGGCCGTTCTCCCAGGCGTTCAAGCGTTGCTGCGACAGAATGACCTCGATCCATTTGCCTGTGCGCGCCTGATCAAGTGCAGTCGAGGCGCCCGCTACAATTGCGTTGACGCCCGCGGTGTTACCCGCCTCTGCGACAGGGCCAGCTTCAACAGGCGCGCCCGCGAAAATAGCCATTGCAAGCGCAAAAATCATGACAATCGAGAACAACACAGTCCGCGTAAAAAATCGTCTCCGATCACCCGAAGAGCCCGCCGTAACCATAGTACCCACCTCCACAAATAAACAGATCACGAGTGACTATATTGTCACCCATCCATCACGGTTTCCGTGATGAGCCATGCATATTATGCCGCACTATGATGATTTCGGGTTTTCACGGCTCCGCATCCCTTGCTGATTGTTCAGGAAGCAAATCAAACCGTCATAGATGCCTTGTGCGACCAACTGTGGTTTTTGCGTGAGCACCTGACGATCCAGATAAAGAAAACCAGTTTCGATAATGGCGCCAGGGGTGCGCTCGTCAATCTCATAGAATGCGTGGTATTTGGTCATGTCAAACGTGACCGTGTTCTGGTGGAAACGCAACCCGGTGCTTGCCATGTAGCGTGTAGTGAGACACGCTACGAGGCGGTCTTCTTCCTGTGGTATTTTGCTGTCGAGCACGCGCGCAACCTTAAAACCGGTTGCAAGATCATTGACATAGGTGCATGAATCGGCATGAACAGACAAGAGTAGCGCGGCGTGATATCCTTTTAAGCGGGCGTCGAACTCATCAAGAATGTCAACCGTGTAGCCCTGCGACCGCAACATTGTGGCGACGCGCACTGCGATATCATAGTTCACCTGGGCCTCGGTCAGGCCATCCTGACAAACCGAACCGCTGTCGTTGCCCTTGTGTCCACTGACAATACCGATGCGTTGTGCCGGCGGCGCAGATGTCGGTGTTTCCTCCGCGCGTTGACTCGAAAGCGCTAATGGCAATGGGATGGGCAGGCCGCTTGCAAGGTTTTTAATCAGGGCATAAAGCACCAGACCTACGCCGACGATGACTACCGCAAACACAAATGCGCGCCGTATAAGCGCCGGGACAGGCACTGAGACATGGCTTTGCATCCCTTGCGGGTCGTTGTTTACATGACGATCAGGGACAAAGCGACGACTGTTCCGGTCATCGTCAACTGATCTTCGCGCCGACGTTGCCGCCTGTCGCTTCCCGGCCTCTTGCGCGCGACGCACGTTCTCACGCTGCACGCTGTCGTCTTGTTTCGCTTTTGGCTTTTTCATCTTCGGGTGGTTATGCAGGAAAACCGGGTTACGCCTTAAGACTCTTGCCCATTACACGAAACCGGGGACTTAGCGCCACGAATCCAAATCTCTCGTAAAGGCGCTGTGACGCCTGATTACTGGCCTGTGTGTTCAACGTGATGTGCTGCGCGTCATACCAGAGTTTCATAAACGTCATTGTATCGGCAAGCAGCGCGCCACCAATACCGCATCGCTGAAAATCAGTGTGGACTGCCAGGCGCGTGATATGCGCATCACCCTCCGTTAATGCCGTCATCTGATAGCCAACCACACGCTCGCCTATTTCAGCCACAGTGGAGTAAGCGCTTGTCGCCAGTGTGCAGCGCAGGATAAACAGTGGGAATTGCCACATCTCCTCAAAGGCATTTTTGTCGACGTCACACACTGCCGCAAGATCATGGTCGCTCGCTCTGCGGATCACCATTTGGTGGCTTTGCACGCTTCGCGCTTGTGGATGGCTTTGCACCCCTTGTGGATGGCTTTGCACGCTTCGCGACTGCGGGCTGCAAATCATCGTGACAACTTCGTCCAACAGTGCATATTGGTTTTTTCTCAGGTAATGATCAAACCAATGCCCTGGTTCAATAATGCTATAAATCTGCGTAATGCCAGCCTTGATCCATTGCGCCTCACTATACTCAAAGAGCGCTTTCAAGACGCGCGACGCGGATACGCCATCAGCAACCCCACACCATCTGAGCCATGCGGTCCGCAAGGGATGCATAGCCATCCGCAAGCGCGAAGCGTGAAAGGCCATCTGCGGCTGTGTTGGCGCACCGCCCAGTCCGCCAGGGATGCAAAACCATTCTTCGCGCCAGTCGTGCCGGGCGTCAAGCGCAACCGGCACGGCCAGAAGCGCTGCGGCCACCTTGCCATGTATCAGTGCGCAGGAGAACAAATCACTGCCCACCCATTCAGCCGCTTTCCACCAGTCGAGGTGGTTGTACACGCGGCGACTCTCGGATAGGTGGTCGATTTCCGCCGCCCGTTCTCCGGTGAGTTGTCCCACTTGCATATCCTGGTTCGTATGATCGTCTGACTTCATAGTAGATGTCATAGTTTAAACTGTAACAATGATGATGACTTTGCATCCTTTGCGAATTGAACTTATGCGCATGGCGCCTACGGGCGAAGCGATTGGCAAGCACGAAGGCCTGGTGGTTTTTGTTCCTTACGGTATGCCTGGCGACCTGGTCGAAGTCGAGATCGTTCACAAGCGCCGTTCCTTCTCCCGTGGTCGCATCCTGAACATCCTGCGACCGTCGCCTGCTCGAACCGCGCCTGAGTGCAAATACTTTCAGACATGCGGAGGCTGTGAGTGGCAGCACATAAGCTATGAACAGCAACTGCTCTTTAAAACTCAAGCTGTTCACGAACAACTCACCCGCATCGGCAAGTTTGCTCAGGTTGCGGTTGAAAGCTGTCTTCCAAGTCCGACACAATACCACTATCGCAACCACACACAATTTGTCGTCTCACCTCACGGCGTGCTCGGTTATCGCGAAGCCGGGTCACAAACCGTGATTGAAGTGGATCATTGCCCTGTCATTGCCACCGCACTCAGTGCGAAGTTGGACTTGGAAACCCGGAATCCAAGTCTCCCTGATAGTCTTCTGGCTACCGCATTGAATGAGGCAACTGCGCATGAGGTGAACGAGATTCACTTACGCGCTGGCGCCAATACTGGCGAAGTCACCGCGTTTGTGACCAATCCTGACGGTGTGATAAAGACGATGGGCGACACAGGAGTCATCAATGAACGAATCGGTGCACACGCCTACCGCATCTCTCCTGGATCATTTTTCCAGATCAACACAAAGGTGACTGAGACGCTTGTGTCACTAGTCCTCAAAGCGCTCGGACTGGGTGTTGAGGACGATGTTCTCGACCTATATTGCGGCGTGGGTCTGTTTACCGCGCCGATAGCAGCACAGTGCCATTTTGTCATGGGAATCGAAGCCAACCCATCTGCGACCGCAGACGCACTCGTCAACCTGAAAAGCTTCCCTAACGCCGTTATCATGACTGCCGACATGACTGATGCTCTCGCTCGCCCTGAACTGAACCACCGCTGGGACGCTATCGTTGTCGATCCTCCCCGCGCCGGAGTCGAGTACGAGTCGCTGCTCGATATACTAAAGTTAAAGCCCGCACGTCTGGTCTACGTTTCATGCGACCCGGCAACGCTGGCCCGTGACGCGCGCATCATCTGTGATCGCGGATACACACTTGGCACGGTGCAGCCACTGGACATGTTCCCGCAAACACACCACGTTGAAACTGTAGCGCTCTTTACGCGGACGCCTGGCGCTTAAAGACTCTGAACGTCAGTGTTACATTTTGAAAATAGCCGTGGTCGGGGTTTTTGTCGGTGTTGTAGGTCAGATCGCTGACCTGAGCCTCGACCCGTAAAGTCGACGTCAATATCTCGATCACACCGCCATCCATGGCCTGAACGGCCTCACCGCGCGCCTTCAATTTTGAGCGCGTTACTGTGTCATTCCACGCATAATTAGTCATCAACACCTTGGTCGTGCTTTGGAAATCATTCTTGTCGAAGACCCACAGTGATAACGCTGACACACGAGATGGCGCATCGAGTCCGAGCCGATCTGCAATACTCGCGCCACACTCGCCTACCAATTCGCCAAGCGGCCCATTGATGGCAAAATCCTCGTCGTAATGATCGTCGCCATGCCGATATACCGTCGGCGCAAATGTCGAGATGGGCGCCTCGCCCGAAATGACGGGCGACGTAAGGCGCGCTGAAGGCGCGGCAAATATTGATGGCTTTGCATCCCCTGCGGATGGCCTTGCATCCCCTGCGGATGGCCTTGCATCCCCTGTGGATGAGCCACTCCCCGGCGATGTCGGGCTTAGATTTACGGTTGAATTATGAGCAGCCAAGTCGGGTGTGCGAATTGGCGCCATAGGGTCCTGCGCTGGCGCTGGTTCGCGCCAGCTCGCGGAGTTGTGGCTTTGCGCGCTTCGCGCTTGCGGGCTGAAAAATCCCTCCGGTTGAGCCACGCTTTCACCAGAACGCGTGCGGCGGTTCATCCACAGTATTAGCCAAACCCCCAGACCGGAGAGCAATAGCCACACGACCGCCCCAACGATTCGGACTGTCGTCTTACTCTGAAGCGGCGCATACTTGGACGGGTCGATTTTTGGATAATTCCCGGACTGCAAAGCCTTATCCAGAGCGCCCGCCAATGCGCCCATAGCAAGCTCTTCGTTCCGCGTGAACAGGCCGGCATCTCCATCACTATTGTTTTCCTTGCTGACCACTTTCTCTGAGGCGCGCACCATCGCAATCGCCTCCTCCATGCTCGTGTCGCCGCTCGTGACGCCCAGGACATCCTCAGCGCCGCGCAATTGATCCGGGACTCCTGTCTGCACGTCATGCTGATACTTGTTCGCCGCCCGGACTACATAAAAATCGCGGTATTGCGGTGTTTGCGATACGGGGTCGCTATTAAGAAACTTCGGAGACGCATTTTTCATAATGACGTCGGCCGGGAATATGGCATAGAAGACATAGGCGCCTAGCGCCAGCCCGATTAACAGACCAACTATCAGCGCCGCGATGACAGCGTTATCGCGATTTAGACTTACTTTCATGAACTAACCTCAGTTCCTGAATTTCAAACCTAAAGGATTCAAGGCAGGCAATGTGGATTCTAACGATTTATTCTACACGTTCCTGCGGCGACGCGCAGGACTTGACAAGAATCAGGCAAGTCTGTATTCTAACTCCCAACTTCCTGCAGCCCTAAAGGGTTCAAAGCAATCGTCGATATGTCACTATGATCGTTCAGACACAATTTGTAACGTTTGACCGCGACTTGCACCTTCAAAACGGCGCAATGCTCCGACCGGTTACGCTTGCCTACGAAACCTACGGCGAGTTAAACAATGATCGCAGTAATGCTATCCTGGTAATGCATGCACAGACGGGTGATGCACACCTTGCGGGTTATAACTCTCCGAGTGAGGAAAAACCGGGATGGTGGGATGAGGCTGTGGGTCCGGGCAAAGCGTTTGACACAAACAAGTACTTTGTCATCTGCGCAAATGTAGTCGGCGGCTGCAAGGGCAGCACCGGGCCATCCGACATAAATCCGGCGACGGGTAAACAGTATGGCTTGAGCTTCCCGGTAATCACGATTTCCGACATGGTCGATGCACAATGCTGGTTGATCGACTATCTCGGCATCAAGCAATTGCTCACTGTTACCGGTGGTAGCATGGGCGGGATGCAGGCGCTCCAGTGGGCGGTGTCCTATCCTGATCGTGTCAAGAGTGCAATCGTGCTTGCTTCCACTGCGCGCCTCTCTGCACAGACAATCGCCCTGAACGAGGTGGCACGCCAGGCGATCTATGCAGATCCGAACTGGAAAAACGGTGACTATTATGATTCCACACCGCCCAATGCCGGCCTGGCTGTCGCCCGCATGATTGGGCACATTACCTATCTGAGCGACTCATCGATGCACGAAAAGTTCGGGCGGCGTCTGCAGGAGCGCGAGCGCTACGGCTATGATTTCAACACGGATTTCGCGGTCGAGAGTTACCTGCGCTACCGTGGCAACGCTTTCACGCGCCGTTTTGATGCGAACAGCTTCCTCTACATCACAAAGGCGATGGATTATTTCGACTTGTCGTACGGTCTCCAGTCACTGGCTGATGCGTTCGAACACACCCACGCCAAGTTCCTTGTAGTGAGTTATACGTCCGACTGGCTCTACCCCTCCTGGCAGTCCAAGGAACTGGTGCGTAGTTTGATACAAAATGGCATCGATGTCACATACGTCGAGATTGACAGCAACTACGGCCATGATGCATTCCTGCTGGAAGTGGATCGCCTCGCGGAGTTGGCCCGGGATTTTCTCGGCAGGTTACTACCATGAATTCTTCAGGATCGCCATCAACTGCTTCCAGCGTGAATCGACTCGCCAATCCGAATAGAAATATGTCAAACCGGCTTGACCTTGATGCGATTACCGACATCATTCCATCTGGCGCCCGCGTCCTTGATCTAGGGTGCGGGGATGGACTGTTGCTGGCTAAACTGGTTGCTGAGCGCAATGTAGTGGCTCGCGGTGTGGAGATCAGTGAGGTCAACGTAAGGGCGTGTATTGGCCGCGGGTTATCGGTGCGGCAAGGAAATATCGAGGAAGGTCTCGCAGATTATCGCGATAATGCATTCGATTACGTCATCCTGAGCCAAACGCTTGCCTTTCTTGATAAACCCGAACCCCTCGTTCGCGACATGCTGCGAGTCGGCAAGCAAGGCATCATCTCATTCGAAAACAGTGGCGCCTGGCGTGAGCGATTGCGCACCCTGTCAGGCGGTGGCGCAGGCCTTGAACTCTGTTCTGGCGAACCACGCATACGCTCGATTACACTCAAGCAGTTCGAACAATTCAGCAGTTGCCTCGATGCCACGATCGAGCAGGCCATCTACATAAGCAACCACCACGTCATCCATAAAATGGCTTCACTACGCGCGAAAACCGCCGTATATGTGCTGCGCAGAACAACTTCAATACCCTCCTGACGAACTCAAGGCAACCCTAAAGGGTTCAAAGCAATCCTAAAAGATTCAAAGCAATTACAAACTGTGATATTCTGTAAAGTAGAATGTTCTACGATCAAGCTTTTATTACGGTAACAGGCGGCAAAGGGGGCGACGGCGTCGTCAGCTTTCGCCGTGAATCCATGGTGCCACGCGGTGGACCTGACGGCGGGAATGGCGGGCGTGGCGGCAATGTCATTTTCATCGTCAATCGACATCTAAACTCGCTGCTCACATTTCAGTACAAACATGATTTTGAAGCAGATAACGGCAGATATGGTCGCGGTAAAGACCAGACCGGTCGCACAGGCAAAGATCTTTACGTTGAGGTGCCGCCCGGAACGATTGTCCGGGATGCCGATACAGGCGTTGCACTTGGCGATCTCCTCCGCCCCGATCAACAGCTGATTGTCGCCCGTGGTGGACGCGGCGGTCGTGGTAACGCCCGGTTTGCCACAGCCAGCAACCAGGCGCCAATGATGGCGGAAAACGGTTCGCCAGGCGAAATGTTCAATCTCGCTCTCGAGCTAAAGTTGATTGCCGATATTGGCATCGTTGGCCTTCCAAACGCGGGCAAGAGCACCCTGCTGTCTGTAGTCACCGCCGCCAAACCCAAGATTGGCGATTATCCATTCACCACGCTCCAACCCAACCTGGGTGTTGCCGAGGTGGACGCTACCCGCACAGTGGTTCTTGCGGATATTCCGGGCTTGATTGAGGGCGCCAGCCAGGGTGCAGGCCTCGGTCATGAATTCCTGCGTCACATCGAACGAACTCGTGTGCTGATTCACATCGTGAATGGGACAAGCGAAGATCCTGTGAAGGACTATGAAACCATCCAGGCAGAACTCGCGGCCTTTGGTCACGGGCTGGCCGCAAAACCACAGGTCGTCGGAATGAGCAAGATGGATTTGCCCGATGCCCAGGCAGCCTTTGATCTCTATTGCACCGGTGAACAGGCGCGCCCAGAGTTTCACGACTGCATTGCATTCTCCGCGGCGTCGAACAAAAACGTGCGCGCATTGCTGGTAAAGGCGGTTCAGATCCTCGACCAGCTCCCGCCAATCGAGTATTTCGAAGCTGAACCTGTGATTGAGGATATCCCTCAGGAAGGATTCGAGATCGTCCGCGAAGGCGGTGGTTTCCGAGTCACCAGCACCATACTCATCCAACGCGTCGAAACCACGCGATGGGATCTGGAGCAAGCTGTGCAGCGATTCCAGCATTTACTCGAGCGCACGGGTGTGGCAAAGGCGCTGGAACAGCGGGGAATCAAGCAGGGCGATACGGTTTATCTCGGTGATTTTGAGCTGGAGTGGGGCGAGCAAGACCCTCTCTAAGAAAAGCGTCGATCGCTGTATGTGCGTCGACGGCATGGCGTTCCTTGCTGACCGACTTCGGTGTCAGTTCCTTAAAAATGGCGCCGGGGATGGCTTCAGCAAGAGCAACGCCGAATGCGTATGGGTGGATTGGATCCATACGCGTTGACATGACCAGCGCAGGGACGCGGATCGCCCTGATCTCCGATATGCTGTTCACGGGTGAGTCATGTGGTATCCGTTCCAGTTTCGCCACTGTCTCAACGGCGCGCGGGTGCAGGAATTGCCCTACAAGAGAATTGGCTGCGTCGCCCGACGCAGCCAACACGTTCCGGTAGGCATTTGTCTGCATGAATGCCTTCAACCCATCCTCAGGACCTGATTCACGAATCAGCCGGGCAATCAGGTCATAAACCGCGAGGTTCGGCGGTCCCGGCTGATCGAACCAGGCTGGCCTTGACAGCACGAGCGCGCTGACGTGATCGGGATACCGAACGGCACAGTTCAGCGCGACAGCTGCGCCCATGGATATCCCGCCAACAACTGCTTGTTGGATGCCAAGATAATCGAGCAACGCGACAAGATCATCTGTAAAGCCGGAGATTGATAACTTCGCGACCTCTCCCAAAGGTCGCGAAGCGCCATGTGCGCGGCAATCCAGCGACACCAATCGCACGCCTTCCCCAGGTGTATAAATGCCCGTCGGCTGATGGATATCCCCACCCAACCCATGTTGAAATACAAAGGGCAATCCTGTGTAATCGCATCCGGTATCGTAATAATTGAAGGCGATCCCTTCATGCATGAAGGTTGGCATTGGTCTTTTATCTCGACATCAGTCTGGGAGGATAGGAGGAAAACAACCCCAAAGAGACTCAGTGCAGTTTGGATCGCAGAAATGCCACACTTGTGTCAACTTCGTCTTCTTGCAAAGTATGCAGGATGAGCGGCCCGCTGTAGTTCACTTTTTGGAGCAGGCGCAGATAGAGATCATAATCCAGGACGCCTGACCCCGCAGCGCCATGGTGGCTTTGCACGCTTCGCGCTTGTAGGCCATCCACCGGGTCAGGCATCAGGTCTTTGGCGTGCACCAGCTGAATTTCATCACCCAGCAGATCAAATGCCTGTTCAAGGATATTATGCATTTTGTCAAGCTCATGAATGCTTAACAGGTTTGAGCCATCCATGACAATCTTGACGCGCGGTGTGCGCAACTCATCCAGAAGGCGGCGCGCCCTGGGGGCCGAATCGATGACATTCGACAACTCAGGCTCGACGCCCAGGACGATATCGTTCTCCTCCGCGATCTGGACGGCGGTTTCCATTGACGCAAGCAAGTCCACCCAGGCCTCTTTCGTGGTGTTGTCCGGATGCCTACTCCACATATTGTGCGGATCACGCGTGCCAGTGCAGAGCGTGATCATTGGAATCGCCATACGATTCGCAGCCTGCGCCAGCACCCGCAGCCGCGTCAAACCCTCAGCGCGCGCAGCCACATTCGGGTCAATCATGTTGAACGTGCCAGACAGCGCCGGCATCTGTATTCCGCGTCTGGATGCAGCCTCCACAATGTGCTCGCATACCGCAGGCGGAATGGCGTCTGGCAGTGTCGGCAGCCCCGCGCACGCCATGTTGAACTGCACAAACTGAATGCCGTGTGAGCGAACCGTATCGAACGTTTCTTCCAGGCTGGGCCGTTGGAATATCTTCGCAAAGATGCCTACGTCCATGTCTTCTATACTCCTCCTGTAACATCTGCGAGGCGAATACGCGTGCCGGTCTCAACCGAACGCGCAATCGCGACCATCGCCCGAACGGCCGTGGCGCCATCGACGGCAGACGCCCCGACTTGCGGCGTTCCCTTCATGATGCAATCGGCAAAAGACTCTATCTGGAGCTTGTAGGTGTAGGAGTCTTCCCCAAGTGGGCGATGATACTGTCGATCCTTGTCCGAGAAACACTCAACTTCGCTGGCCTTGTGATACCATGGCAGGTAGAGCCGTCCGTTGACGCTGCCGTGTTCTCCGTAAATGCGAAAACCCTCTTCAAAATCCCCGTGAACCGGGATCGTCAATTCCAGATGGCCAAGCGCCCCATTCGAAAACTCTGCCTCGATAAACCAGCAGTACGAGTTGTACTGTGTGTTGATCCGGGCGCTAACTGCCTCGATTTCACCGCCCAGGAATCTCGCCATATCCACCAGGTGGCTGCCATGGGTCAACATGAAGTAGCGTTGTCTGTCGGCCTTCGGATTCCCCGCCGGCCTGCGCGCCTGGGCGCTCTGGATTGGAATGGGTTGCAGGTTGTCGGTCATGGTGTAACGATACGTAGAATCGCAATACCATGCTTTTAGCGCGATCAAACCACCAATATCATTTTGGATGAAGTTACGGGCGAACATGACGCCGGGATCAAATCGCCGATTATTGCCAACCTGTAACACAGGATGGCTCTGCCTGTTTTTCAGATGCTGAACCAGGTCGGCGCTCTCTTCCACGGTGACGCCTAACGGCTTCTCGACCAGCACATGCTTGTTGGCCGCAATGGCTTTCATACAAAGCGAGATATGGAACTGATCTGACACCGCGATGATGACCGCATCGACGTTCGGGTCTGCGAGCATCTCATCGTAGTCAGCATACGTGACAACCGGTTCGTGAATGGCGGCCATTCTTGAGCACAGGTCTTCGGCAACATCACAGATAGCGTACAGCTCAGCGTTGCGCGCTTTGCGACACGCATCGAAATGCGCGAATTGTGCAATCGGGCCACAACCAAGCACACCGATGCGCAGTAGTTGAGATTCTTTGTTCATACTTACCCATCCGCGGATTGATTTATATGAAACCTAGTTTACCTGACCAGGATAACGCTGTCGGAGCGCTACCCGCAATTCGATTAACCCTTTCTGTCCGGCGATATCCCATAATGACAGGAGATGCTGCTCCATTGGCAGATCGCGAAGCGCGCCGCTGCGGTACACCTCAAGCGCCTGTAACATCGCGGTTGTCCCGATCTGCGGATCAGCTTTTCCATCAGCATCTTTAATGGAGTTAATGGCCGAACCCGCCAGGAAGAGTATCTGCTCGCTCAAACCGCGCTGTTCAGCGTCGGCGAGGTTCAGGCCAATGTTGCCCTGATCGAGCGCGCCGGCGCGCGCGATCATGACCGGTTTAATCCCCGGAACTGGACGGCTCAACGCGTTTTCAGAGGCTTGCCATTCTGCCCCATACGGCTTCAGAAACGGCGGTTTTGTGCCGGGGTTGACAGGCGCCGTTTGCCGGAAGTCGATACCATCCAGACGCGCCAGAAAGTCAATCACTTCGCGCCAGATACCACGCGTCTTGACGCCTATACCGGCGTTGTGCCCGTATATCGCAGGGGGGTGCGGCAAATGCTTTGTAGCCTCGCGCACCATCCGCACTGTGCCGCCGGCAAAGGTTTCACTGAACATGACGGCTGTCGCGCCAGCCTCAACAACGGCATGCACAGTGTCAATGATCTCGTGCGGGGCGCCGCTGATGTGTGGGGCAAATAACAGCCCCACCCCGCCGCGGGCGTCACTCGCGCGTTGGATTGCCGCTATTGCATGCTCAGTGCGCGTCTTAACCGGCGAATACGACAAGTTTGGATACAGATCTTCGTCTTCTTTGACAAACAGGAAGAGCGAACATCGCGCCGCATCTTCCACCAATCTGCCAACATCATCCGGTGTAATCCCGGCAGTGGGTTTTAATATCGTGCCAAATGCGGGCTGTCCGGATGGAAACCCCGTTGCCTGCCGCACACCGAGAGGCCCATAGGCTGGCCCTGGAAATGTAGCGATGACCCGCTCTGGAATCTGCAGCGCAACCAGGCGCGCATCAAGGTTTTCGCACACGTCAAAGATAATGGCCGAGGCTACTGTGTGCAGGATATCGCACGAGGTCAGATGCCCATCCGGTTGCAGCATCATCTTCAGCGGAAACGCCACATGCAATAAACCAAGCCGCCCAGTTTCGTCAAATGCATCTACGCCCGCTGGCGTTGCAGAACACTCGGCCAGCAGCGATCCCGCCGGCGGGTGTTTTATGCCACTCGTGGCGTGATAGCTGATTTCCTCAACCGCCTCGGTTAGCTTCATGGTGCGAAACGCAAAGAAGTATGTGGCGATGATATGGTCGGGACTCTGTGGGGGCGGGGATTCCCCCAGCCGCGACTCAACTACCTGCCGAATCCGTTCCTCACGCGCGTCCTGATCAAACCACATCAGCTCAAGAAAAGAGGGATCAACCGATTTCATCTTTCCAGTATCGCTTATTTTGAGCAATCCTAAAAGATTCAAGGCAATGCTAAAACTTATTTTAAAAATTCAATAAAATACAGCTTGAGATAAATCACGCGCCACAATATACATATACATCCAGTCCCGCAAGGCCAGAGGTGTATTGCATGTGGTTGCGTAAATCCTTTACGATGGAGAAATACAATGCTTACGCACCCGGCGCCCACAGCGGTAAAAACTTATGCGCTCGCAGGAGCCAGCAGTCGCGGACTTTACATGTATGGTAAATCGATCAGTGAGCGATATCAGGATACGGCCCGTCTGGTTGGCGTTTATGATATCAACTCGATCCGCGCCAATCTCCTTAGCAAGGAGTGCGGCGGTGTGCCTGTTTATGACTCTTTCGATGCCATGATCGCCAACGCGCGACCCGATTGCGTCATTGTGACCACAGTGGATCGGTTTCATCATGAATACATCATCCGGTCGCTGGAAGCCGGTTGCGACGTGATCACGGAAAAACCAATGACGATTGACGATGTCCGTTGCCGCGCGATTCTCGAAGCCGAGAAGCGCACTGGCAGGCGCGTCATCGTTACCTTTAACTACCGGTTTGCGCCATATGTCACCCGCGTGAAAGAACTACTGCGCGAGGGTGTGATCGGCAAAGTGCTGAGCGTTGACTTCGAATGGATCCTCGACACCCGTCATGGCGCGGACTACTTTCGCCGCTGGCACCGCCGCAAGGAAAACTCAGGCGGCCTGCTTGTTCACAAAGCCACGCATCACTTTGACATGATCAACTGGTGGATCGAAGATGACCCGCAGATCGTGTTTGCCACAGGTTCGCGCCAGTTCTACGGCCCTACCCGCGAGGCGCGCGGTGAACGGTGCAGCACATGCGCCCACACCAATACCTGCGAGTACTATGTCGATTACGCGCGCGACCCGATCATGAAAGCGCTTTATTTCGACGCAGAACGAGAGGACGGCTATTTCCGTGACCGCTGCGTCTTCGCGGACGATATCGATATCGAAGACACGATGAATGCAGCCATCCGGTATAGCAAGGGAGTCACGATGAGTTACTCTCTGATCGCCCATAGTCCCTACGAAGGGTGGCGCGTTGCGCTAAACGGGTCTCACGGCCGCATTGAAGCAGAGGAGTTTCATAGCGGCCCGCGGGCGAATGAACCCAGTCAGCAGATCAAAATTTTCAACCGCAAGGGTGAAACCGTCATCTATGACATTCCAAAAGCGACGGGCAATCACGCAGGCGGCGACGATCGCCTGCTCGATCGGTTGTTCGGGGGACACGCTTCGCCTGATCCACTGGGTTACATGGCCAACTCCTGGAGCGGCGCCATGTCGATCCTCATTGGGATTGCGGCCAACCAATCCATCGCAACCGGTCAACCCATCGCCATCGCAGATCTATTAGTGGACGAACCGGAGAACAGGACATGAGCCATCGCCGTCCGCAAGCGCGAAGCGCGCAAAGCCGTGTTTACAACGCACTGTGCATCCACTGGGATCACCATCCTGAAAACGCTGCCCAGCAGTATGGCAAAGGCACCGACATCGCACAAATTCGCCGGTATCTGCAGTGTGTCAAACCGGATGCGACACAGTGCCACGCGATTGGTTGTTTTGGATATGCGAGCTATCCATCGGATATTGCGCCAGTTGTCCCCGGCTTGATTGGCGACCCACTCCAGAAATGGGTGGAGGCTTGCGCCAAAGAGGGCGTCGCGTTCGGCTGTTATGCTGCATCCTTTGATTGCCAGTCGCCGGTGAGCGTGCCACAGTGGCGTTGCGTCACAAGCAGCGGCGCCATCTCGACGCAGCACTATTGCGCCAATGGGCCATGGGCAGATGAGTTTTTCATCCCTCTTCTGCATGAGATTATTGACCGGTATCATCCTGCGCACTTCTGGATTGATGGCGCGTGGCTACCCCCGAAGCGCGATAGCTACTGTTTTTGCGATCATTGCCAGGCGCGCTTCACGCAGCTGTATAGTCATCGCATGCCCATCGACCCCACACCGCTGGAATGGATGGAGCTACAGGAATTTCACGAGCAATCGCTGGACAACGCCATCAGCCACATCGCTCGCTCGATTCGACAGCACGATCCTGCCATTTTGCTTGCGTGCAACACTATGTACTTCTTCAAGGACGTGCGCAAGCCGATGCCCGAAACTTACACATCCCGCGCCCATAGCGACCCACAAGGAACGCAAGGCCATACGCAAGCGCGAAGCAGCGTGCAGGGCCATCCACAGGCGCGAAGCGTGCAAGGCCAGGTTGACTGGCTGAGTTGGGACGCCATAAACACGCCCAACCTCCATCGCGCATCGTTCGAATCCACCTACATCAGCACAGCTGGCCAACCCGCGGATATCATGATCTACGAGCAGGGCATTGTCCAATGGAAGCCACAACTTCTGCGAAGACTACGCACGCTGGTCCAGCTGAAAACGGAAGCTTCGACCATACTGGCGCATGGCGCGCGCGTCAACCTCTGGCACGACCCAAAGCCAGATGGCAGCATCCCACAGACCAAAGCCGATATTGCCGGTAAGCTGGCCGCATTTGTTCGTGAACGCCAATCATGGTGTATCGACAATAGCAGCGTTGCTGAAGTCGTCGTGCTCGCCAGCAGGCTTGATCACTTCGTTGACCCGCAACACCAGGACAAGATAGTGCGCGCCATGCAACAGCTTTTGCAAGAAGCGCACATCCCTTGTGATATTGTCCATGATGACGGGATGCTCAACCGGCTGGTGCAATACCACGTCGTCATACTTCCTGAGACAACCGCTCTCAGCCTCGACACAGCCCAATGGTTGCACCAGTATGTCCTCGATGGCGGGTGCATACTCCTCATCGCCACTGAATTGACCGGTGGGGATACGCGCTGGATCGAGACACTGCTGGGTGATGCGCCAGGCGTATCGATTCGCCCAACAGATTACTTCGGCGGCGAAGCGGACTGGGACGGTCGCGTAGTTGAACTGGGTCACCGCCGATTCGCAGTGAGCGACAACACCCGTTGTCTCATCCCGTACATAACAGGTGAGGCGCAGGGTGCGCCCATCGTCCCATGGCTATCCGAGCTGACATCAGGCGACGGCAGCGTGCTGATTATCAGTGGTGAAGCGGCGAGTGATTATGCTGACACCCATTGGCCCCCGTTGCGCGACCTGATTGCATCTGCGGTTCGCAAAGGCATAGGCCGGCTGCCGCTTGTTGAGATGGCGGGGCATCCCGGCATCGAGCTGGTATTAAACAGGCGTGACGGCGATCTTTACGTGCACCTTGTCAACCTGACGCCGGGGCTATCCTTTGGCGCCCCCACTGAGGTGTTTTTTGACGAAGTCCCTGTTTACCGGGATATTGCACTGACGGTGCGTCCGCCGCAGCAACCCAGCAAAATCATCCTTTTGCCAGAAGATAAGGATCTGCATCGCGTTGTTGAAACCAGGGATGGCTCTGCACGCTTCGCGCTTGCGGATGGCCTTGCATCCCTTGGGGACTGTGAGGATCCAAGTCATTCGTGCACGCTCCAGATCATTGTGCCAGAGTTGCAACATCACGTGGCGATATGCCTGAAAGGCGTTTTTGATGACCGAAATGAGCTCGATTATGTTTTGTGATTAGACTAGAGGACTAAGGTGATTTGATGAGCCATAACACCCTGCATACAACGATTCGAGAGAAGGTAAACCAGACCTTGTTCGTCGATACACACGAACATCTGATCGAAGAATCACAGCGTCTGGCTGGGCCTTCGTCCCTGGCGCCGTTGTTTACGTGTGATGATTGGGCGTATCTGTTTCTTCATTACGCTCTGGATGATCTGAAAGTGGCCGGCATGTCGCAGCAGAACGCCAACCAATTTGCGTCACCCGACGTGAGTCCTCAGGATAAGTGGAAGCTGTTCGCCCCTTACTGGCCGCGCATCCGGCAGACAGGCTATGGCCGGGCAGTTCTGCTGTCGATCCAGCGGCTCTTCGACATAGAGGATGTCACGGCTGAAACCGTCGGCATCATCACCGACAAGCTGCGAAATGGTGTGCGCAAGGGGTATTACTACCATGTCTTGCGCGAGGTCGCCGGCATAGAAACCTGCCAGGTCAACTCACTCGACCGCAGCTTCCGCGAAACGGAATACCCCGATCTCCTTTTGCAGGACATCTCGACTGTCCACATGGGCAGCGGACTGAACGTTCAGCAACTCCGGCGCGAGACGGGGTTGCCAGTCACCACACTCGACGAGTGTTACCAGGCAATCGACTGGTATTTCGAAAGCTACGGCCAACGGGCTGTCGCGGTCAAGAATCAGAGCGCTTATGAGCGGCGCCTGAATTACCTGAACGTCAGCGCTGCTGACGCCGCGCCTCTGTTCGCGCGATATGCCGCGGACCCAACAGCGCTTGCCCCTGCTGAAGAGAGGGCGGTGCAAGACCACCTGTGGCGGCACACAGTGCGCAGGGCATCCGACTTCAATTTGCCCGTGAAGCTTCACACGGGTTACTACGCAGGCACCGGGTACATGCCGCTTGAGCGTGTCAGTCAAAACCTGAAGGATCTTTGCCCGATTCTGCCGGAGTTCCCAAATGCGCGCTTCGTTTTGATGCACATTGCATATCCCTATCAGGATGAATTGATTGCGCTGGCAAAACAGTATCCTAACGTCTATGTAGACTTGTGCTGGGCATGGATTGTCAACCCATTAGCGACCAAGCGGTTTGTGAAAGAATTCCTCATGGCGGTTCCCGCAAACAAGCTGTTCACATTTGGCGGCGACTATACCGCCGTTGAGAACGTTGTAGGGCATGCCGAGATCGCGCGACAGGGTTTGGCGCAGGCGCTCAGCGAACTGGTTGACGAATCCTGGCTGACTGAAAGCGAAGCGCTTGGACTGGTCGAACCTCTCATGCGGGGAAATGCTTATCAGGTCTTCAATAAGAAATTATGAATTATGAAACCATACTTCATATTTCATACTTCCCTTGGGTGAACTAGACACGCAGTGATTGTGTCAGGTATACAACGAGCTCACATCGGCTTTATAGCACTGATAGCGGCTGTGCTTGCGATTCAGCTCGTGATGCATCCGTTGCGTTCAGGGGATGCCAAACAAACGCAGACGCCTGTCTGGCATCTCACCTGGTCTGACGAATTCAATGGTCCGAATGGATCACTGCCCGATTTAACACGCTGGTCCTTTGACACAGGCGGCGCGTGGGGCGAGCGTGAATTGCAACATTACACCAACAGAAACACCAACGCGCATGTCAGCAATGGCGCACTGGTGATCACGGCACAAAAAGAAGATTACAAAGGCAACCACTACACCTCAGCTCGCATCCAGACGCAGGGCAAGTTTGAACAGCGTTACGGGCGGTTTGAAGCGCGGATGCGTCTGCCATCGGGAAAGGGCGTCTGGCCCGCATTCTGGCTGGTTGGCAATGACATCGATCAAGTGGACTGGCCTGCCTATGGCGAGATCGATGTGATGGAGCTTATCGGAAGCAACCCCGCACAGGTATACGTCAGTGTGCATGGCCCCAGTCCGTTTGACATCCGGTCTCACACCATAGTGATGTCACTACCCGGCGCTCAAACATTTACCGACGCCTATCATCTCTTTAGTATTGAGTGGGAACCGCTTGAAATCCGGTTTTATGTTGACGAAATCCAATATGCCGTCTTTACACCGCAGCATCTGTTCCCGGGCGAGAAATGGGTGTACGATCATCCCTTCTGCATAATCCTAAACTTAGCGATCGGTGGAGAGTGGCCGGGCAACCCGGATGATTCGACAACCTTTCCGGCAGCGATGTTTGTAGACTATGTGCGCGTGTATGCAAAACAATCCTAAAGGATTCAAGGCAATGACATACCAAGGTAGATATCCAATCTTTGACACTTCGCTCCTTCAGACTTATCCAGTTGCAGGTCGGAAAAATAAGGTGCACTGGGATGAGCTCGTTACTCCCGCAACTGCGACTGCTGCTGGAAAGGCGTCGCCGGATATAGCAGCCATGATCGCGCCGGTTGCAGCGGCGATCATTCATGCGCGAAAACAGGGCTGGCCGGTAATCTTATTCAGCGGCGCCCACCTGCTGAAGAACGGTTTTGGCCCGTTGATCGCGGACTGGATGGAGCGCGGAATTATCACGCTGTATGCCGTGAACACGGCGGGCACGATCCACGACTTCGAGCTGGCGCTGATTGGAGAAACCAGCGAGTACGTGCCCAATGTTCTGGGTCGAGGTGAATTTGGCATGGCCTATGAGTTTGCCTATATCAACGAAGCCATCAAACACGGCTATGCCAACGGCCTGGGATATGGCGAGTCGCTTGGAATGATGATTACTGACGGTGAATTCCAACGAGCGGTTCTGCCGCGCGTAATGCGTGCAGGGTCGCCCGATCGCTTTGCTCACCCTGAAGTCAGTGTGCTTGCCGCTGCGCTTCGCACTGGCATTCCCTTGACCGTGCACGCAATCATCGGCGGCGATGTCATTGATCAGCACCCCAGCTTTGACGGCGCGGCCAAAGGTGGCACAAGCGCGCGCGATTTCCACATCTTCGCGCAACACGCGCGCGGGCTCTGTGAAGGCGGTGTTTTCATCAATATGGGCTCAGCAGTTATAGGCCCAGAAGTTTTTCTTAAATCTATCTCAATGGCGTCGAATGTCGGTGATGCGCCGTCCGCAAATCTCGTCACGGCAGACTTTGACATCAGACCCCAATTCCCAGAAGCCATGACAAACGAACGGCATTTTGCCTATTACTATCGCGATCAGAAGAGCGTCGTTACGCGCATCCCACAGGCATTTGGCGGTCAGGGATATTACGTACAAGGCGATCAACTGATCACACTGCCCGAGTTATACCGCCAGACTACACATGTTTAAAACACTCTACCCCACACAACTCGAAATCGCCGACGTCATGGAGAAGGTGCGCGGTGCGCGCATCGGTGTTCTCGGTGATTTTTGTATCGACGCCTATTGGGAGCTTGATGCAAGCATCCCGGAGACATCAATTGAGACCGGCAAACAGGTCCAGCATGTCAGGGCGGAACGTTATAGCCCGGGCGGCGCGGGCAACGTCGTTGTTAACCTGAAAGCGCTTGGCATCAAACACATCACGGCCTTCGCGATCATCGGCGATGATCTGTTTGGTCGTGAGATGAAGCGTGAACTAACTGAACTCGGCGTAGACACATCCGGGTTGGTGGTTCAGCGCACTGGCTGGGCGACACCAGTTTATGGGAAGCCCCTGCTTGATGGTGTTGAGCAACAGCGTCTTGATTTCGGCCTTTTTAATGTGCCTACAAGAGAAACGTCTGATTTATTGATTAATTGCCTATGCGAAAAACGCAGCGCGATTGACTTTTTGATCGTAAATCAACAAATCCCACATGGCTGGTGTTCTGTCGAACAAGCCCAGTCGATGTCTACCGAACTACGCGATCACTGGGCCGGTCGCCATATCGTCGACGCGCGTCATTTTGTGCATTATTTCGCCCGGAATGCGTTGAAAGTGAACCAGCGCGAAGCTGCCAATGTTCTCGACCTCGCGCAATCCGACCGCGAATACCGCTCTGAGTCTCCTTGGGATGGCGATCTGCAGGCGCGAAGCGTGCCAAGCCATGATGAGGGGATTAAGCTATTGCGCGGCCTGATGCGCGGCAACCGCGGCAACCGCGGCAACCGCGACAGCGGCGAAGTGTATTTTGTTACGCGCGGTGAAAATGGCATCCTCGCCGGACAGGGTGACGACGAGTTCATCATTCCTGGCGTCACCATCACAGGGCCAACCGACACGGTTGGCGCAGGCGATGCAGCCACCGCGATGCTGGCGGCATGCAGGGCAATTCAGCTTGACCCGCGCTCGTCTGCCACGCTGGGCAATCTCGCAGCCGCCATTACGGTGCAGAAGATCAACCAGACCGGAACCGCGAGCGAACCCGAACTGGTTGAAGCAGCACAAAAGTTATCGTATGTTTACTGCCCTACCCTTGCTGATGAATCGCGCCGCGCTAAATTCCACGCCCAGCGTGATCCCTTGCAGAGCGATATAGAGATCGTTACCGGTACCACACAGCCATCCCAGGGGGACTCAGAGCGGTTTCCCTACCAGTGCGCGGTGTTTGACCATGATGGCACCATTTCGACGCTCCGGCAAGGATGGGAATTTGTGATGGAACCAGTCATGGCGCGCGCGATCCTGGGAAGCCGCTACGACTCGGTGGACAGCAGCCTCTTCCAGAAAGTGACGCGCCGGGTGCGCCAGTTGATCGAACAATCCACGGGCATCCAGACAATCGCCCAGATGGACGAACTCGTGAAGCTGGTTGCCGAATTTGATATCGCCCCCGTGCAGGAGCGCCTCGACGCCTGGGGTTATAAGCAAACCTACAACACCGCGTTGATGGCGATGGTGAACGACCGGATTGCGCGGCTTGAACGCGGCGAGTTGACCTCGGATGATTTCATGATGAAGGGCGCACTCTCATTTCTTAAAGAGTTGCGCGCCTTGGATGTCAAGCTCTTCCTGGTCAGTGGAACCGATGAAGCGGATGCCATTCGCGAAGCCACGTTGCTAGGTTACGCAGGCCTTTTCGATCCACAAGGGATGCAGAGCCAGCAGGGCATCTACGGCGCAAAACCAGGCAGCAGGGCAGACACGAAGGACGAGATGATCAGGTTCCTGCTCGATAAGATTGGCGCGAATTCCGATAGCGTGGATGGAGGGCTACTGGTTGTCGGCGACGGGCCGGTTGAGATTCGCCTGGGCCGGCGAAACGGCGCAACCACATTGGGGATTGCGAGCAACGAGGAGCGTCGCTTTGGGCTCAACACCACAAAGCGACGCCGTTTAATTCGCGCTGGCGCTCATCTGATTACGCCGGATTTCTCACAATGGCGCTCGTTGATCGAATTGCTGAATACCTTTAGATCGACCGCTCCAGCAGATCCACTTCCGTCCACAAGGGATGCAAAGCCATAACCGTTGGGGGCGAAGTTAGCTCGATACGCCAGGTCTTTATCTCGTGCGCGCCGAAATCGACTGCGAAGCTCACGTTCATTTGTGGGATTGACAGAGTTGCATGCGTTGCCCTGCCGGCAGATTCGTAGGCGCGCACGATGAACGCATCGCTGCCCGCAAGCGCGAAGCGTGCAAAGCCACCATCTTCTGCCTTCTTGCACACCGCCAGGACGATGTTCTCCGGCTCAGCGGACAGGAATGCCGCGCTCTGCGGTAATGGGCCGGCATGGATGTGCTCGTTCACCCAGGACGGGCGCTCATTTAATTCCCATGCGCGGCGCGGCACTGCGGCTTCCTGCCAGCCTCCGGCGTGCGGGAGCAGGCGATAAGTCACCGCCTGAATGCCTTGATCTACGTAGACGTACTGGCGCTGAGATTCTGGCTTGTAGGGATCATGATACGCGTAGATCGGGCTGCGCAACACGCTCATGCGCAGGTCGGCGTCAAGCACGTCAAATCCGTATTTCGAGTCGTTCAGAAGACTGAAACCATACTGCACGGAGTCGCCTGTCGCCGTTAGTGCTGTGCCAGTGACATCCACCCATTGCTGACCGGGTTCTTCCTCGCCATTGCAGGCGCGTTCGATGGAGCCGTAAGCGATATCGTAGGTGGCGCGCGGGTTTTGCAGTCGCAGCGGGAAGCTCAACTTGAGCATCTTCATCTGCTCCTGCCAGTTCACCGTCATGCGGCATTCGATGACATCGATATCGCGATAGATCATCAAGCGTTGCAGTTGAGTGGAATTGCCCCAGTGCGTCTCAATGCGCAGCGCGGCGCGCACCGGCCCTGCTTCCTCGATGCTGATGGTTGCATCGCCAAAGCGCCCCAGCTCGTTGCGGAATGAAAGCACATCATGGCTCCATGTGTCGCTTGGGTCATCGATCACAACACCGACATTCGCGTCCGCTGACAGAACTTCAACCTGCTGTCGTTTGTCGAACAACCGCGTCATGTGCCCACTCGTCGGGTCTACCTCGATGTGCCAGAAGCGGTTTTCAAGTGACGTCGTTGTGACTTTGAGCTGGTCATCACCGCTCGCAGTTATCTCACCCGCGGCAACTGGCTTGAACAATGGATTGTCAGATGCTTCTGCCATTGCGTCCTGGCGGAAGACCCGGTAGCCCATCGCTGGAAGCTCAGCGACAAAACACGATCGGCGCTGCCCGACAACGGTGGTCGGCTGGACGGCTTGCGACGGTATGCGCCGCATAACCGCGTCAGAAGTGCTGATCGACGCAGACCCTCTCTCAACCTCGATGGGCGCCACAATCGGCCAAGGCAGCGGATTGAAGATCACGAGCGCGTCACCTTTCCCACGTGTGTCGATCTGGCTCGTAATCGCCTGGAGTGAGGTATTGAGCGCCTGATTCGCAATGTGAGCCGCATAGCCATAGGCGTCGCGCGCATCTTGATAGGCCTCAGGCAGACTGCTGCCGGCCAGAATATCATGGAACTGGTTGAACAATACGGCCTTCCACGCCTCTGTCAACTCATTGCCCGGATACGCCCGACCAGGAACAACGCTCGCGATAGAGGCATATCGTTCTGCCGTCATGAGTAGATGCTCCAGTCTGCGATTCTGGCGTTTGACTTCCGACTCAGCTGTGTAGCACCCGCGCGCGTGATGCTGCAAGTCATCTGCGACAACAGGCACTGCGGCGCCAGCACTGATCTCGGCTTCGACTGAACTGAAAAACGCGTTGAGAGAACTCAGCGCCAGTGCCGGGCCGTTGCCCGCTGCGCTCAACTCGTGAATCGACTCAATGTTGCGCTTTGTGGGGCCGCCGCCGTGATTTCCAACGCCATAAAACACCATGTAGTCCTTGACATACGCAGGTCTCTCACGGTCGCTGGCATCAATGTGCTCACGCAACTCATCGCCCCAGGTGCCGTAGGAGCGGGCAATGCGACTGGTCAGCACTTCTGAGCCATCGAGGGACTTCCAGCGAAACACGTTGCCGGGCAGGGTTTTCTCATGCGCCATTGGGCGCATGAAGACATAGCGCGATAGACCAGACTTGCTCAGAATTTGAGGCAGTGTGCCAGCGTGCCCAAATGTATCGGGGTTGTAGCCGATGGTGGCCATCACGCCAAATTCCTGCTGGAAGAAACGCTGTCCATACAGGGCCTGACGAACAAACGACTCACCGGAAGGGATATTCGCATCTGGTTGAATCCACCAGCCGCCGACGATCTCCCATCGTCCCTCGCGCACGCGCGCGGCCACTTCCTCAAACAGGCCGGGATCGGTCTGTTTGAGCAACGCATAGAAGGCAGCCGAACTGCCGCTGAACACGAAATCGGGGTACTCATTCAAACGGTCAAGCGCCGAACGGAAAGTGGCGCGAATCGTTTCGAGACCCTCCGGCCAGCGCCACAGCCAGACGGGATCGATGTGAGCATTTCCAATCGCATGCAGAAGGGGTTGTTTGTCAGGCAAAGTCATAGTGGATTGATATCCTCCGTATTTTTAGACATTCGAGTTGTAACCCAGTCGCAAACCGGTCGCAAACCATTGTAGATTGTAGTGGGAGATTGCATCTGGGCAAGTTTGAAAATTACGATCACAAGGAGACTCCGAGTAGCTACCGAAGGTTCAGCGGAAGAGTGAAGCGCACGGTCGTCCCCTTCCCAATCTCACTCTCCGCGTTGATCTCCCCCTGGTGCGCCAGCACGAGATGCCGCGCAATTGCCAAACCGAGTCCGCTCCCGTGTGAATCACTGCTTTTGTAAAAACGCTCGAAAACATGCGGCAGCACGTCCGCTGGAATCCCCCTGCCATTGTCCTTTACTGTAACTGTGACGCAATCCTGTGTGGAAGTGTGTGCGGCTGATATCTCAATGCGACCGCCCTTGGGCGTATAACGCAGCGCATTCATGATCAGGTTGTCGATCACGGCATGTATCCGCACTGGATCCAGTTGCATGAACGGCAGATTTGGATCAACTGAGGCCGTCAGTTTAACGCCGGCTTCGTTTGCCTGAGCCGTCAATGACGCTACTGAGTCTTTCACAAGCGCCCGGATATCGGTTTGTTCCAATCGCAGTGTCAATGTGCCACTCTCAGCCTGCGCCAGCGTGCGCAGATCCTCGACAAGGCGAGCGAAGATACGTGTCTCATCGAGAATCATCGTCAAATGGGCGTCATCCCGTGGATACACGCCATCCAGCAACCCCTCCAGGTTTCCCTGAATAATCGTGAGCGGGGTGCGCAGTTCATGTGTGACATCCGCCAATAAGTTGCGACGTTGCTGGTCATTGACCTCAAGCCGCGCGACCATCGCATTGAACGAGTTGATAAGCGCGCGAATTTCGCGCGGGCCACGCACTACAACACGAACAGAATAGTCGTCATTCTCGACCTTCTCAGCAGCCTCAAGCAAGTCCGCAACAGGAAGCGCCGCCCTGCGTATGGTGCGCACCAGGCCACCAAACACAACGGCCAGAATCAGAAGCACCAAGACGGTCGGGACTCGCCACGGGAGCAATAATGGGAGCCTTTCGGTGGTGTAGCCCAAGGCTGAGGTGAGCAGCAAAAAAGCCAGCGTTCCCGCCGTAACAGCCAGGAATAACACGGTCGCCACGATGATCCCGATGCGCCACATAAATCGCCCGCGCAATCTGCGCCACGCTGGATCGCTCCGATCCATCCCAAAGGGACTCTGAGCCGTTTTTGGCGGCCAGGGCATGTCGCCTGGCCACCAGGGCGGAGGATTGCGTGACGGGCGCCGGAATCTATACATCGGCAAACTTGTACCCCACCCCATGCACGGTCAGGATGTAGCGAGGTTCGCGTGGATCGAGTTCGATCTTGCGACGGATATTCTTGATGTGCGCATCAATCGCGCGCTCATAAGATTCAAACGCGACGCCGCGAACCGCATCGAGCAACTGTGCGCGCGTAAACACCCGCCCCGGCTGCCGCGCAAGCGTCAGTAAGAGTTCAAATTCTGTGCTTGTCAGATCGAACACCTGATCTCCACGAGCAACGCGCATCCGAGTCGGGTCGATGCTCAAGTCGCATACAGCGAGTTGCACATCGTCATTATTTCGCGCACCCTCGGCGCGGCGCAGAACGGCGCGGATGCGCGCGACGAGTTCCTTCGGGCTGAATGGCTTGGTCATGTAATCATCAGCGCCCAATTCAAGCCCGATCAACTTGTCCGTTTCTTCCCCTCTGGCAGTCAACATGATGATCGGCGTATTAGACAGCCTGCGCATGGCGCGTGTGACATCCAATCCGTCCATCTCCGGCAGCCCAAGATCGAGAACAACCAGATCCGGCTTGGCCGTTCGGACCAGGCTGAGCGCGTTTCGGCCATCGCCTGTCGTGATCACGGTAAATCCCGCGTGTTCCAGGTAATCGCGCACCAGCGTGGTGATGCGGGGCTCATCATCGACGATCAGAATTGTTTTCATGCTGCTTCTGGCAAGTGCCTTAGCCTTAAGTGTCTCAGGTTCTGCAATCTTAGACGAAACCGGTCACACTTATTTGTAAAGGTGTGACCGGTTTGGCTATTAAGTCTATCCCTAAAGGATTCAAAGCAACCACAAAGGATTCCGTGCAATGTGCGTTAAACCTGCGGGTTGGATGTCGACTCAGCCTTTCCACTTTCCTGCGTGTGCATGCGCTTATGCCACTCCTCGACCATAGGTGGGACACCTTCCATTCCATGTCCGCCCCATCGACCGAAACCACGGCGGGATGCCCATGGGCCCATCATAGCGCCGCGCCAGAAGATCATGCGCACGAGCCCAAAGAGCATGAACAGAACGAAACCGCCGACGAGGAGTCCGCCCAGTCCAAACCCGAACGGTCGTGGATAGAAGAACGCACCCGGGTACGTCCGAAGCGCCGCGCCGCCTTCCGCCGCAGGCGCCTGCGCAATCTGCGCGCCTTGCGCAATCCCCTGCGAAACACCGACATTAAAGGCAATGGCGCTCAAGCCTATCGCGCCAACAACCAACACGAATACGAGAAACAGCCCTGCGAAAATTCGACTTTTCATTTTTTGTCTCCTTACGTGAACCCACTTTGGTTTTATCTGCGGTTCAATGCACAGGAGTATTGCGCCAGAATGTGGAGAAATTGTGAATGCGACGCGGAGATGTTGTGAACGCCCGTTTCCGTCGTATCTCAGCCTATCCCATCCTATAATACCGCCACGTGTGTTACCGGAGGAAACCCAGGCCATGAAGATCACCTCTATTCGCGAGAAATCCGTTCCGTTAAGCTCCGACCTGCGCAACGCCTATATCGACTTCAGCAAGATGACGGCGTCGGCGGTTGCCGTCGTCACTGACGTGGTGCGCGATGGACGCCTGGTCATTGGCTATGGGTTCAACTCCAACGGACGTTACTCCGCCGGCGGGCTGATGCGCGAGCGGTTCATTCCGAGAATCATGAATGCAGACCCGGCAGAACTGCTGGATCACACGGGTGAAAACCTGGATCCGCACCGTATCTGGGGCGTCATGATGACGGGCGAAAAACCAGGTGGGCATGGCGAGCGCTCGGTAGCGGTCGGCGCCATCGACATGGCCGTCTGGGATGCCGTAGCCAAAATAGCAGGGCAGCCCCTATATAGGCTTCTGGCCGAACGCTATTCTGGCGGCGTCGCAGAGAGCAAGGTCTGGGTATATGCCGCAGGCGGCTACTATCAGCCCGACAAGGGGCTTGATGGGCTTAAGAGCGAAATCAGGCGTTACCTGCAGCTTGGGTATACCGATGTAAAGATCAAGATCGGCGGGGCGGCCATTAGTGAAGACATGCGCCGCATCGAAGCCGTGCTCGATATCGTGGGTGACGGCAGTCATCTTGCGGTTGACGCGAATGGGCGATTTGACCTCTCGACAGCGCTCGCATACTCAGCCGCATTGGAACCCTATCACTTGCGATGGTACGAGGAAGCCGGCGATCCGCTGGATTACCAGTTACAGGCCGTGTTGTGCGAGCAGTATGCTCCTCCCCTCGCAACGGGTGAAAACCTGTTCTCCATGCAGGACGCGCGCAACCTGATTCGCTACGGCGGTATGCGCTCCGACCGCGATATTCTCCAGTTTGACTGCGCGCTCAGTTATGGCCTGGTTGAGTATCTGCGCACGCTGGAGATGCTCAAGGCGCGCGGCTGGTCGGCGCGGCGTTGCGTGCCGCATGGCGGACACCAGATGTCGCTGAATATCGCCGCTGGCCTTGGTCTTGGCGGCAACGAGTCCTATCCGGGAGTATTTCAACCGTTTGGGGGCTTTGCAGACCATATCGCAGTGGAAGAAGGTTACGTGCGATTACCAGACGCGCCGGGGATCGGCATTGAGGAGAAGGCAACACTCTATGCGGTAGTGCGCTCACTTCACGATTGAATTGCAGCCGCTGCCTGGGTAGATCAGAAAAGGAAGACACTCGCTTCAGTTGAAGCGAGTGTCTTGCAAGGTGATAGGCGTCGCGTTTTTGTAGATGAGACAAAGTCTGTGGGGGAATGTCTCACCGCGACATAAAACTTCCGTTTACTGTACTGCGCTCATCGCCTGGCTGGAGACGATAACGTTGACAATAATGGTCAGGACAATGACGACCGTCATCAAAGTGACTCGATTACAATTCCATTATGACCCTATCAGATCAAACATTGTTGCGACATCAGGCCATTGAAGGCACACTCAACGTCAGAGACATTGGGGGCTATCCAACCGGTAACGGGCAAAGCACG
>CAIXPS010000032.1 GCA_903921365.1 uncultured bacterium | reverse complement strand
GCCCCAATTTCTGACGAAGCTTCAACTGCCGTTTACGGCGTAGTTCTCTACCGTCACCCTGTGCTGCAGGCGTGGCTGTCGAAGGGGTGATCGCTGGCTTCGTCCGCTGGAAAAATCCTATTCGCTCAAACATTTTCAACTCAGAATACCATTGATGGGATGCAATGCAATCACTCGAAATCGATAGAGATACTGTCTGCAGTGTACCGTTGTCAAGCGACATCCAGATTTACGAGTTAAGGCGACACCCAGTTTTACGAGTTGCCAGTCTGGGAACATCTTAGTTTCTTCGCAGTGCCAGGGCTTCTTCTAAGTCACGTAGTCGGTAGCTGCGGCCCTTGATGTTCAGTACATTTGCCTTATGCAGCAGTCTGTCCAGGACTGCAGTGGTCAGGACTTCATCGCCCGCCATGATCTCAGCCCACTCCCGGACCGACTTATTCGTTGTGATCAGGATGGCACCGCGACCGTAGCGATAGGTTACCAACCGGAAGAACAGGCTGGCTTCCTGGCGCGTCATCGGCTCAAAGCCCATTTCATCGATGATCAATAAGGCCGTGGAGAGATATTTTCTGCGTCGCAGCCTCGCCGGGGGCAATCCTGCGTCTTTGCGCAATTCATTCAACAATTCATCGAATCGGAAGTACTGAACTGAGAATCCCTGTTCGACAGCCTTGATTCCCAATCCGATCGCCAGGTGGGTTTTGCCAACACCAGGTGGCCCCTGAATCAATACGGTTTCTGCTTGCCGGACCCACGAGCAGGTGGCCAGGGTTTCGATCCGGCTGCGTTCAATCGCGGGCTGGAATGCGTAGTCGAAGTTAGCGAGTGTTTGCCCTGTCGGCAGACTGGATAGGCGCAACGTGGTCTTGATTCGGCGGGTTTCCCTTCCGTTCAGTTCCGCCTCCAGCAGCACGTCCAGAAACTCGTGAGCGGCAATGGGCTTTTTCACCGCTTCACTCAGGACCGAGTCCAACTGCTCTGCGGCATGCCCGCAGCCCAGTGCCACCAGTCTCTCGCGTGTCTGATCAATGTCGAGCTTGGTTCGAGGATGGCTCATCTCGCAACCTCCATCAGTCGGGCATAAAGTTCGATTGAGCGGTGCATCACCGGCTCCTGAGCGAGTTCCATAATCCGCTGTCCCATCCGCCCCAGAGGAGGCGGCGCAATGACCCGGGCGGTGCTTTCGCCGTCATAGTGACTGGAATCGATCAGGATGCGCTCGGCGGTATGCCGAGGATGCACCGCAACGATGGCGTTGCACGCCACAACCTGGACGGTTGTGGCACAGCCCCGAACTTCCACTTTTGTCTCGATATGCGTAAATGGAACGCTGTATTGACGCCCTTCAAACTGAACAAGGCCGTCGATTCCGACCTGACGCGTTACCGCGATGTCGAATGGCTCGGGTAATGTCTCGGGCAATGCGCCGAGCAGCAAGCGCTCCGACTGCCAGGTTTCCAGAACCGAGAGCCCCGTGGCTGGACAGCGTCGTCGCCGCGCACTACGTTCGCTCATCTCGTCGCTCCACGCCTGCAATTCGGCCAGATCGCGCCAGGTTTCCCTGCTCGGATCTGCACTGAAACGCTGATCCCGGACTCGACGTTCAACTTTGCCCTTCGTTTGGGGTTGCCGCGGTGGACAGGCGTCGACATGGAACCGCATGATCGAGGCATAACGGCGATACGTTGTATTGATGATTCCCCAAGCGCCCGCGCCCTTGATGACCGCAGTCTTCTCATTGTCGACCCGGACGGTCGCCGTAACGCCGCCGACCCGTTTGAATCCCTCAGTATGGCAATGCAGCCAGCTCAACTGGTCCTTGTGGCGGGACCAGATCGTCGCGGCGTAGCGGCTGTGGGACAAGACCATATGCAGGGCCAAAAGATCGGTGCGCTCTCCACCGACGAGTACTCCGGGGAAGTGTGCCCAGTCGACTTGAGACTGCGCCGCCGCAGGCGTTTCCACCCGCCGACGCGCGCGAATTGCCGGCTTCGGGTAGGTGCGCTTCCAGTATCGCTGGACTGAGCGCAGACTGCCGCCGTAGCCGTGCTCAATCACGAGCCAATCGTGCAGCGCAGCAAGATTAACGACGCCTTGCGCACGGGACTGACGCCAAAATTCGACCGCCTCAGCAAGGGACGATGCCTTCGACTCCTGTTGCGATCGTCCATCAACCGCCCCAGACTGCATGCGTTTGGACTGATACCTAACTGATCCTTCCGTGATGCCCAGCATTCGCGCGATTTCGCAATTCGAAACGCCTTTTGCCGTTAGCGTACTGATTGTCATCCGAGCCTCCAGATTGAGCTTCGCCATTCCCATCTCCGGAATAATCAACCGAGGATGAGAGTTCTAAACCCAAACCAGCGACTCGTAAATCTGGATGTCGCCTTAACTCAACAATACGGTGTCGCTCTACATATCTT
>CAIXPS010000031.1 GCA_903921365.1 uncultured bacterium | reverse complement strand
GAGCGCCTGGGGGCGATCCGCCACCACAGTTTCAATGGTATTTTCAAGAGTCATAAATTCAGGCCTTATCCACGAATCTGCACGAATACTATTCCCGTTGATTTGCGAAGATTCGCGGATACTCTTTTCAGTTGATCGAAACGAAATGCTTCAATGGGGTCATAGGTCCCTCGATGGCGCCGACCGGATGCGCCGGCGTGGTCGTCTGGTCGAGTTTGACGATTGCGCTCAGAATTTCATCGGGCATGGGGAGCGATCCGCCCATGCGGCCTAGGAACTTGACCGGCGCCTGCCCGCCCACGGCCAGCCTCACATCCTCGACCATCTGGCCGGCATTCATCTCGACGACCAGGAAACCACGCGCATCGTCGGCAAGTTGCGACAAGCGCCGCTCGGGGAACGGCCACAGGGTAATCGGGCGGAACAACCCGGCCTTGATACCCTGACGACGCGCCATCTTCACCGCGGTCTGCGCGATGCGCCCGGCAGTGCCAAAGCCGACAACAATCAACTCGGCGTCCTCCACCGACTGTTCGTGATAGCGCACCTCGGTGTGCGCGATTAACGCCAGTTTCTGTTGCAGTTGCAGGTTGAAGGCTTCCAGATCGTCGGCCTGCATGCGGAATGGGATGATGCCGTTTTTCGGGCGGCCACTGGCGCCAGTGAGTGCCCAGCCCGGCGCCCCGGATCGCTTGACGCTCATCGGCGGCAGTTCAGCCGGTTCCATCATTTGCCCGATTGTGCCATCGAGCAGAAGCGTGACGACGGTGCGGTACTTGTCGGCGAGGTCAAATGCCAACCCGATCATGTCGATGGCTTCCTGCACACTGGCGGGGGCGAGGACGATGGGTTTGAAGTCGCCATGACCCGCGGACTTCACCATCTGGAAATAATCCGACTGGCTGGGGGCGATGTTGCCCAGTCCCGGCCCGCCGCGCATCACGTCGACCAGAACGATCGGGACTTCGGCGGCGGCGATATAGCTCAGGCCTTCCTGCATCAGGCTGACGCCGGGGCTTGACGACGAAGTCATAGCGCGCTTGCCGGCGCACGCGGCGCCATACACCATGTTGATCGCGCCAAGCTCGCTTTCAGCCTGCACGAAGGCGCGCCCCAGTTCGGGCATGCGCTTCGACATATATTCGAGTAATTCGGTCTGCGGTGTGATGGGATAACCGAAATAGGCATCCACCCCGGCGCGCACGGCGGCCTCGGCGATTGCCTCGTTTCCCTTCAGCAGTTGTTTAGCCATAAGTTCCTTTACCTCACGCGTGCCTCACGCGTCCTGGCGTGTCGGGCAAACGCTATCCCTATGCGATTGCCGCTGTGGCGCACGCGGTGTTTTCACGGTACACCCGGATGGCGGAATCCGGGCAGATCACTGCACACGCGGCGCAGCCCGTACACTCGTGGTTAACGTCCATCCATTGGGCCGGGCGGTAACCCTTGGCATTAAACATGTCGGACATGTGGATAGCCACATGTGGACACACACTGGCGCAGAGTTCGCAGCCCTTGCATCTGTCAGTGTCAATTACAATGCGTCCTTTCAAGGTCATATGCAACCCCCTTCGCTATGGGTTTGTCATAATT
>CAIXPS010000030.1 GCA_903921365.1 uncultured bacterium | reverse complement strand
TCGATATGCTGCGCCGCTTCGGGTACTTCAGCACGGAATCAAACGGGCACCTGAGCGAGTATGTGGCCTGGTATCGCAAACGCCCCAACGACATCGGCAAATGGATCGATCTCTCTTCGTGGATCAATGGTGAAACGGGCGGTTACCTGCGCGTGTGCACCGAGGGGCGCAACTGGTTCGAGACGGACTTCCCGAACTGGATGAAGGAAACGCCGTGGGATCGGAGCGCCGACAAGCGCTCTGAGGAACATGGCTCATTCATCATCGAGGCGCTCCAGACTGGCCGCACTTATCGCGGTCACTTCAACATCGTCAACAACGGTCACATCACCAACCTGCCCAACGGGTGCGTGGTCGAGATCCCCGGCTATGTCGACAAGACTGGCATCAACATGCCCGTGGTTGGCGATCTGCCGATGGCTTGCGCGGCGACGTGCTCAGCGAGCGCCCGCGTTCAACAGATGGGTATGGAAGCGGCAGTGCATGGCGATGTGACGCTGCTCAAGCAAGCCATGCTGCACGACCCACTCGTCGGCGCGGTATGCGACCCCGAAGAGGTGTGGCAGATGACGGATGAGATGCTGGTGGCACAGGCGAATTGGCTGCCGCAGTACGCCTTTGAGATACCGGCTGCCAGGAGTCGCCTGGACGAGGCTGTGAAGAATGGAACGCGCGCGCATTTGATCGACACGCAGGGCGCGGCGCGGTTGCACACGAAGACAGTTGAGGAAATGACGCTTGAGGCCGCAGCCGCGCGCGCCAACGCCGACGCTGCCGACAAGGGTAAGATGACCGGGCACTGACACATCACCGATATCGTTGTTCGTCCGGTGTTGTGCTCTGCCTGGCGGACGAACAACGATCTAAGGAGCGCCGTTTCATTCCATTAGCACCCATTGTTGCGTTAAGACGGTTGCTGCTTGGCGCCTTTGCTACCAAAGAATGGTTCTCAATCCCTCTTTTCAATCACAGCGCGCATTAGATCAATGTCAGCTAATGATATCGTCCCGGCAAAGCGCAGCATTTGCTTGCCTGGAAGACCATGGGGCGTGGATTGAGCCAGCGCGCGCGCGAACTCTAGTACCCGCCACTGCAATTCGTGAGGCATATCCCTCATATTCTCAACAACTTCATTGACAATAGGTGTGTCCATAAAGCCAACCTCCAGCGTTATCTTACATGATGGTGTCGACTGCGGTTGAAATATCCGGGCGCATAGGTGATTTGATTTTAACCGGTTTAGTCTCCCGATTGTGCGCGCTGGTTTCGCTTTGCCACGAGTCGGGTTGCGATAGCCCGCTTGGCCGGCATGGGCAGGTAGCTGATGTAGCGCCCCAGCGCGTACATGCGGGAGTCGCGGTTGGTGCGGCTGTATTCGCGCACCGACTCCTCCATTGTGATGTCGCCAGCCAGCAGCGCCTTCTCGTACCGCGCATTCCACTGATACAGTTGCGAGTGCGCGGTGCGCAACTCGGCGAGTATCAATAGCGCCAGCGGCCCGCCCTCGTCGAGGAAACCGTTGTCGCTGAAGTCGCGCTCGGCCTGCGCCCGGTCGTAGTCAAGCCGCGCGATCTTTGCCTCCCACTTGGCTTTGCGGAACGTCATCTGCGCATAACTCACGCGCGTGTCGCCGTCGAACGGCAGCCCGGCCGAGCCGGCATTGACCACCAGCGTGCCGCGCGAGCGGATCACCAGCGGCATGTGGGTGTGGCCGACGCAGAACAGCGCCGGGGGCGGGTCGCCGATCAATTCCGGCAACTCGTCATCAGAGGTATGCCAGTACACCCCCACGCGCGTTCCGCGCATCGAACCGTGCGCCAGCCGTATCTCCGCGCCGTCGGGCCCCGTCAGGCTGAGCTTGAACGGCATGGCCTGCAATGCCGACACATCGCGGTTAAGCTTCTGGTACGTCCAGTGCGAACTGCGCCGCATCTCGAACCGTATGCCGCTCTGAGGCTCGCTATTTGCGGCATTATTGATCACATACTCTTCATGATTGCCGATCAGCGTAAGCCATCCGCGCGATTGCTGCTTCTCCTGCACAAAGCGCAGGCACTCCAGCGGGCGCGGGCCGCGGTTAACCAGATCGCCTGCGACGACGACCGCATCGGCCCCCCACGCCTCGATGTGTTCTGCGACCGCGCGCAAAGCGGCGTAGTTGGAGTGAATATCGGAGAGTACTGCGAGCTTCATGATGTTTCAATCCGTCACGATGGTGAGTGCTCAGCTAGTTTCACTTCGCGCCAGACGGCCTGCAATTCCACGCCGCTCATGGCTTTCATGTCGAGATCGCGCTCGCGCACGATGGCTTCCATCGCGCGGAAGCGCCGCGAGAACTTGAGGTTAGCCTCGCGCAGCGCCGTTTCGATATCGATATCGTAGCCATCCGCGAGGTCGGCGATGGTGAACAGCAGGTCGCCAAACTCCTCTTTGCGGTGATTGTTGTCGCGCGCGGTGAGCACTTCATCGATCTCCTCGTGCGACTTGGCCAGGCGTTGTTCGTGGTTGTCGAAGCGGAAGCCGGCGCGCTCGGCTTTGTGCGCCAGTTTTTGCGCCTGCGCCAGCGCGGGCAACGCGGGAGGAACGCCATCGATGGCTGACTCGCGCGCGGGCTTGCCGCCCTTGCTGTGCTCCTGCTGTTTGATCGCGTTCCAGTTCGTCAGCACATCGCCGACATTGTTGACGACCACGTCTCCGAACACGTGCGGGTGGCGGCGCTTGAGTTTGGCGTCGACCTCGCCGATCACGTCGATCATGCGGAACTCCTCGCCCTCGGTGGCAATCTGCACCAGCATGATTACGTTGAGCAACACGTCGCCCAGTTCCTCGCGCAGCCCGTTAATGTCGCCCTCGTCAATTGCGGCCAGAACCTCATACACCTCTTCGAGAAGGTCCTTGCGCAACGTCTCGTAAGTCTGTTCACGATCCCACGGGCAACCCTCGGGCGCGCGCAGATAGGCTACCGTCTCCTGTAATCCCTCGAACCCGCCGACAACCGGCAGCGCCGGGAGGTAGAGCGAGGTGAGGTGATCGAACAGGTCGCGATGGTCGAGCTCCCGCAGGGGAGCGGAGGAGAGGAGGGGAGGAGGAGAGGAGGTGATTGTTCCGATCTCCTTTTCACCTCTGCTCCTTTTCTCCCCTGCTCTTCCAATGATCCAGACGGGATGATCGGGTGAATACTGGTTCATCAGCGTGAGCTTCACGTCGGAGGCAATGGCGCGCGAATAGACCTGCGCAATCAGCGCGGGTTTGTCCGGGTTGAGCGAGGGATGGTGCAGCCCGGCTAGTTCAAGCGCGTTGCATATCTGCAGCCCGTCGAGCGGGTCGACCGAGGTCGGAAGCAATCGCCCCATGGCTTCGAGCGTGGGCTCGATAAAGCTCAACCCGCTGACGATGCGCGTCTCGATATGCGCCTCTTTCGCGCGCGCCAGGATGGCGTGCACCGTGGCCTCGCCGACGAGCGGGTGGCCCGGAACAGCGTAGATCACATCGCCTTTTTGGGCAGCGGCGATCACCGCCGCGGTGATGCGCGCGTACACATCTTCAAATGCCGCGCCGTTCTCGTACATGTCGTCGAAATCGCGCAGGATCAAGTGGCCGGGCAATCCGGCGACAGTGGGGTGTATGCGCGTGCGCAGATACACCTCGCGCGCGGCGCTTAGCACTTCCCACGCTTCACGCGTGAGGTGTTTCGGATCGCCAGGGCCTAAACCTAATATCGTTAGCATGTCGTAATCATATGCGATTACACTTTACTCCTGATAGATGGAACACGAACTGATCAAGTATCATAACCATGAGTAACATTACTGGCCGAGTGGCTACCCCGGATATCGAGACCGTCACCGATCAGATGACGGCGCTCGAACCCCTGTGGCGCGTGATCATTCACAATGATGACGTCACACCGTATGATTTTGTCGTGCAACTCTTGATGAGCATCTTCAAGCTCTCGAACGAGCTGGCCGATCACATTGCACTGACCGCGCACGTCACCGGACAAGCACTGGTGGTCACACGCCCGAAGCGCGAGGCCGAGATGCTGGCGGCGAAGGCACACTTTGCCGCGCGCATGGAGGATTATCCGTTGACGTTTACCTTGGAACCGGAACGGTGATTGCGGTATGATTTACGGGGCACAAAAACTTGTTACATCTATTCATTTCTCCACATCTGGATGACATCGCACTCTCATGCGGCGGATACGCGCATCGTCTGAGTCAATTGGGTGAAGACGTTATGATCGCGACGGTATGCACGGCCGATGCAGCGCCTGACGCTGAACTGTCGCCTTCTGCGCAGCATGAGCATTGGCAATGGAAGCTGGGCGACCGACCTTACGAGCAACGCTGTATCGAAGATGACTACGTGGCCGGGTTGCTGGGCGCCTCATACGTTCACATGGGGCTGCTGGATGCGATTTACCGCTACGACGAGAACAGCGCGCCGCTGTATTCGGGCAAGGGTTTTATGGGCGGTCAGGTGCATCCGTCGGACTGGCTCAGTCAGTTGCCGGCGCTGGTTTCCCGGTTGGAAGACCTGATCGAGACGTTCGCGCCTGGCCGGGTGTATTGTCCCCTGGCCGCGGGCGGTCACGTCGATCACGTCATCACACGGCGCGCCGTAGAGCAGCGGTGCTCTGCCGATCACATCGTCTACTATGAAGATTACCCATACGCGCAGAAGGACCCTGCCGCCATCACCAGGGCGCTCGCTGACGCCGACAACTGGCGCTCCAGCCTGATTGAATTAACCGGCGAAGAAATCGAGATGCGCATCGCGGCAATTGGCAACTACGCGTCGCAACTGGCTGCTGTGTTCGGGAGCGCCGAGGATATGCCCGGGCTTGTGAGAGAATACATCGCCAACACCGGCGGAGAACGTTACTGGGAGCGCGAGTAAGTGTTGCTTTGAATCCATTAAAAACGCACCGAAAGAGATATATCGGAGCATGCCTCATCGTCATGCTTCTTGCAGCACTGTGCATACCGTTTCTCGGTATCAGCGGGGTGCATGCACAGGACCCGGGGCCGACGGCAACGCTCGATCCATACCAGCCAAAGGTGGAAGTGGTGGCGACATCGATTCCCACGCCTTCCCCGCCGCCGCGCTATTCGGGAGATCCGCTCGTGCATATCGTTGCAGTCGGCGAATCGCTGATGTCGCTGGCGGCGCAATCAGGCTTTCTAGTCACCGATCTGGCACAACGCAATGACCTGACGCAGCCGTATTTGCTGGTGGCTGGGCAGAAGGTGAGTCTGCCTGCTCCGGTGTCGGAACACATCCGGTTACACCGCGTCGCCGCGGGTGAGACGATTACCGCGCTCGCTGCGCAGTATGGCATTTCGCCCTATCTTCTGCGCCAGACCAACAAGCTGGCCTGCTCCGACTGCCTGATCGTCGGCCAACTTCTGCGCATCCCCCAGTCCAGCGTCACCACCAACCTGCCAGAGCCGTTCAACTCTATCGATGTGTGGCCCCCTGTGCCGCGACAGGGTGACGTGGTTGTTATCCGCGTGACCAGTTCGGCGCACCTGGAGGCCATTGCGGGCGCATTTGCCGGGCGCACATTGCACTTCGTGTTGCAGGAAGGTTCATATACTGCGTTGACGGGAGTCGGCGCCCTGCAAGATCCAGGCATCTATCCGATGACGCTGCGCGCCATCGCCGCGACGGGTGCGACATCCGAAGTCAGCGGGCGCATCCAGATTCAGGCGGGCGGGTTTGGCTATGAAAACCTGACGATCAACCAACGCCTGGTGCCTTTGCTCGATCCGCAAGTGAACGCAGACGAAGGGGAGCAACTCCAGACCATCGAAAGTCAGTGGACGCCCACGCAATACTGGGACGGGACGTTCAAGCTGCCGGTGCAGGGCAGCCGCATTGCGTCATACTATGGCGCGCGGCGCAGTTTCAACGGCGGCATTTTACACACCTATCACAGCGGCACCGATCTGGTGGCGCCGGTTGGAACGTCTGTATATGCTGTCGCCGCCGGCCGCGTCGCCGCCGTCCAGGACTTCAAGGTGCGCGGAACCGCCATCATCATCGATCACGGTCGCGGCGTCTTTACCATGTACTGCCACCTGTCGAGCACCCGGGTGAAAGTGGGTGATGCGGTGGACGCCGGGCAGTTGATCGCCTACTCGGGCAACACCGGGCGCAGCGAAGGGCCGCATCTGCACTGGGAACTTGCGGTGGGCGGCGTGACTGTCGATGGGCTCCCGTGGACGCAGCAGACCCTGCCGTGATTTGCAAAACCAAATCAGGCTTGCCGGTTTTCCTTGCGTGGGCTATCTCCATCCGGTATAATCCGGCTGTTTGTGAAGTCTGTCGCAAATAGCCCCTTGAATACGCGATGCGGATTGGCGCGCGTGTAACACGGGGATTGGATGAAGGTGGTAGTTAATGAGAACCGATTTTGCCTTTGTAGCTGTAATGATGCTGGCTGCCGTCCTGTTAATGGGCTTCGCACTGGTAGGCGCTTCTATTTTGCGGCCTAAGAAGCCCAGCAAAGCCAAGCTTGAGACCTATGAGTGCGGTATGGAGACCGTGGGCGATGCGTGGGTGCAATTCCGAGTGCAGTATTACATTTTCGCGCTTATCTTCGTGCTGTTCGATGTCGGCGGTATATTCCTCTTCCCCTTTGCCGTTGCCTATAACTCGCTTCCTCTATATGCCATCGTTATCGTGATTTTATTTATCCTGACTTTGCTCGGTTCATTGCTGTATGCGTGGCGCAAGGGCGTCCTGCAGTGGGACTAGGGATAGGGAGTAATATGACAGTCTTTGAGGTTATCAACAACATACTGAAGATCGTCGGAGATGCTGTCGCCGCATTTATTATCAGCATCCTGGGCGCAGGCGGCCTCGCCGATTTTGTGATCATGTTGCTGGCGGCGCTCATCATCTGCTCGATTTGCGCCGTGGCGTTTATGGGGCTGACCTACGCTGAACGCAAGATCGTCGCCCGCATCCAGGATCGTATTGGCCCAAATCAGGCAGGCCCTTACGGTTTGTTGCAGCCGATCGCAGACGGCATCAAGATGTTCACCAAGGAAGACACCACGCCGGCTGAGGCCGACCGCTGGGTTTATAACCTTGCCCCGCTGGTGATTGCAGTGTTTGCCCTGCTCACCTATGCGGTGATTCCTTTTGCCCCCGGCGTCGTTGGCACCAATCTGAACATCGGCGTGTTCTACGTCATCGCAGTGGGTTCGGGCAGCACCGTCGCCATCCTGATGGCGGGTTGGGGCAGCAATAATAAGTACTCGCTGCTCGGCGCGTTCCGCACGGTGGCGCAATTGGTCGGTTATGAAGTCCCCATGCTGCTCAACGTATTGCCGGTTGTGATGCTCGCGGGCTCGATGAGCCTGGTCGACATCGTCGAGCGCCAGACGCTGAGCAACGGCGGCAACGGCATCCCGTTCATCCTGATGGCGCCGCTCTCTGCGCTGATCTTCCTCATCAGCGGTATCGCCGAAACCGGGCGTTCGCCTTTTGACCTGCTCGAAGCTGAATCTGAAATCGTGGCGGGTTTCCACGTCGAGTACAGCGGCATGAAATTCGCCCTCTTCTTCCTGGGCGAATACGTGAATGCGCTGGCCGTTTCGATCATGTTCACCGTCCTCTTCCTGGGCGGCTATGCCGGCCCGATCCTGCCCCCTTATGTGTGGTTGCTGCTGAAGGTGGCTGCGGTGTTCACCCTTCTCATGTGGTTGCGCGGCACGCTTCCCCGCGTGCGCGTCGACCAACTGATGAGCTTCAACTGGAAGTTTCTCGTTCCGATGTCGATCGTCAATGTCATCCTCGTCATGGTGATCGGCAAGGTGTTTGTGGCAGATGCAGTGCTGGCACAGTCGAACGGTGGGATCGCGGTGCCGCCGATCGTGCAGGCGCTCATTTTATTCACTTCCAGTATTGCGTTGCTGTTGGCCAGCCTGCTCCTCGTCGCGCGTCAGGCGCGCCAGTTGCGCCTGGTCGAAGCTGAGGACATTGAGAAGCGCGTTGCACAGAACAAGGTTGCGGCGGCCAAGGTGGTGGCTCAATGACATTACAGCAGATCCTTTTTATTGTCATCTCCCTCGTTGTGCTGGGCTCCGCCGTTCTGGTAGTCACCACGCGCAACCTGTTTCACGCTGCGCTGTTTCTGGTTGTGTCGTTCTTTGGCGTCGCCGGGTTCTACGTGCTGCTTGATGCAGGCTTTTTTGCCGCCGCACAGGTGCTGGTTTACATCGGCGCCATCTCAATCCTCTTCATATTTGCGGTGATGCTCACCCGCGACGTGATTACCGCCCAACGCGGAAATTCGCAGTGGCAGGCTGCCGCAATCGTCGCTGGCGTGATATTCCTGATCATGGCTCTGTTACTTGGACCGTTCTCGGTCACTATCCGCGGGCGCGAGTTTGGCAATGCCAACTGGCCTTTTGCCATGGACGGCAACGCGATCAAGGCCGCGCCAGGAAACTTTGTCGGCATCCTCGGCACGGGGTTGGTGGATCTCAATCAGTACGGCGTGCCCTTCCTGCTGGCCGCAGTGCTGCTGCTTGTGGCGATGGTCGGCGCGATCTGGGTGGCGCGCGAACTGCGCGGTCGTGAAGCAGAGCGCGCAGCAGCCGAAACCGCAGTTGACGACGCGGATATGGACGCCAATCAGCCGGTGCAGGAGCCTTTGCCGCTGATTGAAACTGAAACCCATGAAGCACATGACTCGCGCAACGCGGCTGCCACCGAGAAGCACTGACAAAGGAGTTCAACAATGATCAATGGAATTCCACTTTACTGGTATTTGATTGTGTCCGCTGCATTGTTCTGCATCGGGCTATATGGCGTGATGGCGCGCAAAAACGTCATTGCTGTGATAATGGGCGTCGAGTTGATGTTGAATGCGGTCAATATCAACCTGATCGCTTTCTGGCGCTATATCACACCCACCTCGATATCCGGCATCACTTTCGCGGCATTTATCTTTGTCGTGGCCGCAGCGGAAGCGGCAGTGGGGCTGGCGCTGATTATTTCGATCTACCGCAACACGCGCAGTGTTGACCCAGAGAAAATCGATTCAATGAAACTATGAGCAGAGAACTACTCGGTACACTCACCTGGCTGGCGCCGCTGCCGCCGCTGCTGTCGTTTGCGGTAATCGTGCTCTTTACGAATCGTTACCGCCAGATCAGCTCGGCTATCGCAGTGGTCGCAATGCTGACGTCGTGCGTCCTGTCCTTTGTTGTATTTTTTAACGCGGTAGGGATTGGCAATCTGGGCGAAGATCCGATTCGCGGCATCGCCTATAGCTTCATTCCCACCGCAGGCAGCACCTTCAACATTGGCGTGGCGGTCGATCCCCTCGGCGCCACCTTCATGTTCATGGTGCCGCTGGCCTGCTCGCTGATCTTCATCTACAGCACGTCCTACATGGCCTCTGATCCCCTGTACACGCGTTTCTTCGCGTTTCTCAGCCTGTTCGGCGGGGCGATGATGGGGCTGGTCGTCTCGGACAACCTGCTGTCGCTGTTCGTGTTCTGGGAGTTGATGGGTTTCTGCTCGTATGCGCTGATCGGCTTCTTCTATCGCAAGCCCTCCGCATATAAAGCAGCCGTCAAGGCGTTCATGACCACGCGCGTCGGCGACATGCTGTTGCTGCTTGGCATCGTGTACTTGTATACGCAGACGGGCACGCTCAACTTCTTTGATGTCCTGCACAACGCCAAAGTGCTGGAAACACTCGCGGCGACTCCCGCCGTGCTGGGGCTGGGCATTTCGGCGGCAGGGCTGATCGCCATTCTGATCTTCGGCGGCACTGTGGGCAAGAGCGCGCAGTTCCCTCTGCATGTGTGGTTGCCCGACGCGATGGAAGGTCCCACACCCGTCAGCGCGATGATCCATGCTGCAACGATGGTCAGCGCGGGCATCTTCCTTCTGCTGCGCTTCTTCCCGTTGTTGCAAGTGGGCGGGCCTGATAACACTGCCTTTATGGTCGTTGGCCTTATTGGCGCGATCACGGCGCTGCTCGGCGCAACCATCGCAGTGGCGCAATATGACATCAAGCGTGTGCTGGCGTTCTCCACCATCAGCCAGCTTGGCTTCATGGTGGCGGCGATTGGCATCGGCGCATATGGCGCAGCGGTGTTCCATCTGCTTTCGCATGCGTTCTTCAAGGCGTTGCTCTTCATGGGTTCCGGTTCGGTGATCCATGGCGTGGAGCATGGTCACGAGCATGTCGCGCATGCGCATGGCGACGAGCATGGCAATGCGGAAGAGCTCGACCACGATCACGGCGCCGAAACGGCGTCAGCAGCACCGGCGTTTGATCCGCAGGACATGCGCAATATGGGCGGGCTGCGCAAGCGCATGCCGATCACCTTCTACACGTTCCTGGCGGGCGGGCTGGCGTTGGCCGGCTTCCCGTTCATCACCGCGGGCTTCTGGAGCAAGGACGAAATTCTGGCCGATGCCTTCCATGGTTTGAGCACCGGCAGCTTGATTTCAACGATTGTGTTCATCGTGCTGGCCTTCTCAGCTTTGCTGACCGCGTTCTACACCGCGCGTCAGATTTCGATGACCTTCCTTGGCGAGGCGCGCACTGAAGCAGCTGCAAACGCGACTGAATCCGCGCCGGCGATGACCTTCCCGTTGATCGTGCTGGCCGTCTTCGCGATCTTCTTTGGATTTGTCAATGTGCCCAAGGACTTTCCGGTGCTGGGCGCGCTGTTTGGCCCGGCAGCCGGCTGGCTCAAGAGCTTTATCAGCACGCAACTGGTCGAGCTTCAGGCGTTCAAAGAGGAAGCCCAGGTATTTAATGCAATACCGCTGCTGACCTCGCTGGTCGTGGCGCTGGGCGGCCTCGGCCTGGGATGGCTGGTCTATGGTCAAAAGCCGCTCAAAGCAGGGCAGACGGACCCAGTCGAAAAACTGGGCGGGTTGTTCACTTTCCTGCACAACCGCTGGTACTTTGACGAACTGTATCGCGTCATCTTCATCAAGCCATTGCAGGCCATTGCGGACAACTACAGCCGCGTCATCGACAAGGGTGTCATCGACTGGGCGCTGGAAGGCCTGTACAAACTCGGCGTGGGCATTGCCGGGGCGCTCAAGGAATTTGATCGCGTGATTATCACCGGCGGTTCCGATCTGATCGGCAACACGGTGCGCAGCATCGGTCGTGAGGGGCGCGAACTGCAAAGCGGGCAGGTGCAGAATTATCTGCTCTCGGCGCTGATCGCCGCCGTCGTCCTGATGGTCTTCTTCCTTGTGCTGGCGCAGTAGGGCGTTTTTACAGAGAACCTGAACTATGGAATTTATACAAAGTAACATTCTCACACTGCTTCTATTGGCGCCGGCGCTCGGTATGCTGCTGGTTCTGCTGGCGCCGTCTGAGCGAACGGGACTGATCAAATGGGGCTCGATTGCCTTCAGCCTTGTGCCGATCGGGTTGTCGATCATCATGTGGGTCAGCTATAACCAGACGCAGGCCGGGTTCCAGTTTGAACAACAGGCGCCGTGGTTCCCGCAGATCAACTCGAGCTATCACGTCGGTGTCGACGGCATCAGCATACCGCTGATCGTGCTGGGCGCCTTCCTGACGCCGCTATCGATGCTCATGTCCCTGTCGATCCAGAAAGGCGTGAAGGCGTTCTTTGCGCTGTTCTTCCTGCTCGAAGCGGCAGTGGTTGGTTGTTTCATCTCGCTCGACCTCATCTTATTCTTCATCTTCTTTGAAGCCAGCCTCGTGCCGATGTTTTTCCTGATCAACCAGTGGGGCGGCCAGAACAGGAAATACGCGTCATTCAAATTCATCCTGTACACGATGGCGGCCAGCCTCGGTCTACTGCTGGCGATCCAGGTGGTCGGGCTGGCCTCGAAGAGCTTTGACCTGCCCTATCTGTTCTCAGCAGTGGGACGGCCATTTGGGGATAACACGAATAATCAGGTCAATCTGCTCGTGCAAGATCCAAAAATATGGAAAGGCATCGCCTTCTTCGCGTTCAGCCTGGCCTTCGCGCTGAAGCTGCCGATCTGGCCGTTTCACACCTGGCTGCCTGACGCACACACCGAAGCGCCTACGGGAGGTTCGATGATGCTGGCGGGCATCCTGTTGAAGCTGGGCGGTTACGGTTTCATCCGGCTAGTCATCCCGCTGTTCCCGGATGCGGCGGCGCAATTTGCGCCGGTGCTGGCGGTGCTGGCGTTCATCAGCATCGTGCTGGGCGCTTTCGCAGCCTGGGGCCAGACTGACTTCAAGAAACTGGTGGCGTATTCGTCTATTAACCACATGGGGTTCGTTGCGCTGGGCGTTGCATCCGCCGCGCTGTACTTCACCAATGGCGTCAAAAACCTGGATGCCAATATCGCCGCCAGTGGCGCGGTGTTCCAGATGGTGACGCACGGGTTGTCCTCTGCTGCAATGTTCGCTCTGGTCGGCGTAGTCTACGAGCGCACACACACGCGCGATCTCACCAAGTATGGCGGGTTGTGGGCGATCATGCCCAAGTACGGCGCTATCCTGATCTTCTGCTCGATGGCGTCGCTCGGTTTGCCTGGGCTGGCGGGCTTTGTCAGCGAGTTTATGGTGACGCGAGGCGCATGGCCAGCCTTCACGCTGCTGACGATCCTGTCGATGGCTGGACTGCTCATCACAGGCATCTACATTTTGAAGGCGCTGCAGAAGGTGCTGCATGGGCCGCTTGGTGAAGAGTGGCGCCACCACCCATTGACCGATATCTCGATCACAGAAATTGTTGCGGTGGCGCCGCTGATGATTGCGATGCTGGTGCTGGGCATCTTCCCGTCGGTTGTCTTGAACCTGATCAACGTCGGCGTGGTGCGACTGTTCCAATAATGCTGGCTGAATAGACATGGTGAACACTTTCTCAATCCCCGTTCTTACATTAATCATGCTCTCGCCCGTGATTGGCGCGGTAGTGATTGCACTCCTGCCGAAAGACAAAACCGATGCGATCAAGACCGTCGCTGCCGCTGCCGCACTGGTCTCGCTGCTGTTGTCGTTCCTGGTATTTGTTGGCTACAACCGCGACCTGGGCGGTTTCCAGTTCACCGAGCAAAGCGAGTGGATTCGCTCGCTTGGTATCGGCTATCACGTCGCCATCGACGGATTCAGCGCGCCAATGCTTCTGTTGACCGGCATCGTCTTTTTTGGCGCAGTGCTGGTCTCATGGCGTGAAAACGATCGTCCGCGCTCGTATTTCGGTTTCCTGCTCCTGCTGGTAGCAGGTGTGTTCGGCGCGTTCATGTCGCTGGACATCTTCCTGTTCCTGATCTTCTACGAGATGGTGCTCTTCCCAGTGTACGTGCTCATCGCGGGCTGGGGCAGCACTCGGCGCGAGTATGCGGCCATGAAGCTGACGATTTACTTGTTTATCGGCTCGCTCGTGGCGATCATTGGCCTGCTGATCGTCTATTTCAAGGCGGGCAGCACCTTTGACTTTGTGGTGCTGGCAGAGAACGTCCGCAAACTATCTACGACAGAATTCGAGGCCATTCGGCCGTGGTTCCTGGCAATCTTCGTCGGTTTCGGCGTGCTGGCCAGCCTGTGGCCGTTGCATAACTGGTCACCGGATGGATATGCTGCCGCACCCACTGCTGTTTCGATGCTGCATGGCGGCGTGTTGAAGGCTACAGGCGCGTATGCCGCGTTGCGCTTCGGGGTGCAATTGATGCCCGATGCCGCCAAGTATTTCCTGCCCGTCATCGCCTTCCTGTCGCTGGCCAACGTGCTATACGCGGGTCTGATCGCTTTTAACCAGAAGGACCTGAAGTACATTGTCGGGTTTGCATCCGTCAGCCACCTTGGGTTGGTGCTGCTTGGCATTACGGCGATGAATGAGTTTGGCCTGAACGGCGCCGGGCTGGAGCTGTTTGCAGGCGGTGTGATGACCGGGCTCATGTTCGCACTGGTCGGCATCGTCTATGGCCGCGCGCACAACCGGAACATCGACGAATTGAACGGATTTGTAAAGGTGATGCCGCTGGCTGCGGTCGGGTTTGTCATTGCCGCGCTTACCGCTATGGGCATGCCTGGTTTGCCGGGCTTCCTGGCCGAGATTCAGATTTTTATGGGATTGTGGAATGCGGCACAGACCAACAGCCTGATGTTCCCGGGGATGCTCAATTCGTGGTATGCCTGGATCGCGATTGCGGCCGTGCTGATCGTCCTGATCACCGCTGCGTGGACGTTGCGCGCCGTCTATCGCGTGTATTTCACCGAACCGACCAACCCCGAATGGCAGCGGCTGCCGGGGCTGGATGCGCTTGAGAAGACGGCCATCGTCTTCATGAGCGCGGTTCTGATTGTGGTTGGAATCATGCCCAACACAATCATGTCGGTTGTTCAGAGCGGTGTGCAACTCATCGTCAAGGCATTGAGCGGAGTCGGCAGCTAACAAACGGGAAAACGTCAATATGTTCGGTACACAATTCAACCCATCTGATTTACTCGCAGTTGCGCCAGAGATCGGCCTGACCTTCTGGGCATTTTTCATCCTGTCGCTGGACTTCCTGAAACTGCCGCAGTTAAACCGGCGCGTGCTTGGCATGCTCTCGGCGATTGGCGTGCTGGTGGTGATGGTGCTGGCGACCGTGCTTGCGCCTCCCGCCGATAAAGGCGCGGTATTGCTCGGCGGCATGATCCGCCACGACTTGTATGCCTACGTCTTCGACGCTGTCTTCATTGTCGCTGGCGCGCTCACCTGTCTCCTTTCCATTGACTTCAAACCTGTGCGCGCGGGCGGCGAGTTTTTTGCGCTCGTGATCCTGGCCACGATGGGCATGTGCCTGATGGCTTCTGCCAACGACATCATCCTCCTGTTCCTCGCCACCGAAACCTCCAGCATGGCGTTGTACCTGCTGGCTGGCTTCATGCGCGACACACCGCGCAGCGCCGAAGCAGGCATGAAGTACTTCATCTTCGGGGCCGTCAGCTCGACCATCATGCTGTATGGCTTGAGCTTGGTCTATGGCTTGAGCGGTCAGACCGGTTATGAAAAGATCGCCGCAGCCCTCACCGCGCCGGAGTCGCCGCACATGGTTGGCGTGTTCGCTCTGCTGCTCGTGATGATCGGCTTTGCATTCAAGACCACAGCCGTGCCGTTCCACTTCTGGGCGCCGGATGTGTATGACGGCGCACCGACGCCAGTCACGGGCTTCATCAGCACCGCGTCCAAGGCGGCCGGGTTCGCCATCATGATCCGCTTTCTGCTCTACGCGTTCTCTCCTCTGGCGCCTACACCCGCGACGCAGGTGTGGGTGGCGATGATGCAACCCGTGGCGATCCTGACCATGTTCCTCGGCAACCTGTTGGCGATCACGCAAACGAGTGTCAAGCGGATGCTGGCATATTCCAGCATTGCGCAGGCCGGTTACATCATGATTGGCGTCACTGCGCTGGCGTATGCAGCCAGCCGTGGCGAGGTCAACGGCGCTGAGCCCAACGCGATTGCGGGCGTAATTTTTTACATCGCCACCTATATGTTCACCAACATCGGCGCCTTCGCCATCGTCGGGCTGGTGGCGCAACGCGCGGGCGGCGATAACTTAAAGGATTTCAGCGGACTGGCGCGGCGCTCGCCCTATCTGGCGCTTGCAATGGTGGCAGTGTTGTTGAGCCTGACTGGCGCGCCGCCGCTGGTCGGTTTCGTCGGCAAGCTGTTCCTGTTCCGCTCGGCCGTCGATGAGAACCTGATCGGGCTGGTCGTGGTCGGCGTCATCAATGTCCTGATCTCAGTGTTCTACTATCTAGGCGTGGTTCGGGCCATGTACGTGGAGCGCAGCCCGAACGAAAGCCGTCCATTCCCAATACCTGCGGTGACGGGCTGGGTGGTGCTGATCACATCCGCAGCCGTGTTGATTATCACCCTTGTCTCAACGCCGTTCTGGGATCTGGCGTTGGCGGCGGCCAAATCGTTACAGACTATATTGAATTAGCGCGTTGTGCTAAAATTCACAAGCTCATGAGCACTCGGAAGGAATCACCTATCGTCATATTGACACGCGCACTGCCGCCGGCGGTTCTCGCGGGAATGGTCGTTCAGGTGGGACTTGTGATTGGCGGCCTGATGATCGGTTCGCTGGCACTCGGGCTGTTTATTGACGCGCGGCTTGCGACAAAGCCGCTTTTTACACTGGGACTTGCGTTTATTGCGCTGCCATTGTCTGTGTGGTTGACTTACCGCATCGCCATGCGCGCATCGGCCAAAGCCCGCGCGGAGTATGAGGCCTATCTTGAGAGCCAGCGCGCACCTGCGCCAGAGAAACAGACGGATGGGCCCATGCGCCCGCCGATCACTAGCGTTTGACCGGAATTGCCAGTAAACTTGGAACTAAGATCGTAGTTGGATTAACGAATAAAGACACATGAAACCAAGAACCATATTGCTTCTCGCGTTTATGATCTTCGCGTGCGTGATCGGGTGCATGCTGGGCAACTTTGGCCAGGGCATTGCGTTCCCCATCAACGGCCAGGATGTCACATTCAAGGCATTCATCCCGACAATTTCAGTTCCTTCCGAATTGATCGTGCAACCCGCCATCATGATCTTCGGCATGAAGGTTGGCCTGTATAACACGCTCTTCACCACACTGATCGTTGATGCGGTCATCATCGTCCTGGTTATTCTTGGGCGGCGCGGCATCGGCGAAAAGCCAAAGAACTGGTTCACCAACGCGTGGGAAGCCTATATCGAGATGCTGTACAAGCAGTACATCGTGCCGACGCTGGGCGCGCGCGCCCGCGCAGTTGTTCCGATTGCCGTCACTGCATTCACATTCATCATGATCGCCGGGTTGTTTGAATTGCTCCCGGGCGTTGAGTCTATCGGCGTGGTTGAACGCGTCGCCACAGGCGGGTTCTGTTCGGTGAATACAGGCGGCGTCACGCTTGTGACCGGCCAGAAGATCAATACCGATTTTGCCAAGGACTGCGGTTTCAAGCCCGAGGCTGCGGGAGGAAATGCGGCCGTGGCCTCGATCACTTCTGATTCGCCCTCTGCACAAACGTCCCAGGGCGGCGTGATCGTGGTGCCGTTCCTGCGGCGCGCCACCTCTGACCTGAGCACCACGTTGGCGATGGCGATAATCGCTTTCCTGTTTATTGAAATCCAGGGTGTGCGCGCTAACGGCGTGCGCTACTTTGGGAACTTCTTCAGGTTCAGCACGTTGCGCCATGCCGGTTCCGGCATGACCGGCTTGATTAACTACATTCAGTTCGGTGTCGGCTTCCTCGAATTGTTGTCGGAGTTCATCCGCATCATTTCGTTCTCGTTCCGACTTTTCGGCAACATGTTCGCCGGTTCGATCCTCGTGTTCGTCATGGCGTTCATTATGCCGATGGTGCTGCCGACATTGTTCCTGGCTCTGGAGTTTGCTATTGCAATCATCCAGGCCTTCGTGTTCATGATGTTGATCGTTGTGTTTACGTCACTCGCAGTGGCGCACACCGAACACTAAAACAAGAATTACACATTACTTAGTCACGACTTCAAAAAGGGAGAAGGTTGAATGGATCCAGAAGCAGCAAAACAACTTGGTAAACTTGTTGGCGCAGGCATCGCGGGCGGCGCAGGCATGATTGGCCCCGGCATTGGCATCGGTCTGGCCGGCCTGGGCGCGTTGATCTCAATCGGGCGCAATCCCGAAGTGACATCGACGCTGCAGACGTACATGATTCTTGTCATTGCGTTTGCCGAGTCACTCGCCATTTTCGCGCTGGTTATCGCGTTCCTTCTATTGTTCGCCATCTAACAGAGAGATTAGGGATTGGAGGTTTGCATTGGAGTTTCTAGCACTTACCCGCGTGATGGCCGGCGGCGGCGGCGACGCTTTTGGCGGACTGGGCATCAACGCCTTTCTGATCATCGCACAGATCGTTAACTTCATTTTCCTGCTCCTGTTCCTGAATGGGTTGATTATCAAGCCAATCTTGAAGGGGTTGGAGAATCGCCGCGCGCGCATCGATGAAAGCCTTGAGAACGCGCGCAAGGCCGACGAGCGCCTGTCCAACGTCGAGAAAGACTATCAGGCCCGCTTGAGCGAAGCCGCGGTCGAAGCGCAAAAACTGCGCGCCGACACGTTGCAGAGCGCCCAGGCCGACTTGGAGCGCGTCCGCAAGGATGCCCAGGCCGATGCCGAGCGCATCAAGGCGCAGGCGCGCATCGATGCGACCGCCGAGCGCAACCAGATGCTGGCCGGCTTGCGTCCGCAAGTCAGCGCACTCGCAATGGCGGTTGCCAACAAGATCATCGGTGATTCGCTGGACGCGCAGCGCCAGCAGGCTTTGATCGAAGACTTTTTCGCCAAGGTTCCCGCCACGTTGCTCTCGGGCGTGGAAGTCAGCGGCCCAGCCAACGTTACCGTCACTTCAGCGTTACCGTTGAATGCCGATGAGCAGGCCGTGGTCACTGCCGACTTGAGCAAGCAGGTCGGCCAGCTTGGAGAAGTGAGCTTTGATGTCGACCCAGGCATCCTGGGTGGACTCGTTGTCCGCGTCGGTGACAAGGTCGTCGACGGCAGTGTCTCCGGCAAATTGAACTCGTTGCGCCAGTCGTTGAACGCGTAACACTTATCTTTTCGTTAGGCGCTCTCAAAGGGGCGTTACTGTTCAGATCTGAACAGTAACGCCCCTTTTGTTTTTCGTATTGTAAAGTCTACCCGCTCTTCTTTCCTTGTGGCTTGTTCTCGGCTTTGCCCCACGTGTCCTTGAGCGTGACGGTGCGGTTGAAGACCGGCTTGCCCGGACGTGAGTCGGGGTCGGCGCAGAAGTAGCCCTGGCGCATGAACTGGAACCGCTCGCCACCGTTAAGAGTCGCGAGGCCGGGCTCAGCCTTGGCGCCAGCCAGCACGGTCAGCGAGTTGGGGTTGAGGTTGGCCTTGTAGTCGCCGCCTGGCGGCACATCGTCGGGGTTGGGCTTGTTGAACAGTTGCTCATACAGCCGCACCTCGGCGTCGACGGCGTGCGTGGCGCTCACCCAGTGCAGCGTGCCCTGAACTTTGCGATTGTCGGGGGTGCTGCCGCCGGCGGAGGCGGGGTCGTAGGTGCAACGCAGCTCGACGACCTCGCCCTGCGCGTTCTTCACCGCAGTGTGGCACTTGATGAAGTAACCGTGCTTCAATCGCACCTCGCGCCCCGGACTCATGCGGAACCAGCCCTTCGGCGCATCCTCGCGGTAGTCATCGGCCTCGATGTACAACTCGCGCGAGAACGGCAGCTTGCGCGTGCCGGCGGCCGGGTCTTCAGGGTTGTTGTCGGCGTCAATCCACTCGACCTCTCCTTCCGGATAGTTCTCGATCACGACCTTGACAGGTTTCAGCACTACCATCACGCGCGCGGTGTGCTTGTTCAGGTCTTCACGCACGCACGCTTCCAATTGCTGGAAATCGGCGATGCTGTTGGCCTTGGAGACGCCCAGGCGCGCGCAGAATTCGCGCACCGCTTCGGGCGTGTATCCGCGCCGGCGCAGCCCGGAGATAGTCGGCATGCGCGGGTCGTCCCAGCCGTTCACGTAGTTATTTTTCACCAGCTCGATTAGCTTGCGTTTGCTTAACACCGTGTAGGTAAGCGCCTTGCGCGCAAACTCGATCTGTTGTGGGTGATAGATGCCCAGCGTATCCAGGCACCAATCGTAGAGCGGGCGGTGATCTTCGAACTCGAGAGTGCAGATCGAATGAGTGATGCCCTCGATCGAGTCCGACTGTCCGTGCGCGTAGTCGTACATCGGATAGATGTGCCACTTGTCGCCGGTGCGGTGATGGGTGGCGTGCAGGATGCGATACATCACCGGGTCGCGCATGTTCAAGTTCGGCGATGCCATGTCGATTTTGGCGCGCAGCGTGCGCGTCCCATCGGGAAACTCGCCCTGGCGCATGCGCTCGAACAGGTCGAGGTTTTCCTCGATAGTGCGGTTGCGATACGGGCTGTCGCGGCCGGGCTCGGTCAGCGTGCCGCGATATTGGCGCATCTCGTCTGCGTTCAGGTCGCATACGTAAGCATTGCCCGTCTTGATGAGCTGGATGGCCCATTCGCAGAGCTGGTCGAAGTAATCTGAGGCGAAGAACAAGCGGTCTTCCCAGTCGACGCCTAGCCAGCGCACGTCGGCCATGATGGAGTCGACATATTCCTGTTCCTCTTTGGTGGGGTTGGTATCATCGAAGCGCAGGTTGAATTTGCCGCCGTAGTCGCGGGCGATGCCATAGTTCAGGTTGATCGACATGGCATGGCCGATATGCAGGTAGCCATTTGGCTCGGGCGGGAAGCGCGTGTGGACGCGCGCGCCAAATCGGCCGGAGCGCATGTCCTCATCAATTAGGTCGCGGATGAAGTCTTTGGAAACGACGGTCTCGTCGGTGGGCATAAGTCGCAGATATCCTTTCTCGCAATATTAAAGAATTTACTATAGCACGAGACGATCAGTTCTCCTTGCGAAGGTTGAACTTGAATGATGCGCCTCAAGGCAACCTTCGCAAGGATGTGTGCAGGGTTAAGGGTTCTTCTGTAATACGTACATGCGCGGATGCAGGCCGCCGAGTTCGACCTTAAGCGTTTTTTCCACCGTCCATGCGCAGTCTTCGGCTGCGAGCAGTTGTTCCATCAGGCGCACTTCGTGGGTGATGATGCCAAAGAACGCGTGCGGCCGCGCCACTCGCGCCGCCTCCTGCAGGATGAGCGGATACAGTCGCACGTTTTCCGCGTGCGATCCGACCAGATGCCCGAACGGCAGGTCCGCGGTGATCGCGTTGACGCTGTGATCCGGCAGCGGCAGTGCGCGTCCGTCGCCGCGATGCAGTGTGACGTGTTGCTTCGCGCCCGCTGCAATCACGTTCTGTTGCGCGCATGCCAATGCCGCAGGATCGATGTCGACCCCGATGATCTGACGCGCCGGCCCTGCCAACTGCCGCTCGATCATGAGCGTCCCTGACCCACACGCGATATTCAAGTACACGTCGCGCGGGTTCGGGTGCGTCAGTCGCACGAGCGCATGCGCCACCGCGCCGTTTAGCGCGCCTTCGAAGTTGCACACGCGCCACGCGCGCGTGGCCAGCGGGCGCGGCGACAGGCGCACAAGCACGTCCCAGCCGATATCGTCTTCATGGATCGACGGCGTCGGGCGAACGCGGATCAACAGGTCGGCCTCGTCCTCGCTGATTGCCAGTCCTTCCGACTCAGCCAGTTCGGTCTTCAATCGCATCATTACCGATGAATCGGATCCGGCGGCGTTCAGGCGCAGCGTCTTGAACACGCCGTCGGGATACAAGGCGCGCACCGTCGCGATCTGCGCGCGCACGTTGCGCAAGTGTTCGTCGCCCAGAAGGGCCTTCGGGCGCGCGATTGGATATCGCTGCAACAGATAGAGCGATTGAACCGTCTGCAGTTTGAGCAATTCGCTCAACGCATTGTCGTAGCTGAACAGGACGACGCCGCCCGCGTCGTCTGTCGCATCCTCTTTACCGGGTTTGATCGTTGAGTAAAAATTCACGAACTTCTGGAAGCGGAAGCGAATCTCCGCGGTGGAGACGGCTGCCAGCCCTTCGGCTACATCGGCCTCAATATAGTAGGTCTGCGGCCGCGAAGGGGTGCGGGGTTGGTTTTTTGCCATAGTATGTTATTCAGGCGAGCGCTTTATAAAAGCGCTCGAGTTATAGAAGAGCTCTTTGTGCCACGGGCGTCCAGGCCCGTTTCGGCAATGTGTGAATGCCGGGCGCGTACTCGCCGCCCGATTCCACGATAAAACCGATGCCTGCGACCATGACGGCGAGCGTGACATCGAACGCATTGAGACTGTCGCCCTCGCCCGCGCTCAAATTGGCCATCCCGCCATCCGCGAGCACGTAGATGTGCCGTTCGCCCAGCGTGACGCGCTCGACGAATGGCAGGGCGGTGTTGTGTGGGTTGGCATACAGCGCCAGCATGTCGATTTCTTCATTCAAGTGTCCCACATTCAGCACGAACGCGCCAGATTTCAACAGCCCGAAGTGGCGCGCGTTGATGACGTGGCGCGCGCCAGTCGCGGTGATGATCACGTCTGCGGCGGGAAGCCCGTCTTCGAGTTTGATGACCTGCAAGCCCGCGAATGTCGCCTCCAGCGCCCGCCCCGCGTCGATTTCGGCCACGCTGATGCGCCCGCCATACGCGCGCGCCGCGTCGCACACCCCACGCCCGACCAGCCCATAGCCCACGACGAGCACGCGTTTGTTGTGGAAGGTCAGCCGCGTGCGGTTAAAGAAGGCATGGCAGGCGGTAATCCCCACCATGTGGCGATTGTGCAGCCCTTCCTTCACCGCGATGTCGTCCCAGTTAAAGATCGGATAGGCAGGTGTGAGCTTGCCGAGACGCGTGATGCCGGAGCCGGTTGCCTCAAGGCTCGCCTGGACTGGAGGTTGTGTCGCGCGGGCGCCGGAGGCTAGCGCGCTCGTGATTTCCGCTCCCATTTCGCACAGATGGGTGGGCGACCACGCAATGGCGCGCTCAACCGCCGCGCTGTAGTCCGCGCTCGACATGCCGTGCCACGCATGCGCTTCTACGTTGCGTGAGCCGCGCGCCACACAGTGTGCCACGACCTCATCGCGCACGGTGGCGGGGTTGCAGGTGGTCATGAACACGTGTGCGCCACGCGCGAGGAGGCCGTCGATCGCCACGATCATCTTGATGTCGAGGTGCATCGAGCAGGCCAGCCGCACGCCGCTCAAGTCTGGCAACGCTGCAATAGTTGCGCGGGTGATCGGCATGTGCTCAGACACCCACTCCAGGTCGCGTTCAAATGGTTTCATAGTTCAAATACTGTTGTGTTTCCAGACCTCAATCTGGGATGCCGTAACTTGCGCGATAATAACACTGATGACTGAGGTGACGACGCTTACGCTCCAGGACGCCCTGTCGGAGGTTGGCGGGTGGATCGCAGGTTCCAGCTACGAGCAGGCGATTGAGCGCTGCGACGAGATGGCCGCGTTCTACCCGGATGCTGTCCGGCTATTGTGGGCGCGCGCCCGGGCGTATGAGTTGTTGGGCGACATGGCGCGCGCCAGCGACAATTATTGTCGCATTGTCGATATCACGCCAGCGGATGCGCGCGCGATGGTCGGGTTGGCGCGTTGCCAGGCTAATGCCGGCCAGCATGCCGAATCTACAGTGAATGCGCTCCAGGCGCTGGCCTTTCTGCCCAACGACCCCGATGCGTTGCATATCGCCGGCAATATCGAGGATGGCCCGGTGGCGCGCGGGGAGATTGCGATGGCGCGCTCGCTGTTCAGGGGTGGGATTATCAACCGGGCCTTTGCCTCTATGCGGCGCATGATCACCACAGTGCCGGATCGCGCCGATGTGCAGATTGCGCTGGCTGAAATGCTATGGCGCAGCGGGTTCAAGGTGTCGACGGTTGAACTTTGCCAGAGCATTCTGGATGCGCAACCCGATTGCCTGAATGCGCACATCATCCTGGCGGCACTGTGGGCGCAAATAGGAAACATGGATATCGCCGGGGTGCATCAGGCGGCTGTCGAACGACTCGACCCTGACTATCGCGCCGCTCGCGAGTGGCTGGAAGAGGCGTCGCCGTTTGTTGTGCGTGATGTGGCTGCCTACCCGCAGCCCATACCGCGCGAGGAGGTCGATCAGCCGCTGGAACAAGGTGTCGACAGCGAGCTGGATCGCTCCGCGTGGGTCGACGAGTTGATCGCTGCGGCCAGCCCGGTTGCGCCCACACCAGAGGCGCCGGCGCTGCCACCCACAGAGAACCGCGCGCCCGACCTATTGGATTCCAAGGCAGACCCAGACGCCGATGCTGAAGCGTCCGCCGAGGGCGATGGCGTCATCGGCACGACGCCGCTGGAGTGGTCGCCCGTGCACGCTGAGGATCAGGCCGAGGATATCCCCGCGTGGTTGACCGCACTGCGAACAGAGAAAGCGCCAGAGACCGTTTCCGAGACGGACCCGGATCAACCCATCGAGCGCGCTGCTGATGTGGATGACGCGCTGCACCGCTCAATGCGAACTGGCAGCGTGACGAAGTGGTTGCCCGAACCGCCGCCGACGGTAACGCTCACCCTGGCGTCGGCGGCGAGTGGTACTGCGCCAGTGCCGGCGCCTGTGATCCCGGCGCCGCAGGCTCCCCTACTCGAACTACAGGGCGACGTCGCAACTGATGAGAGTCTGGCGCCCGTGATACCGTCGCCCACGCCCGCGCCGGAGTTCACGCCTGTGTCTGATATCCCGGAGATCGGCTCATCGTTCCCGGCGCGTAAGAAGGCGCGCAAGGCGAGGGTTGCAAAGCCTAAGCTTTCAACCGAGGATCTGCTGGATATGGCGCACAAGGCGCTCGAAACGGGCGACTATGAAGTCGCCGCAGATCATTACGCGACTCTGGTGAGGGCTGGAAAGAAGCTTGACACCCTGCTGGCTGAACTCGATGCGGCCGCGCAAGCTTATCCAAGGGTGCCGCACTTCTACACGCTGCTGGGCGATGTCCACAAGCGCAAGGGCGATATCGATGCCGCATTAATAGCGTATCATCGGGCGCTGGCGACGGCGGAGACTAGAGACTAGAGACTAGAGACTAGAGATTAGAAGTTAGAGATTGGATATCGAATATCGGAGATATACAGAAAGAACATGGAAAGAACACTGGCAATCATCAAACCTGACGGCGTGCAACGCGCGTTGGTCGGAGAAATCATCAAACGATTTGAAGCTCGCGGCTTGCGCATCGCGGGCATGAAGCTGATGCGCATCTCGCGCGAGACGGCTGAGCAGCATTACGCGGAACACAAGGGCAAGGGCTTCTATGAGGGCACTGTGGCCTATATGACGTCTGCCCCGGTAGTTGTGTTGTGCCTGGAAGGGCCGGACGCCGTTGCGGCTGCGCGCGCCACGATGGGCGCCACGAACCCGTTGAATGCCGCCGCTGGCACCATTCGCGGCGATTTCGGCATGAATATCTCGCGCAACCTGGTGCACGGGGCCGACAAGCCTGAGACCGCTATCCGCGAACTCGCGTTGTATTTCACCGATGACGAATTGATCAGTTACGAGCGCGCCGCTGATAAGTGGCTGAAAGAGTAATAATATTAATGACCACATCTGTTCGCACACGCTTTGCTCCTTCCCCCACCGGAGACATGCATATCGGGGGCGTTCGCACGGCCATCTTTTCGTGGCTGACAGCGAAGCGCCATGATGGACTGTTCTTCATCCGCATCGAGGATACTGATCAGGACCGCCGCGTCCCCGGCTCATGCCGGCGCATCCTCGAAACCTTTGACTGGCTCGGTATCGAACTCGACGGCGGCCCCGATCACGCGTCGTTGCAGTTGATGAGCAGTGATGAAGACTATCCCGGCGCGCTGGAGGACGGCAGCAGCCGGGGCATTCCGGGCTCATTCATCCAGTCGCAGCGCCTGCCCCATTACCGGGAGTGGGCTGAATGGCTGGTTGCAAATGGCTGCGCCTATCGCGCCAATGAGACCCCGGAGGAGCTGGAGCATATGCGCGCCGACGTGATCGCGCGCAAAGAGGTGTGGAGCTTCCGCGAGGAGATGCGCCTGCGCACAGATGTGGATTCATCCCAGCCCCACGTGATCCGCTTGCGCGTGAATCCGCGCGACGGAACCACGCATCTGCACGATCTGGTCAAGGGCGATGTGTGCTTCGAGAACGCCAACGTCGACGACACCGTGCTGCTTAAGGCCGATGGATATCCCACCTATCACCTCGCCAACGTCGTGGACGACCATCTGCAGGGTGTGACGCACGTCATCCGCGGCGACGACTGGTTGTCGAGCGCACCCAAGCATGTATTGTTGTACAAATATTTCGGCTGGGAAATGCCGAAGTTTGCTCACGTGCCCAATGTCCTCGGCGAGGATGGGCGCAAGCTGAGCAAGCGCCATGGCGCGACTGGCGTGTTCGAGTTTCGCGATCAGGGCTACCTGCCGACGGCGGTGATCAACTTCCTCGCCATGCTGGGCTGGGCGCCCGGCGAGGGCGACGAGCAGAATGTGTTTACGATCCCTGAACTCATCGAAAAGTTCTCAGAGGATCACATTGGCACTTCGCCTGCCGTGTTCAGCTACACCAAGCTCGATTGGTTGAACGGGATGCACATTCGCCGGCTGCCGCCCGCCGAACTGGCGCAACACCTGATTCCATTCGCACAGAAAGCAGGCATCGCGCTGGATACGCCGGAGCGGATGGAACGCTTTTTGCGCGCTGTCCCGCTGATTCAAGAGCGCATCAAGACGCTCAAGGATGCTGCCGGGCTGATCGACTTCATGTTCACCGATATCCCCCCGGTGACTGCCGCCTCACTCATTGATAAGAAGATGGATCAGGCTGCTTCGTTGAAAGTATTGCGCGAGACCAGGGAGTTGCTGGCGCAACTGCCCGACTTCGACCCAACGATTATGGAGCAGGCTATGCGCCAGTTGGCTGAGCGTCTGACGGTGAAGCCCGGAGCGTTGTTCACAATTGTGCGCAATGTTGTGACAGGCAAGAGTGTGACGCCGCCGCTGTTTGGAACCATCAGCGTCATGGGGCGCGAGATGACGCTGGAGCGACTGGATCGGGCGATCGACGTCCTGAACCGATGACCGCTTATGCCTAGTCCATTCCCTGGCATGGACCCGCACCTTGAAGATCCGGAACTGTGGCCGGATCTTCATATCAGTTTGATCACCTACATCCGTGATGCGCTTCAGCCTGTCTTGCAACCGCGCTATCGCGCCCGCATGGATCTGCGCCTGTATGTAGCAAGATCGAACCGAAACATCTACCCCGATGTAACCGTCGTGCACGAGGATGTGGCAGCGTATGCCCCTGCTGGTGTTGCTGAGCCCTACATCGTCACTTCGCCGATTGAACGGCGTCGCGAACCATATATCGAGATCATCCATTCTGCCAGTGGCGAGGTTGTTACGGCGATTGAGCTGCTCAGTCCAGCAAACAAGCTGGAAGGCGAAGGACGGCGGCAGTATCTTCGCAAGCAGGATGAGCTTCTTAGTAGCAATGTGAATCTGGTTGAGATTGACCTGTTGAGTTCCGGGGCGCGCGTGACGCCTGAATTGCGCAATCAGGCCGGCAAGCTGGTGGAGTATCGTTACATCATTTGTGTGAATCGCGCGGACGACGGGGATCGCACCCGTTGTGAAACATACCCGATTGTATTGAGCAGTGTCCTGCCGACATTTCGCATCCCGTTACGCTCGCCAGACCCGGATGTGACCTTGGACTTGCGCGCCATCCTGATCCACGCTTACGACACGGGTGGTTATACCGGTATGATTGACTACACAAAACCGGCGCGCGCGCCGATGTCTGTTGTCGAAGCGACGTGGACACTGAACCTCTTACGAGAAAAAGGATACCCAATCACCACATGACTAACCCAGACATCGCGAGCTTGATCCAACATGCTGCTGACGCAGTGCGGGCGAAATCCGATCTCCAACCGCGCGTCCTGGTCGTGCTGGGCAGCGGGCTGGGCGCGCTGGCAGACGAAGTCACCGACCCCGTGCGCGTGCCATACGGCGATATCCCGGATTTTGCCGTGTCGACTGTGCCCGGACATGCCGGGGCATTCCTGCTAGGGGGTCTGTGCGGCGTGCCCGTCATCGTCATGGTGGGGCGCGTCCACTTCTATGAGGGTTACCCCATGTGGCAGATCACGCTGCCCGTGCGCGTGGCGCGCGCACTCGGGGCGACAGCCATGATCGTGAGCAACGCAGCGGGCGGCATCAACCGCAGCTTCGCCGTCGGCGATGTGATGATGATGAGCGATCACATCAATCTGATCGGGATGGCGGGGCACAACCCGCTGATCGGGCCGAATGATGATTCGTTGGGCGCGCGTTTCCCCAGCATGACGGACGCGTACGATACGCAACTGCGCGCAATCGCGCGACAGGTTGCGGGTGCGGCATCCATCGAACTGAAGGAAGGCGTGTATGCTGGCCTGGCCGGGCCGAGCTTTGAGTCGCCGGCAGAATTGCGTTTTCTGCGCGCTATCGGCGCAGACGCAGTGGGCATGTCGACAGTGAATGAAGTGCTCGTCGCCCGCCACGGCGGGATGCGGGTGCTGGGATTCAGCGGTATTACTAATGTGGCGCGGCTGCAATCCGATGAGGGTGAGCCGCCGTCGCATCAGGAAGTGCTTGAAGCCGGGCCAAAGATCGCGCCGAAAATGATGGCCATCGTGAGGGGTGTTTTGAACGAATGGAGATAATTCCGCAGCTTATCAGTCGCTACAGCATCGTGCTTTATGCTGTCTGCGGAATTGCATGCGCTTACTTTTTCCTTGCCGGTGTGGCGTCGTTGCGGGAATTGCGCCGGGCTGTGTTCCGTCTGGAGCGCCGGGCAGTGGTGTCGCGCGCGGTGAGCGCCCTGTTAAAGGCGGTGTTGTGCGTCCTCATCGGCGTCGGCATCTACGGCGTCACGTCGCTTGCGCCCGTCACCAAGGCAAACACCCTGCTGGGGGCGGCCACGAGCACGCCAGCAGGCCTTGTAATTCCTACGTCCATGCCGACGGCGGCGCTTCAGTCGGGGCAACTCCCGGCCGGCAGGGCATTCACGCCAACTGTTACCTTTGCCGACCCGGCGCATCCACTCACTACAACGGGTGCGATTGTGTCGGATTGTTCGAACGCCAACGCGCAGATTATCAGCCCTGCGCAGGGAGAAAAGATAACTGGCAACGCGGCCTTCAAAGGGACGGCTGTGTTGGCCACAGGCGACTGGTACAAATTAGAGATACAGGCGCCCGGCGCATCCACATGGACTCAGGTGGGCCGAGGCGAAGCGACGGTGATATCAGGCGTGTTGCTTGCGAGTTTCGGCGCATCCGCATTTGCGCCAGGCATTTATCCGTTCCGCCTGCAGATCATTGGTTCGGATGGCGCGGTTCGCGCAACTTGTCGTATGCCAGTCACGATTGGCAAATAAATCCGGGCAGGCGTTCCTCCGGTTGTAGCACATCATGCACATTCGTCAGGCAGAACTCTCCGATATCGATGTGATTGTGGATATGGATCACAGTTACATGACAGACCACGTCTGGCAGATGAGTGGTCGCGACACCAGCACTGAGACCAGCGCCGTCTTTCGATTGGTGCGCTTGCCGCGCCTGGTGCAGGCGCCCTATCAGCACGACAAGGCCACGTTGCGCCGCATCCTGCTCCGCTGCGACCTTGTGTGGGTTGCGGAAGGCGAGGCTTCGCGCGATATCGCGGGCTATATCGGAATGACCACGCACCCCTGGCAGAATGGCGGCGCCCTGCCGTGTATGGCTGTCGCGCCACGTGAACGGCGCAAAGGGATCGGCGCCCAGTTGTTTCGCACCGCAGCGGCCCAGGCTAAAGCTGACGGCCTGCAAGGTCTGATGGTTGACTTGCAGACTAAAAACTATCCCGCCACCCGGATGTGCCAGACGCTCGGTTTTCACTTCTCGGGTTATGCCGACAACTACTATCAGGCGCGCGATATCGCGCTCTTCTTTACGTATAAAATCCGTTAACGCAGATTGCTTTGAATCCTTTAGGAATGACTGACATCTTAGCTACACTTCTTGGCGCTGTTACGCTGCTCAACCGCATCATATCAGCCGGCATACTCATCACCGCGTTTGCGCTGGTGATCTACATCGGCTTATATAACCGGCGCAGTCAGATTGCGCGCTCGTTTGCATTGCTGCTGCTGTGCGCCATCGGCGCATATCTGGGCGATTTGCTGGGACAGTTGTCCACCCCTCCTGCATTCGAGTGGATGCGCTTCCAATGGATCGGCATTGCCTTGATGCCCGCTGCGGCGCTTGGCATGTCGGATACGCTGCTGCGCGCCACCGGCGAAGTATCCCCGGTGCGCCGCATTGCCGTGCGCGTTGGCTATATCACCGGCGTCGTCATATTCCTCCTGGTGGTCTTCACTGATCTCGTGGCGTCCAACGGTGTGCCAACAGTGCACTTGCAGCACCTTGACCCGGGACTGCTGTTCTACGTGTTCAGCCTGTATTACTTCAGCAGCGTCGGTTGGGCCATGTATAACGTCATTGAGTCGCGCCGCCGCTCGCTGACGGCGACGAGTAAACGCCGTATGACGTACTTCACGCTGTCGTTCCTGTTCCCCACATTGGGCATTTTTCCTTATCTGTTGCCTGTGGGGTGGCCGATCTCGCTCCCCGATCTCATTCCGTGGACGGGCATCCTGCTGGTGAATACCGCCATCGGCGCAGGACTTACGTTGATGGGGTACAGCGTTGCCTATTATGGCGCGAGCGCACCTGACCGCGTGATCAAGCGCCGCCTGATCAAGTATTTGTTCCGCGGCCCCATTCTGGCCGCTGCCGTCATCACCGCCTTGGTGATGAGCACCCGCGTGGAGAAGCTTTTCGGTTTACCCAGTGATTTTGTCGGGCTGATTACCGCGTCCACGATGATCCTGCTGGCGCAATTGTTCATCGTCACGCTGCAACCGACGATGGATCGCCTGATTGCGGGCGAGGATAGCGGCGAAGTGACGTATCTGCAGCAGTTCAGCGAGCGCCTGATGACGACCTCTGACCTGCGCCAGTTCCTCGAAAACATCCTGGCGGCATTGTGCGACCTGCTGCGCGCGCGCACCGCTTTTGTGATGAAGATTTCCGACCGTGATCTGCCGATACAGACGCTGTATGCTGACCCCAATAGCCCGTTGCCAGTAACCGAACCCGTGCTTGTCGTGATAGGCAATCTTGATGTGGACAAGCTCACGCCGCAGTCGGCGCTGGTGCGCAGCGTAATCCAGGCGCGGGCATCCAGTGGCAAAGGTGGCGAGTACGCCAAAGGTGGCGAGTACGCCAAAGGTGGCGAGTACGCCAAGGGTGGCGAGGCTGTAAAACCGCCCGAAGCGCTGAAACTGGCTGAGGCGCTTACGGCGGCGGAGGGGCCGGCCGCAATGCAGACAGGCGACGCGCGGACGCCGGTCAATGGCAAGGCCGACGAAAACAGCGCCGAGTCCTCAGGCGCGCACACAATGTTTGAGATTGAACACGACTTCATCCTGTGGGAAGGCTACTGGCTGATCCCGTTGCGATCGCGCGAGACGGGCGAAGTGCTTGGCGTGATCGGGCTGGTGGCGCGCGCCTCCGAGCCGGAGCTGACCGATGAGGAACGTCAGGGCGTGGCCACGCTAGTGGCACAGGCGGCCCACGCGCTGGAGGACTCGATCATGCAGCGGCGCGCATTTGAAGCGCTCACCCGCATCATCCCCGAGGCAGACGACATGCAGCGCCGCATCGCGGAGACGCGCAACCCCGCTGCGCCAACCATCGCCGACTTCGAGCTTGTGCCCGAAGGGTACGACGACTTTACTCACCTGGTGCGCGATGCATTGAGCCAGTACTGGGGCGGGCCGAAATTTACCAGTTCGCCGATGATGAAATTGCGCGTGGTCACCGATGCAATGGAAGCTAACAACGGCAATGCCACCAAAGCGCTGCGCGCGGTGCTCACTGTGGCCATCGAGCGGTTGAAGCCTGACGGCACGCGCAGCCTGACGGCGACAGAGTGGTTGCTCTATAACATTCTCGAGATGAAGATTGTGCAGGGGCAGCGGGTGCGCGACGTGGCGCGCAAGCTGGTGATGAGCGAGAGCGACCTGTATCGCAAGCAGCGCGCGGCATTCGAGGAAGTGGCGCGCATCGTGATGGAGATGGAACGCGAGGCGCGCAGCCGCAACGAAAAGAGCCCGGAGACGCCGCTAAACAGCGCCTGATGCAAGTTGGAAGAAGTTATAGACCAGCCCGACCGTCAGCCCGTAGACGAGGTGCGACATCAGCCCGCCGAAGAATCCCATACTGGCGTCCAGGTTGCGCAGGTAGCGTCCCGGGTCTTTGACCGCTCCGGCGCGAATGCCGGCATGCACGGCTGAGAGCAGCCCGATCAGGAAGCCCGCGATCAACCAGTGCGCGATGCCGAAGATCAGCCCTTCGGTGACGCCGGGCGAGACGATGCCCAGCGACCACACTGCGGCGTAGATCAGCGCGAAGACGATGCCGAATGCAACGTGCAGCACCCACCCCAACACGCGGTTCTCACGCGCGCTGAACAGCGTGCCCAGCAGTCCGACGAGATCAATCTTTGGCATCGCCATGCGCGGCGCGCCCGATAATGCCATGCTCATCAGCACGGTAGCCACGATACCCGCGACGATTGCGCCAATAATGTTCATTCTCCATTCCTCCGTGAGATGATGCTACCAGCAAATAGTCAGCGCAAGGCCGATGACAGCGCGGCCTGCGCTGCGTAGTACCCGCACATGCCGTGCACGCCGCCGCCCGGCGGCGTGCTGGATGAGCAGATGAATAGGTCCGGCGCGGGGGTCGAATAGGGCACAGCCCGCAGAACCGGGCGCGTGAATTGCTGGCGCAAGTCCTGCACCCCGCCGTTGATGTCGCCGCCAATATAGTTCGGGTTGTATGCCTCCATCTGCGCGGAATGGCGCCTGGCGCGCCCTATCACGCAATCGCGGAATCCGGGCGCGAACCGCTCGATTTGCGCCTCGATGGATGCGCTTACGTCTTCGCTCGAACCATGCGGCGCATGGCAGTAGGCCCAGGCGATGTGTTTGCCGGTGGGCGCGCGCGTGGGATCGAACAACGTCGGTTGCACCACGATCACGTAGGGTTGTGCAGCGCGTAGCCCTTGCCACGCGGCGCGTTCGCTTGCCGCGACCTCGGCCAGCGTGGAGCCAAGGTGCACCGTAGCGCTGCGCGAACATTCAGCTGCGCGCCATGGGATGGGAGCACTCAGGGCGTAATCGATCTTGAACACGCCGGCGCCATAGCGGTATCCACCCAATCTGCGCACATAGGCAGGCGGCAGGCGTTCGCCCGCGATGCGCGCGATCTGGCGCGGACCGAGGTCGAACAACGTCGCCCGCGCCGCTGGAATATCGCGTAGCGCTTTAACCTCGACGCCGGTAGCGATCTCGCCGCCCAGCGAGACGAGATAGTCAGCCAGCGCCCGCGCAATCTGCCCTGATCCGCCGCGCGCCAGCGGCCAGCCGACGGCGTGCGCCAGCATTCCGAGCATCAACCCGAAAGCGGCGGTGGCCGGCTGCTCCAGCGGCATGATGCTGTGTGCGGCGAGGCCGGCGAACAGCCCGCGCGCCCGCTCGTCGTGGAAGAATCCCTGCGCCAGCATTGTGGCAGGCAACAGCGCTGGCAGCCCGAAGCGCGCCATCGCCAGCGGATGATGCGGCAGGCGCAACGGGCCGAGGAACTCGGCGAGGATGTGCTCGTGACTTGCAACCAGCGGCGTAAACAACCGGCGATAGGCTGCCGCGTCCTTGCCCAGTTGGGCGGCTGTCGCGTTGATGGAGCGTTCAACCGTGAGCGCCGTCCCGTCGTCGAATGGGTGCGCCAGTTCCGCCGGACTGTGAATCCATTCCAGCCCGAACTGCGCGAGCGGCAGGCTGCGAAAGAACGGCGAGGCCAGCCCAAGCGGGTGCACCGACGAACACATATCGTGGACGAAACCGGGCAGAGTCAGTTCGAGGCTGCGCATTCCCCCGCCAATGGTTGCTTTGGCTTCGAGCACCAGCACCTTGCGCCCGGCTTGCGCCAGCGTAATCGCAGCGGCCAGGCCGTTTGGGCCTGATCCGACGATGATGGCATCGTAGCGGGTTGTCATGCCTGCGGCGAGGAAGGGGGTCTGTCGTCGTGGCTGTGCAGGTTGATCACGCGGTCGACTTCGTAGTACAGCGCGCGCAATGACTGGCGCACCTCGAAAATGGTCACAATCACCGCGACGAGCATCACCGCCGTTCCGAGCATAAACAAGGCCAGCGCCGCGCTGGAAATAAGAGCGTTATCCAGCCCTATGGAAATCGCGATGACGAACATACTGCTGACCAGGATGACGATGGCGATGTAGAGCAGCATGATCGCGTTGTGGAGTTGTTTGTGGCGATGCACGATGATGGGCACCTGTGTGTCAATCTGGGTGATGCGTTCGATTTCAAAAGAATTGGGTTCCATTCTGCTGACCAACGTCAGTCGCTCGCGCATCATCCCGCGCAGACGCTCGTCAACGGCCCCGTACTGTTGCACAATGCCGTTGAGGATCAGGCCGCACGTGCTGATCATCACTACCGGCGCAATGATGAACTGGATGAGTTGGGTTACCGTGGTGACAGTCAGCATGGTTGTCCCCGCGCGCGTTAGCGTTCGCGCTTGCCGTCCTTGAGCAGGGCGATCATCTCGGCAATGCGCGCGGCGCGCGTCTCCGGGCGTTTGGCGCTGTCGATCCAGCGCATGTAATTCTTGCGATAATACGTGGGCAGCGCCTCGAAGAATGCGAGCGCGTCGGGCGCATTTAAGAACGCAACGGCAATATCCGGCGCCACGTTGCTCTGCAGCGGGCCTTCGGGCGAAAGCGCGACGGACACCTGCTGCCCGGCCTCTATTTTGGCGTCGCGCAGACACGCGGGGCCAAGCACGAAATAGTACTGGTCGCCGCGCTCGGTGCGCGCGAGCGGGCCGCGCACAGCGTGCTCGTTGATCGTCCCATTGATATGGTGGCGCTCCTTGATGCTCCAGACTTGATTGGGATCGAAGGGAAGCACGATGACCACTTTGCCATTCATAACAGTAACCGTCGCCTCAAACGTTTGTGTGCCCATTCTGTGGTGTATTATCGTCTGTACTGCTGGAGCACTAAACAATGGTAACCCCCGATCAAATCAAGCACACAGCGCTGGATGTGCCGTATGGCGATCACTCGCCCGCACAGAAGCTCGATATCTATCTCCCCACCGCGGGACACGCCCCTTACCCGGTCATCGCGCGTATTCATGGCGGCGCTTTTCTGTCTGGCGATAAGGCGGATGGGTCGCATCTGCCGATGCTCGAAGGATTGAAACGCGGCTATGCCGTCGTGTCGATTAATTACCGCCTGAGCCCTGAGGCATTGTTCCCCGCGCTCATTCACGATGTAAAGGCTGCCCTGCGCTGGATACGCGCAAATGCGGCGCAGTATGGGTTTGACCCACAGCGCATCGCCAGTTGGGGCGATTCCGCCGGCGGATACCTGTCGCTGTTCGCTGGCGTGTCCGCGGGCGTGCGAGAACTGGAGGACCTGAGCCTGGGCAACCCCGATCAACCGAGCAACGTTCAGGCTGTCGTGGCGTGGTACCCGGTAACCGACTTCCTCAAGATGGATGAGCAGGTGAGCGCATACGGGTTGAAGCCGGGCAACGGGCTGCACGCCGATGCCCACTCGCCCGAATCGCTGCTCCTCGGCGCGCGGATAGGCGCCGTGCCCGATCTCGTCAAGATGGCTAACCCGGAGACGTATATCACCCCCGCTGCCCCGCCGTTTCTATTGCAACACGGGACCAAAGACGACCTCGTGCCAACATTACAGTCGATCCACTTCGCAGAGATGCTGGAGATGGCGATTGGCCGGGATAAGGTGTTGCTGGATTTGATGGAAGGCGCTCGGCATGCTGACCCTGTGTTCAACACGCCCGCCAATGTCAAGCGTGTGCTGGACTTTCTTGATAGGAGTTTGCGATGAAATGGATTACCCGTTTGAAGTGTGCGACGCCTTGTGCGCATGGCGCCGGTTGCAGGTAGCGAAGGGGTAAGGTGCCAGCCGTAGCGCCGTCCGAATGGAATTATCACCCGTTGACGCCAGAGCGCTGGGCCGACCTGCTGACACTGTTTGAGCATCATGGCAATCCCGGATATTGCTGGTGCATGCTGTGGCGGCTGCTGTCGGCGGACTATACCGACCTTGACAGCGCCGGGCGCAAGCAGGCGCTGGAATGCACCGTGCAGTCAGGAACGCCGACCGGCGTCATTGGCTATGTCAATGAGGAGCCGGTGGGGTGGTGCTCGATTGCGCCGCGCGAAACCTATGCGCGGCTGGAGCGGTCAAAAACCTTGTCGCGCGTGGATGACCAGCCTGTGTGGTCGATTGTGTGTTTCTTCATCAAGCGCGCCATGCGCGGGCGCGGGATACGCGGGTGGTTGTTGCGCGATGCGGTTGCGTATGCGCGCGAGCAGGGCGCCGCGATCATCGAGGCGTATCCAGTTGGCCCGCACATCGACGCCGAGGGTGCGGTGGTCCAGCCGAAGTCTTATACCTATATGGGCGCTTATGGCATCTTTGAGCAGGCGGGGTTTGTGACTGTGCGCGAGTTGCCGAATGGCCGGCGCATTGTGCGAAAGGTGATAGGGACGGCGTAACAGCTTTAATTTATCTCGTCGCCGAGAAGCACCAGGTCAAGGTCAGCAAATGGATTGTTTCACCTGTTCGAGGGTTACCAGCGGGTCGGTGCGTTGACTGGTGATGATCGGGAATTTTGTGCGGTGACGCTGGGGCTTTGGCGCCGGTGTGTTTAGTTTTCCCCGCAGAGCTTCGGAAATCAACTCCCTAAGCTTGATCCCTTCTAGCGCAGCGCGTGATTTGGCTTCCCGGAAAAGCTCATCCGGGATATCAACGGTGGTCTTCATAGTTGGAATTTTACCGTGTTCATGAAAGGTGCAGCATGATCCTTCCCGAAGTTCGCGACCCTCGCTTTATCACCATCCGCCGCGGTGGGACGCTTACGGATTCAGACCATTACCTTCTCGCCCTATGGGCGGCCGCGTGTGCGGAGCACGTCCTACATCACTTCGAGTCGGCGAAGCCTGCGGACTCGCGGCCGCGTCACGCAATTGAGCAGGCTCGGGCATGGGCGCGCGGCGAGATCACGATGTCCCAGTCCCGCGCGGCGGGCGGTCACGCGATGGCGGCGGCCAGGGATCTGAGCGGGGCGGCGCGCCATGCCGCCTATGCTGCCGGTCAGGCTGGGGTGGTCGCGCACGTCGCCGCGCATGAGCTGGGCGCCGCAGCCTACGCGATCAAAGCCGCTCGCGCCGCTGCGCCTGAAGGCGAGGGCGAAAGTGCCGGCCGGCTCGAGTGCCGTTGGCAACGCGACCAGCTGCCGGATGCGATTCGCGATCTTGTACTGGACGATCAGCGGTTGCGAAACGACATCTGCTGGTCGGTATTCGATAGCTGATGGGCGACTGGCGTGTGCCAACACTGCCCAACAAGCCTCTCCACGCGCCGCCTATTCCGGCACAACCGGATTCTTCAACGACGCCTGCCACAATGTCCAGTTGCTGTGCACCTGGCGCACCCGACCATTGCCCTCGAACACCATCAGTTGCGTGGCGATCTTGTCGATGAAGAAGCGATCATGGCTGGCGACGATCACTGCGCCGGGAAAGTTCACCAGTGCGCGCTCCATCACCTGCGTGCTGGTCATGTCCAGATAGTTGGTCGGCTCGTCGAGGATCAGCAGCGGCTCGCCTGAGAGCAGGCATTTGGCAAGCGCCAGCCTGGCGCGCTGCCCGCCCGAGAGCGTCCCGATTTGCTGGTTGAGGTCCATCTCGCTGAAGCGCAACAACGCCAGCAGCCGGTTGACCTGTTTGCGCGGCGCGAGGTACCCCAGCCCGAAGACGTTGGCCGCGTGCGTCACCGTATCCTTCAGATCGAGCGAATCAAATATCTCGTTGTAATAGCAGTACGGCGTGTTGCGCCCCTGCACGAACTGGCCGCTGTCGGCCTGCTCCAGCCCGACGAGCACCTTGAGCAGCGTG
>CAIXPS010000029.1 GCA_903921365.1 uncultured bacterium | reverse complement strand
GAACCTTTGACCCGTGGCGCACTGGCCATGCGACCTTATGTGGACGATTTTCTGCCGGTGCGCAATCTCTCAAACCTGGCAATGCTGGCGCGTGAGTTGGCGCGTGTGGATTGGCGGCGGCCAGCCTACAGGCAACCGAGTGGGTAACCGCCGAGTGGGCAACCGCAAGCGCGCAGCGTGCCCCTGCACAAGCGGCGCGGACGCGGTAGGTTAGAGTTGTCCGTAGGAGAACTGCATATGCGTGACATCGTGGATACGGTTGACCGTTGGTTACAGGAGGGCAAGCCCGTCGCCCTGGCAACGGTTGCCGCGACGTGGGGATCATCGCCGCGGCAGGCGGGTGCGAAGATGGCCATCACCACTGGAATGGCCATGGTCGGATCCGTTAGTGGCGGGTGCGTCGAGAGCGCAGTCATGGAACAGGCGCTCGAATCGATTCAGGACTGCACACCCCGGTTGCTGCATTATGGCGTCAGCGACAACAGCGCCTGGGAAGTCGGATTGGCGTGTGGCGGCAAGGTGTCCATCTATGTTGAACCGCTTAACCATGACTGGTGGACAGCGGCTGCCATTGCTGCGCATCACAATCGCGCGGCCGCCACTGTAACGGTCATCGCAGGGAAAGCGTCCGGGCAAAAAATACTGGTAGATGCCGGGTGCGGCGTCACCTTCAGTAGTTCCTCGCTAGATCCAACGCAACTCGAGGCGCTGGCAAAGGCAGCGACCCAGGCGTTACACAACCAGTGTAAGACTGTGCGCACTACAGTCAATGGCCTGGATGTGCTTGTCGATGTTTTTCGCCCCGATCCACGCCTTGTGATCATCGGCGGCGCGCATGTGGCGCAAGCATTATCCCGGCTGGCCCAGGTTCTGGGTTACCAGGTGATCGTCATCGACCCCCGCAGCGCCTTCGCAACTGATGAACGTTTCCCCGGCGTTAGCCTGCTCGCCCATGAGTATCCGGACAAGGTGCTGTCCGGCCTCGCCCTCGACGCGGTAACCTACATTGCGATACTGACCCATGACCCGAAGATCGACGATCCGGCGCTACGCGTTGCGCTGCCAAGCCCTGCGCCCTATGTGGGTGTGATGAGCAGCAAGCGCACGCATCAGTTGCGCGTCGAGCGCCTGACCAGGGAGGGTGTTGATCCTGCGCTGATCGAGCGCATCCGAACACCTATCGGTCTGTCGATAGGGGCGCAATCACCCGAAGAAATAGCGCTGAGTATCATGGCGGAGATCGTCGCAACGAGGAACGCCCCTTCCCAACCCTCCCCAGAGGGGCGGGAGAACGAGGCGCCGTCGTGAAATATGGGCCCGTGTCTTTGGAGCAGGCTGCTGGCACGATCCTGGCGCATCATGTGCTCGATAAGGACGGGCGCAGGACGCTTACCAAGGGCCATTTACTAACCTCTGCAAACATCGAATCCCTGGCTGCACTCGGTTATACGGTCATCACGGCAGTGACGCTCGAGGCAAATGATCTCACCGAGAATGAGGCGGCCCGGCGTGTTGGCATCGCATTATGCGGGCCGGGCGTCAGCTTGCAGGCGACTGGCGTCGGTCGCGCGAATCTGATTGCGCAGGTTGCTGGCCCGCTGCGCGTAAATGTCGACGCTCTGTATCGGATCAACTCCATCGATGAAGGGATTACGGTCGCTGTCCTGCGCGAACATACACTCGTCCGCGCCGGTCAACTGGTGATGCTGGTCAAGATCATCCCGTTTGCGCTGCCCACAGCCGCAGTGGTCGATGTGGAAGCGATCGCGCGCGACTATCAGCCTGCGCTGGTTGTCTCGGTGCGCGCATTGCGAGCATGCTCGGTTGCTCTGATTGTTTCGGCGCCGGATAGCGGGAGGGATCGCCTGCTGGCGGATTTTATCCATCCGACGCGCACGCGTCTGGAGAGGCTGGGCAGCCGCCTCGACTCCATCGCGCATGTCCCGCATCAACCCGCCGACATCGCAGCAGCGATGCGCGCGCAGCATGCCGCCGGGCGCGATCTCGTGATCCTGGCGGGAATTTCTGCCACTATGGATCGGGATGACATTATCCCGCAAGCAGTCCGCATTGCCGGCGGCAGGGTATCCCAACTTGGCGTTCCGGTGGATCCCGGCAGCCTGCTTATGCTGGCATGGCTCGACGCCATGCCGATCATCGGCGCGCCAGGCTGCATGAAGTCCCTTCAGACTAATGTGATCGACTTGATCCTGCCACGGCTACTGGCGGGTGAACGCCTGACCCGGGCCGACCTCGCTTTGATGGGGCATGGAGGGTTATTTGATGACACCCTCGATCGGCCGATGCCACGAGACGATCGAACGACAGTCCGCGACCGTGTTTCCTGATGCGTGAGTATTCTTCCTTTTGCGCGCAACGCAAACCTTTCGGGTGTGCTTGAGCGCATGGCGATTCCCGCAAGACACACCCGAAAGCCGCGGGTACGAACCCAGGCCGTCATAGCGCATTGGCTGACAACCAAACTGTCAGCCCGACTGTCAGGAAATGGCAACTTTTCCAGAGATGCGACATTTACCATGTGATGCGTGGTCTTTCGGGTGTCTGGCTTGGAAGCCCAATCACGTATTCCCAATGTAAGGAGAAATTATGTCACATCCCATTCGTTACATGCAGCTGATCGCTTTAATCATCGCTCTGCCTCTACCGGTTGGCGCTCAAGCTACGCTGCCTCCGCCCAGCGCCAACCTGCGCTCTGCAGCGGCACCCAGCGCCTTAGCCTGGTATGACGGACAAATCCAAAAGTCCTATGTCAACGATTGCGTCAACGGGGTTCTAGAGGATGACGCATGGGCCTGGGTCGGCTTCCAGGCCGATCCTAATGCTGCGAAACCTGCCCCGAACACAACATACTATATTCACGTTGTCATCGCGGGGGTGGGTAATCCGTGCAGCCAGAGATGGGTTTATCCTGAAGTAATCTTGCCGGCAAGCACCTCGCTGGCGATTACCTTGGGTAATCCCGTGAAATGCTTTTACGACAATGTACAAGACCTGTCTGGTGAGTGTCCGCAGACGCTACCGCTGTCTTTATATACTTCAGGCGCCTACGCCATCTTGTCGCCTGTCACCCAATACCAAACCTGGCCGCTTCCAAAGGGACATATCCTCGATATTCAGATTCCCGTCATGTCCAGTGCGACACTGAACAACAGCCCGTTTCAAGCGAATGTGTGGATGCTAGATACCGGCACATGGTTGCACCCGCAGGTTGGGGTGTATGTCTTCAGCAACACGCCGATGGTTTTATACCCCAGTCCATCTACGATCATCACGTCTACTGTCGATCTCATGTCGTACGCCTATATATATGCTTATGGTCTTGGCGGGACCATGTTTTTCGATCTAGGCACCGACACCAGCTACGGTGTGTTTACCGCTTCTGGCCCCATTTCATCCGGCGGCAACGCATATCTCGCCTGGTATAACTGGAGGGACGGGAGCAATAACCTTGTGGTCCAACCGGACACACTCTATCATTTCCGTGTGCGCTTTGTGGCGTCGAATGGTATTACTTACTACGGCGCCGATCAGACCTTCCACACGCTGTCGGATGGGAGTGTGACGATCGGCAATGGCACCCCTGCCGACTGCACCGCAGCGAACCTGCAAGCGCAGATAGACGCTGTTCTAATTCACGACATCCGGTTCAACTGTGGTGCGCTGCCGATTACGATCACGATAGCCTCACAGATTATTACCAGCGCCGGAGAGAAAACTATCGACGGCAACAACAAAGTCACGCTCGTCGCTTCCTCCGGCAACCGCCATTTTCTGGTCAGCGCTGCCACACGTCTGATCCTGAAGAATCTGACGCTGACGCAAGGAGTGGTAAGTGGACCGAGCGATTGCGGTGGTTCAATCTATGTCCAGGACGGCGCGCGATTGGACGTGATCGACTCACAACTGCTGAACAACTCCAGCGCTTATTACGGCGGCGCGATTTGCATTGGTGTCGGCGCCATAGGGTATATTTCCAACACGATGCTAATGGGTAACAACGCTGTCAATGGCGGCGGGGCGCTATGGATGGTCCATGACGCCATCGTGTTGATGTACTACAGCGACGTATCCAACAACAACGGCGGCATGGTCAATGGTCGGGGAGGCGGTGTCGGTGGAGATATTAACTCGGAAATGGACGCATACTACAGCCTGTTTTATGGCAACCAGGCCTACCGGGGTGGGGCGATCTCCTGCGATGGCTGCCTTAATCTGATCGCCAGCACGGTTTCCGGCAACCATTCCAACGCTGAGCCCGGTGGAATCGATGGGAACCCGTATCTGTTTAACGTGACGCTGGTTGGCAACTGGATCAATGTAAACCCTTTTTATTTTTTCGAAGGCGGAGGCCTGGCCGGCAATGCAAAGCTGGTCAATACCATTGTGGCTGGCAACTGGCCCAGCAACTGCAGCAATGGTTCGTTTAGGCCAGTGGTATTTAGCTCTGGTCACAACATCGAAGACTCCAATTCCTGTCATCTGACGGGTGCAGGTGACAAAGTGAATACAAACCCAATGCTCAGCACGCTACGTATGAACGGCGGTCGCACGCACACCTACGCACTCCTAGCGGGTAGCCCGGCGATCAATGCCGGCGACAACTCCGGTTGTGTGTTTGCCAGCTGCATTGATCAACGCGGTGTGCCCATGATCGGCGGGACCATCGACATCGGCGCGTATGAGTATTGGCCGCACGTTTACTTGCCGATGGCGAGGAAATAATGCCGGATTAGGAATCACACTGTCGTACCGGTCACCTGCGGATCAAGAGTCGGACCAAGGCCAATTTATAGCTGTATACCAGACCGGCAACCTGGAATGGGCGAGTTTTCGATGGGCGTGGCCAAGTCATATAGCCAGACACGCACTCAGAAATTGACCCGTTTAATGTTGTCAAGAATATCGTTGTACTCGATACAAATTGTGAGGTTATTATGACAGTACTGTTTGCGCGGTTGTTCAACATCACCGTAGGTGTTGCATTTCTGATAAGCTTTTTCGTTGTCAGCTTGCCTGCACGAGCGTTTGGTGACATGAAGGCTGCTCAAGACGCCGTCGTCGGCAACGGCACCCCCGCCAGTTGCACCGAGAGTGCGTTCGATACGGCACTGGCGGGCGGTGGCCTGATTACCTTTCAGTGCGGGCTCCCCCTGGTCACGATCCATATAACCAGCGAGAAGGTGATTGCCATATCCACCTCGATCGACGGCGGTGGTCGCATCACTTTGAGTGGGGACAATCTGGTGCGTGTGTTTTACGTGCATGCAGGCGCTAACTTGAACTTGTCCTATCTCAAAATAACTGCCGGGCACGGTAATCCCGGCGGCAGCATATATAACGAAGGCGCGCTGAATATCGACCAAGTCACCTTCACCGCCAATGGATCAGACACTCACGGCGGTGCGATCGAGAATTATGGCGCCCTGGTGGTCAACGACAGCAGCTTTGTCGGCAATCATGCCGCGATAAACGGCGGCGCCATTGACACAACGGTTTTGATGACCGTCACTCGCAGCATCTTCAGTGGTAATGTCGCTGCCTTTCGCGGCGGAGCTGTTAACAATTACCTGGGCACGATGCAAATCACACAGGGACGTTTTGTGGCCAATACGTCCGCGGGTTACGGCGGTGCGCTGGTCAACGATGGCGGTATTGCCAGCATCATTGGCAGCAGCTTTCTGACGAACACGGCCCAGGGTGTAGGCGGCGGCTTACGAAATAGCGGTCAAACTTTTGTCGCCGACAGCACGTTTTCCGGCAACGTTGCCCATGACCAGGGCGGCGGTCTCGCAAATAGCAACAGCCTGAACATGCAGAATGTGACGCTGTCCGGCAACACTGCGACTGTGGCCGGAGGCGGTATTGTCAACTCAAATGCAGCAACCGTCACCTTGATCAATAGTACGGTGATACACAATGTCCTTCTCGGTTTATATGGCGCCAACATCGCCAACAATGGTTACTTTCGATTACAGAATACCATTGTGGCGTTTAGCACTGGCGCAAATTGCAGCGGTATGTTAACGTCGCTGGGCTATAACTTGTACAGCGATGTGGCGTGCGGCCCAATTAATAGTGGCGACCTTGTATATACCGATCCACTTCTCGGTCCGCTGCAGGACAATGGCGGCCCGACACTCACGCATGCTCCGCTACCCGGCAGCATCGTTGTTGATCGCATCCCTGGCTCGTGCCCGCTGACCGATCAGCGCGGCCTGTCCCGCCCGCAAGGGAGCGCCTGCGATATCGGCGCTGTCGAACAGGAAGCGCAGCCGGCGTTGATTTCAACGGCCAACAGCCTGCCCTGGCCAATGCTGGGGCATGATGCGCAACACCGCGGGCGGGGCAACGTGCCCGGCCCACAAGACCCTGTGGTGGTCACGGCGACATGGCCATATCGCGCAATATCGCAAATTGCAACCTCACCCGCCATCGATCTCAACGGCACAGCCTACTTTGGCTCGGACGATCAGCATTTGTATGCGGTGAACCAGGATGGGACGTTACGCTTTGACTTTAGAACGAATATGCCAATAAGGTCCAGTCCTGCGATCGTGCCCATTGGCTATGCGCCTGTGCTGAATGAACAATGGATACCGCCACTGGACAACATGATCTATTTCGGTTCAGACGATGGCAAGGTGTACGCGTTGGATTCTACCGGTGGGCTGCAATGGTCACTCGCTCCCGGCGGTCCGGCGAGCATCTCGCCGATACGGTCGTCCGCAGTGGCGGCAAAATACCCCTTCAGCTCGACCAATCGCGTCTACGTCGGTGCGGATAATGGCGTGCTGTACGCGATTTTCGAGATAAGTTCAACCTTGGCGACGACGGCTTGGCAGATCACGACCAGTGCGCCGCTTGCGACATCGCCCGTGCTTTCGCCGCGTGGTGATATCGTTTATGCCGGCGCTGGCGATGGTAAGCTGTACTGTCTTAACGCGTATAGCGGTGCACCGCTGCCAGGGACGCCCATCGACCTTGGTCAGGGGGCATTGACGACGCCGGTCGTGGATGAAAGCGGCAATGTCTACGTCGGCACGGCAGCCGGGTGGCTGCATTCATACGACGGATTGTGCCATGCGCGTAAGTACTGGGATATTCACTTACCTGGTCCGGTCAACACGGCGCCGGCATTGGGAGTCAACGGTCAAGTTCTGATACTCGCAAATAACGCTCTGCATGCCTACTCGCGTTTTGGTAACTGGCAGTACAGCCAGGTTTTCAGCCAAACTGTCGGTAGCCGCGCGCCAATCGTGGACAGCTCCGGCACTGCTTATGTGGCCTCAGACGATGGTTGGCTATTTGCCGTCACGCGCAGCGTCACAGGCGGTGGACTGATGAAATGGGGATTGCGGGTCGAGCCAACGGGTTCACCGTATCTGGGTCAGCCTGCACTCGACGCCAATGGGCGCATCTACCTGGCAGCATCCGACAACCTGCTCGATGTGATCGACGACATGCCCGATTTCCAGATTGCGTTTCACTCCGATCTCTCCGCCCCATCCAACCTGGACATCTACTCGCTGCGGGAAAGCTATGGTGTGGTTCACCCGGCGCGGACACAGCGTCTCACCAACAATGCCGCCGCCGAACGGCAACCGGCTTATTCGCTCGATCGCAGCGAGATGGCCTACGTCTCGAACCGCACAGGTAATCAGGACGTTTTCCTTGCCGACGCCGTGGGCAATAATGAAGTCAACCTGACGTTACTGCGCGCCAATGCGCCCTTCACCTCGACGTCGGATGAGGTTGAACCTGCTTTCACCGCTATCGACGATGTGACCGGAATGTCACGCCTTCCCGACCTCAAACGCTATCTCGCGTTGACGACAAATGCTTCGGGCGAGAATCACGTGGTTTTTGTCGACCTGTTTGCCTTCGAGTCAGGCAAGATACGCGTGCTCACGCTTACGGATTGGGCCACTCGCCAGAACGTGCCGATTACCATCACCACACAGTTGGTGTCGCCCCCCTACGAGCAATCCGCGATCGCCTTTTCGCCCGACGGTAAAAAAGCCGCCTGGCGCAACTGCAACCGCTTCAACAACACTGGCGTGATCCAGTTGCTGACTTTGAATGGCTCACAATCAACTCTGATACCGGTCGACTCATTCACGTTCGATCCGGCGAATTCGGAGGCTGTGAACCTTTGTCATGATTCACCGAGTTTCTCGCCCGACAGCCGGTTCCTGGTGATCCAATGGGGCAACGCTCTCGTCGTTTATAGTGCCATTAACTCTGCGGCGCTGCCATCTACCAGCGGACCGTTGTCAGGCGCGCCCACGCACCCAAGCTGGTCGCCGGACGGCACGGAGATCGCCATCGGCCTGCGGACGTCCACGAGCATGGTCGATCTTTTCGTGATGAGCGGCAAGTTCTACCAGGTTAGTCAACGCCTGAGCTCGTCCGGCGCCAGCGACGAGCCGTACTATCACTACTTCAAGCTACCTCCCCCGCAGGCCATAGGGCTCATTCCGGATCGCCAATTTGCCGGCGACACCATCAAGATTTACGGGCGCGGCTTTGACATTCTGCACCCGCAGGCGAACCGCGTGCTGTTCACGGACACACTGCACTCGACCTGGCTGCCGGCCCAGGTGCTGGACGCGTCCATCGACCCGATTGCCGGCATGGGCGTGTTGACGGTGATCGTGCCCGACCTTGCGGGACATGGCCCGGTGTCCGTCACGACGCGCTTCGGCACGACGGCGACGCCTGTTTTCCACGTCTTGCCGCAGCCGATCCAGATCGATAGGTCGCATAGTGTGCCCGGCGCCAATGTGCGCGTCTATGGCACGGGTTTCGATCTCAGCCCGGCCTCGAAAAATGAGGTATGGTTTGCCGCAGCGAGTGGTGGCTGGATTACAGCAACTGTGCAATCTGGATATATGTCCGCCGGGCAGGAAGTCGTGATCGTGCAGGTACCGCCAGGTATCGCCGAAACTGGGCTCATTCATGGCGCAAATGCCTTCGGTGGAGCTGATTGCGCCTGCACTTTCTCGCAATTACACCCGGTTTTTTCGATTCTCCGAACAACGGGTCTGCCCGAGGAGGCGTTGCAAGGCTGCACTAGCATTGAGGTGAAAGTGACGGGCGATGATTTTCCTTACGATCCGTATTTTGGCTATGGCAGCGGTGATAACAGCGCCGCCATCATGGTAGAAAGTCGCGCCCTAGTCGGTGGCCCATCTGTCGTCGCACCATTGGGGAACGCCACCTTTGCCGCCCATGGTGCTTACACTGCCACATTTGTGCTGACTACGTCTTTTCCGGTACTGTATGGTTCAGCCGGGGGGATGGTCACCGTTGTTGCCCATGATAGCCAACTGCCAACCGTGCGCGCCGAGGCTCCCTTTCGCGTCCCGTTAGTGGAAATTCCTATCATCTTCGTTCCTGGCACCAGTGGGGCTTCCCTGGATATCACGCCACCGGCCATCCCGCCCCTGGTAGTTGGCGCCCCCGTGGTCGCCGATGCGCACTCTTGGGAGCCGGATTGTCTCCTCTGCCCGCCTTTTCCCCACCTAGAATTTCCGTTTATCTATAGAGGAGTGGACCCTTTCGGTCCGCGCGTTTGGATCGGCTTGGAGTTTGCAGCTTACATAGCCGCAGAAATGGCCGGTGAAGTAGGGGGAAGCGGCACCCTTGGCGCCAATCACTACCTGGATGTCCTGCGTTTTGACTCAAACGGCCATAACACACTGCTCCCTAACAAATGGATCCAACCCGGCACAGTCTTAAGCCAGGTCAGCATCCCCGATGTAAAGACGAACGGCGACCCCATCACGATTCTTACGGATGTATACAAGCCGCTGATCGACTTTATCACCACTGGCCTTGGTCTGCAACGCCCGCTGTGCCAGACTGCCACCGGCGTTTGCACCGGGCCTGGTGGCGTTCCGGTCGCTTCGGGCAGCAACGGCTTGTACCTGTTCCCATATGATTGGCGCGGCTCCCTGGCGGATGAATCGGCCCGGCTGAGCACCTACGTGGACGCTGTGCTCAATCGCCCGGACGTAAAGGCGGCCGGCATTACTAAGGTGGTGTTAATCTCTCATTCCTACGGCGGACCAATTAGCCGCGCCTACTATATGGAGGGTAGCAACGCCGCCAAGGTGGATCAACTCATTAGCATGGGTGGCGGATTTGGCGGCGTACCCCTCGTGGATAAGATACTGGAAATGGGCGATACCTGGGGTTTCGGCGGGCGCCTTGCCGGCCCGCTCACCTACGGGCTCGCTGATTGGGAAATCAAGGAGCTCGCCCAAAATTGGCCCACCTCTTACACCCAATCTCCCAATTCCGAAGACTGGTTTGCTGACGACACAACACAAGGCGGAACCTTCAACCGTTCTTATATTCGCGATTTCCGCTCTAGCGTGCCTGGTTTCCCCGGTGTCCCCGGTGAGTTGCACAGTTACGCATCTTCATCCACGTGGCTCCGGAACAATCACAACTATACGGTCTCAACTGACACGGCGTTCTACTTCAATAGCCATCCCTGGCTGGGCAACTTCAAGTATGGCACCCAAGGTGTCTATCACCAGCGTATCGTCTCAAAAGGCTTACCCACAGTGGGAGGCGTGCGCATCTTCAACGCTCCTTCCGCTGCATGCAATGCGGCCCTCGCGGAGTTAGCGGATTCACCCAGTGTGCCGCGTGCCATAGCGGCCACTGCAGTCGCCACAGCCGAGTGTCCGGTGGACGTAACATGGCGCGTTCCTTACAACATCGACGGCGACGGCACAGTACCCTATCATGGGGCTGTTGGCACAGTAGCAAAGGGCGACGATCACGTTTATGTGATTGATGGGGTGGTCCACCTCGATATCCCCAAGAACAATCAGGTCCACAACCTGTTAAGAAATATGTTGCAGGGGTTGGTATGCAGCCAGAGCCAGGCCCCGGGTTTTGAGTCCCAGGCTACTGCAGTTGAAATGAATTATGATCCGCCTACTCCGCCAGCAGCATCCACAGCGGGAGTCCCTGCAAAACACACCAGCGCAGTTCCCTCTGCTGCACCGGATCGGTGGCTGTTGCAGGTGAAGGGGGCCGCCCAGTTAGACATCATCGATGACCAGGGGCGCCATGATGGCCCGGCCACCAAACCCTCCCAGCGCGGCCTATTCGAGGTTGCAATCCCTGGCGGAGATTATAGTTCGGGTCTTAGTTACAGCAGCGCCTTTGTGCGCAAGGGAGGAGTTTACACAATTACCCTCACCGGCAAGATACTCAGCGGTCTGAGCGTGTATCTGACTGCGTATTCGCCCACCGAACGGGGCGACACCGTCGTCTATGCCAGCGTGCCGGTCACGAGCACCAGTAGCGCCAGTATGGTGCTCGACACCAGCCAGCCTGCTCCTGCCCCCTCTATCCAACTTGACTTTGCCGGTGACGGGCAGATGCAGATCATCTCGCCTACCGCCATACTGGATCCCCTCACCAGCGCGGACTATCAGCCGCCAACAACGACGATCAGTATCACCAATCATGTGGTAACGCTCAGCGCTGTCGACAATTCAGGTGGATCGGGCTTGTTGCGAACGTATTATTCGATTGACCTGGGAGCATTTGTGGTTTACACACATTCATTCACGCTGCCGATAAGCGCCATAACCCTTACAGCATTTTCTATAGATAACAATGCCAATATAGAGGTACCGTTCGTGTCGCAAAATATCGTCGTGTATCGCGCAATCTTGCCATTCGTAATGCGGTGAGAGTGATGCCACAGGCATACACCAGGCTGGACAGCATGAGCCGGACATCGGCGGTGGGCTATGCAAAAAACTGTCAGGAAATGACAACTTTTCCCACGTAGCTATCTGTATGATGAACACGGAATTTCAATCCGTGTTCATTTTATTCAGCAAAGGAGAGTCGATCATGGCAAAGATATTTGGTTTCACACCGCTGGAACTCCGCTCCGGAGTCAATGGTGAAGACTTCGAGAAATTCTTTAATAACGAATTTGCGCTCTTCGGCCACAAACTGGGTTGGAAAGCGTACGTACTCAAGGCTGATCGTGGAGAGAGGGTTGGCAAGTATGCTGTCATCTGGGAGTTGCCCAGCATTGAATTGCGCAACCGACAGATTCCGGGTCCTGATCAGATTACCGAGGAAGTATTGCAACTGCTGGGCCCTGAGTGGGATGAGGCCAATAAGAAACTGGATACATTTGTCGTCGGCTGGCCCTCCACTGACTACGTTGAGATGGTCTGATACCACACTGGATGAACAAGGAGCACCATGCAAGACACAGTTCGTGTCGGTATGATCGGAACGAGTTGGTGCTCGGATTGTTTATCGATTCGATTCTAGCTGACATCCCCATCACACCCAGTTTCCACGATGGCGTGAAAGTGCAAGCAGTGATTGATGCGGCGTTCGAATCTGACCGAACTGGCTGCCGGGTTGAAGTGGCCTGAGGAATTATTGATGTATCCATGGATTTTGCCCGTGCCGGAGTATTACGCCCGGATGAACGAGTACATACTCCAGATCGGACTTCCGTATAGCCTCGATCATATCAAGAACTGGGATGAGGAGGGTCGCACGCTGTGCGCGGCCATGGGCAACGCCAACGGGCAACGCTTGGCGCTGGACTGTTCGTGCGGCTGGGGCAAACAGGCCATCGCCATGGCGCGCCTCGGCTGGACGGTCACCGCTACCGATGTCTCCGCGACGAGTATGGATTTTGCGCGGCAGTTCGCGGCTGAAGAGCAGGTCGACATTCACTTCCAGGAATGCGACATGCGTGACCTGGGCAGCCAGTTTCACAACGCCTTTGATTGCGCCGTCAGTTGCTTTGCCTTGTATGAACTGCCAACGGATGCCGCAATCCAGCAGGCGTTGGGCGGTATACGGGCTGCCCTCAAACCGGGCGGGCAGCTTTATCTCCGTATGCGCGACATGGACTTTCTCATGGAGGAGATGCCGCGCCACAGCTTCTGCGGCGAACGGCGCGTGCCGAACGGGCGCGTGCTGTGCATCGAGGATTGGGATTTTGAAAGTGACACCCACGTAGTCGCAATGAACGCCTTTTTGCGCGAGGACGAGACACGCGACGCGGATGATCACCTGCGCTGGACGACCGAAACGATCGGCGTCCGGAAGCGTGTGCTGCGCAAGGACGCACTGAAGCATCTGCTTCAGGCAGCCGGATTTGATCCGATTGTTTTCTTGCCCCAGACCGCGCCCTGGATGCCTATCGAGGTGGTCGCGCGCAAACCTGCCACTGCGTCAGCGTAAGCCCGGACGCCTGCATAGGCACAGTCAGACAAGGCGTTTTATCCAATAGTTTTCATTGACAGTGAGAACTAATGCCATATCATTTCGGTGTGAGTGAAGACTACTGGAATTCCTGTTGGTCGAAAAGCCAGATCAAAGCCATGCTCATGGAGCAATTCGATTCTTTCTGGGCGTGCGATACGGGCACGGAACGCGCACAACTGGCGGAAATCGAGCGGGCGGCGCATGTCTCCTGAAGAACGCAGCCACGCGCGAGCGCGAGGTTCGCGCGTTAGGCGATGCCTTGCCAGGCGCACCCGGCGCGCCAGTGGAAAGCGCATTGATCCTCTGCGATGCGAACGAAGACGGCTTTGACATTCGGGGAGTGCCGGTGGAAGTCCGTTCGACGGCGGAGTGGTTCATCAAACCGTAAGATAGCGCGTGATGCGTCGCGAATACATACTCGTCACCGTCAAACCAGTCACGTCACGGTAAGGTGCGAGTTCCAGCTAAAGCTTCATCCTCCAGAGATCAAGGGAGATCAAAGGCGATCGAGAGCGATCGAAGGAGGCCGAGGCTTTAGCCGGATATCACCATCTGTCGCGCCGTATCGCTAAGTGGATGGTCATAAGTTCTTTCAACCCGCGCAGTGTTCCAGCCGCAGTTGCACTGCGGCGGTGGACGCGACGGCAGTGCAACTGCCTCGGAACAAAGTCGAAGGAACACATGATAACCAACTTAGCACCCGTAACGAACTGGTCGATCTACGCAGCCCACGGATGATGACGTTAACCGCTCTACGCCTGATACGTTCGCGCTGTCACATCGCCGCCGTGGCCGGTCCAGTTCGTGTGAAAGAACTGTCCGCGCGGTCGGTCGATGCGCTCATACGTGTGCGCGCCGAAATAGTCGCGTTGCGCCTGAGTCAGGTTGGCCGGCAGTCGTCCGCGGCGGTAGCCGTCGTAAAACGCCAGTGCGCTCGACATCGCCGGTGTGGGGATGCCCAGTTGTATCGCGGTTGCCACGGCGCGACGCCACGCGTCACCGGCGACGGCCAGCGCCTGCTGGAAGTAGGGCGCCAGCATCAGGTTTGACAGATCAGGGTCGGCGTCGAACGCGTCCTTTATCTTGCCCAGGAAGACCGAGCGGATGATGCAGCCGCCGCGCCACATCAGCGCAATCCCGCCCAGGTTGAGATGCCACTTATAGGTATCCGCCGCCGCGCGCATCAGCATATAGCCCTGCGCATACGACACGATCTTGGCCGCATAGACCGCCTGCTCCAGATCCGCCAGCAACGCAGCGCGGTCGCCCGTGTATTGCCCGGTTGGCCCGCTCAGCACCTTCGACGCTGCGGCGCGCTCATTCACCAGCGACGACAGCGATCGCGCGAATACTGCTTCACTCACCAGTGTCAACGGTGTGCCTTGCTCCAGGGCCGAGTCGGCGGTCCATTTGCCGGTGCCCTTCTGCCCCGCGCTGTCCAGGATTTTGTCGACCACGGCCTCGCCCTGCTCGTCATGATAGGACAGGATGTCGCGCGTGATCTCGATCAGGTACGAATCCAGCACGCCCTTATTCCACTGGCCCAGGGCAGCGCTCATCTCGGCATTGCTCATCCCCAGGCCTTCCTTCATGATTTGATAGGCCTCGGCGATGATCTGCATGTCGCCGTACTCGATGCCGTTGTGCACCATCTTGACGAAGTGGCCGGCGCCGTTCTCGCCCACCCATTCGCAGCACGGCGCGCCGTTCGGATCTCCTTCAGGCACCTTGGCCGCGATCGCCTGGAAAATGGGCTGGACGTGCGGCCATGCTGCCGGCGAGCCGCCGGGCATTATCGACGGCCCGTTCCGCGCGCCTTCCTCGCCGCCCGAGACGCCGGTGCCGATAAACATCAGCCCCTTGGACTCGACATAGGCCGTGCGCCGAATGCTGTCTTCATAGTTCGAGTTGCCGCCGTCGATGATGATGTCGCCGGGTTCGAGCAACGGGATCAGTTTCTCGATAAAGTCGTCCACCGGTTGACCGGCCTTCACCAGCATCATCACCCGGCGCGGTCGCTTCAGCGCCGCGACCAGCTCAGGCAACGAGTGTGCGCCGATGATGCTCTTTCCCTTCGCCGTGCCGTTGACAAACTCATCGACCACAGAAGTTGTGCGATTGAAGACGGCCACAGTAAAACCGTGATCCGCCATATTCATTACCAGGTTTTGCCCCATCACGGCCAGGCCGATCAGGGCGATGTCTGCTTGTGTCATAGTTCCCTCACCACAAAAGAGAAATCAAAGTGTCCAGTTCTTATCGACCGCCAATCGGTCGATGCGTGTTATTCCTGAATCCTGACGTATTGTACCGCCCGACGCTTTCTGTCGCTATCTCGCCTTGCGTGGTAACGCCGACCTGCGCGACTGACACTGTCAGCAAAACTGTCAGGAAATGGCAGCTTTTCCGTAAAACTTCTCGGTATAGTGAACGCGGGTTTGAGTGGAAACCCATAATTCATCAAAAAGGAAAAGAAGCCATGTCAATTGAAGAGAATAAACGGATCGCTCGTAAATGGATCGAAGCAGTCAATCAACAAAACTATGCTGCGTTTGACGAACTTATGACACCTGGGATTGCCGAATCAAATAAGCAAGGTATTCAAGCTGCTTATGTAATATGGGAAGGTCACCACGTAGAAATCATCGATTCGATTGCTGAGGGTGACTGGGTCTACTTGAACTGTATCAATAGCGCCACTCATACTGGAGAAGCCTACGGCCTGCCACCTACCGGTAGACACTGGTCTGCCAAGGTTATATTCTTCTTTCGCATTGAAAATGGCAAAATCATGGAGTGGGACAATCTGGCCGATGGCACTGATATTGTGAAGCAACTCGGCGCGACGATTACACCGCTAGCGCCTCAGTGATCGCCTGACTAAGCGACAGCGTCTGCCCTTCTGCCCAGGCGGCCTCGAAATCCGCAGGGGCGAGGGCGGCGCGCAACGCGGGCAGGCGTCGTTTATATTCGGCAGACACGTCGGATTCAAATATCCCATGGGTGTGGTGGTCGCGTTGGATGGCAGATGCAGCACCCAGCAGGCGCACAGCCTGCGCGAGTTGGCCATGCATCTGTGCCAGCCCGGCGGCCGCAGCCAGTCCACGCGCGACACGTCCAAGGTCGTCAATCTGATGATAGTAAGGAATGACCTCGGCAAGCATGCGCTTCACGAGCGCGTTATCGCCTTGGCGTAGTCCAACCTCTGCCAGGTTTTCCAGGTCATACCCCAACCAGCCGCGCAGGCCTTCCTGACGATTGAGCATGACGCTTTCTTCAAGCACAGCGCGCGCGCGCGTGTAATCTCCCTGTTCGAGGAGTAGCCGCCCCATGGGTCCCAATGCGCCCGCAATGGCGCCGGCGCTTCGAGTTTCACGCGCCAGTCTCACGCTCTCGGTCAATGCAATGAAGGCCTGTTTCAGATCGCCCATCAGACGCAACCGAGCGCCGAGATGGGATAGCGCCAGGGACTCGCGACTTTTTCGACCGGTATGATGCGCCAACTCGATGACAGTATTCAACAAGAGGGTTGAATAGTCATGATCCGGAGACAGGAATCCCAGGTATTGGTCAGCTTCAAGCATCAACGATTCGTCTGAAAGGTGATGCGCCAGTTCCGATGCTGCGCGGTATCTGGCAATGCTCTCATTCACATCGCCTTTGGTGTAGCACAGACGACCGATCACTGTCAACACCTGGCCGCGCATATGATCACTGACTTCAGGATGGGACAGGATGATAGCTTCGATCCAGCGAATCAACTCATCCCCATACCCGCGCACTGTCCAAATACCGAGCATTCCGGTGATTAATCGCCAACCCAACTGCCATGCGCCGGTTTGTTTGGCCCAGTTCAACGCAGCGCGTGTGTTATCTAACTCCGTCGCTAAGTCGGCGTTCCATTTCCAGTGCCATGTTTCATCCAGGATATTCAACAACCCGGCCTGAGCCAGGTCAGCGAAGTACTCCATGTGGCGTTGCCGTAACGCTTTGGTCGGTGTCGCGTCAGAATGTGACGCCATCTCACCGGCATACTGGCGGATCGCCTCCAGCATGTTGTAGCGCGACGCGCCGGTCGCCTCGTCGATTGTTGCCGTCACCAGCGACTTATTCACCAATTGGTCGAGATGCTCCAGCACACCCGCACCGTGGATGGCTTCGGCGGCCTCCAGCGTCCAGCCGCCGGCGAAGACCGATAACCCATGCAGTAAGGTGCGCTCATCATCGGGCAACAGGCGATAGCTCCACTCAATGGCGGCGCGCAGCGTCTGGTGGCGCGGCAATGACGTGCGACTGCCGCCGGTGAGCAACCGGAAGATGTCGTCCATGCGCGCGGCGAGTTCCTCGATCGAGAAGGTGCGCATGCGGGCGGCCGCGAGTTCGATGGCCAGCGGCATGTCGTCCAACCGCTGGCAGATATGGGTCACCCAGGTGCTGTTCGCCGGAGTGACCGCGAAGTCAGGTTTGACTGCGCTTGCGCGTTCAGCGAACAGCTGGACTGCCTTGTCCATCGCCAGCGGAGGCACACGCCAGGCGACCTCGCCTGGGATATTCAACACTTCGCGGCTGGTGGCCAGGATGTGCAGCCGTGGGCAGGCCTGCAGCAGCGCAAATGCGAGCCGGGCACATGCCACGATGAGGTGTTCGCAGTTGTCCAGTATGAGCAGGGTGTGCTGGTCGGTCAAGTGCTCGATCAAGACGGTCAACGCCGGGCGGCTCATCGTCTGCAGGCCAAACACTGCTGCGACGGTGTTGGTTAACGGTTCCGGATCGCCAAGGGGCGCCAATTCAGACAGCCAGACGCCATCGTGGTACTGATCCAGCAGGCCGGCGCCGACTTCAATCGCCAGGCGGGTCTTGCCCACGCCGCCGGAGCCGGTCAGCGTGACGAGTCGGTGTTCCTGCAGGAGACTCGTAATGTCAGCGACTTCGTGCTCGCGACCGATGAAGTGCGTCAATGGCGCGGGCAGGTTGGTGATCCTCTGATGGTTTTGCGGCGCGGACAGCGCGATGGGCTCGTTCGATTGCACGAGCGCCGGTTTTCCGCTGGCAGAGGCCTTTCTGGCCAGCGCCATCAATTGAATGGAGGAATCATGGTCAAGTCGCAGGGCATCGATAAACTGGGCTTCAATAGCGGTGGGATCGGGATTGCGCTGATCGTTTTCCATGCGCGTGATCTGCGACTCGGAGTAACCCACGGCGATACCCAACTCGCGTTGCGTCAACCGCGCGCGCCGCCGCAGGTACTTCAGCATCGCGCCAAAGGTTGTAAACGAACTGGTTTCTTGTTCTGGCATGCCTATGGTGTCCGTCCGTCCAGAGTAGGGATTCTACTCCGGTATAGCGACCAGCGCAGATGATTGTCAGCCCAACTGTCAGGAAATGGCAGCTTTTCGAGCCGTGAAAGTCGTACGATGTTCCAGAGTTGTTCAATGACCAAAAGGTTCGTTCTATAAGAGATAACTATGTCAATCGAAGAGAATAAAGAGATCGTTCGCTGTTTTAACAATGCATGGAATGACGGAAAGGTTGAAGTAATCGACCAACTCGCAGCACCTGGCTGCCTATTGGGTGGTGTCTCTCCACAGGAATTCAAAGTGAATGTCACAGAAGCGCGTGCGGTAGTGCATGACATGCAACTTAACATTGACGAGTTACTGGCGGAGGGGGAACGTGTTATGTTGCGTTGGACAACGACCGGCACGGTTCAATCTTCCAGCGCGACACTCCAGGGGTGGCCAATAGGATCATCGTTTAATGTTACTGGCGTTTCGATCTACACCATCCGAGATGGAAAGATTGTTGTAGATTGGTCTGTCAGCAACTACACGGAGATGATGGAAAAGGCAGGCGGCAATTAACTTGACTTCGCAAATCAACAGGAGACCAATATGTCACTCGAAGAGAATAAAGAGATCGTACGAAGGTTTAATGACGAAGCGTGGAATAAGGGTAATGTTGCTGTCTTTGACGAATACTTCTCGCCGGTTGATTTTATGGAAGGCGGCTCACAGCACGGGATGAAGGCGTTTTGCCTGGAACTCCGCAAGTTCGTCCCGGATTTCAAAATGACAATCCTTGACATGATTGCCGAGGGCGACATGGTAGCGACACGTTGGACATGGACCGGCGCCAACATTGGGCCAACTTTTAACCCCTCCCTGGGAGGCTGGGGGCCGCCAACCGGCAAACCATTCACCTACAGAGGCATCTCTATCAGCAAGGTCGTGAATGGCAAAATAGTCTCTGACATGTACGAGAGCAACTGGACCGACATGCTGATCCAGATGGGTGTAAATCCTAAAGCTGCGCCCGACATAAGTTGACCCACACGATGACAACAATAGTTCCGGAGGAATACAAAGAATGAGTGCCAAATACCCACGAGTCAGCCTGTTTAACACTGAAGACCGCAGGGTTCACTCAACGATTGTCGGGCGCGAGTACCAGGTCGCCGTTTCGTTACCGCACTTGTCGCCGATGCGACGACGACACTGCGCCTTTTTGGAGAATCACAATGAACGCTAATCGATTCTTTCTCATCCGTTACGAGCCAGTGCATTCGCGCATGATTGAGGGTATCGTCAACACAGCCGGAGCGGAGCAGGTGCGCAAAAGCCCGATCACAGGACTCAACACCATCGCCTGGTTGCTCTGGCACATGGCGCGTGCGGAGGATGTTGCCGTGAGCCGCTTTGTGGGTCATTGCCCGCAGCTCTTCTTCAACGAAGGGTGGGCTGAGCGGATCAATGTGCCGGATTCAGACTTTGGCGTCGGGATGACCGTCGCTGAAGTCAGCGAACTAAGCAGCAGGGTCAATCTGGAAGCCTTGAAGGACTACTGGGCTGCTGTCGAGAAGCACACGCGGTCGATTGTTGAGACGCTATCTCCCGAGGACCTCGATGAGGTGAACGATGCTGACTACATCCGGCAGGTGGTCCGTGAGGATGGCATGTTACGAGAAGCGGGAAAGTGGGGGGAAGACTATTGGGCCGGAATGCCTGACAGAAGCAAAGGTTTCTTTCTGGGCTACATGGGGCTGACGCATAACTGGGTGCATTTCAGCGAGGCAGATGTCATTCTCAGCTTGCTGGGGTCGCCGGAAAAGTGAGGGTATCCATGAACAAACTACGTCCCTTCCGATTCGGTATCCTTGGTCCTTCGGGCGGGGCAACGCGCCAGAGCTGGCATGATCGCGCCCGTGCGATCGAAGATGCCGGCTATTCCTCGGTGTTGTTCTCTGATCATCCCATGTTCAACACAGCCCCAATTGCCTGTATGGTGACTGTTGCAGAAGCAACGAGTAAGCTAAAGATCGGCAGCGCCATGTTCGGGAACGATTTCCGCCATCCTGTTGTCCTGGCCCAGGAGGCGGCCATGATCGACCTATTGTCCGACGGCCGGTTGGAACTGGGCCTGGGCACGGGTTGGTACAAGGAAGACTACGCCATGTCGGGCATCCCGCTGGACCCGCCCAGTGTGCGCGTGAGCCGCTTGGAAGAGGCGATACATGTCATCAAGGGTTATTTCACGGGAGAGCCTTTCGATTTCAGCGGTCGCTATTACAACGTGCGCGGCTTGAAAGGCCAGCCCAGCCCGTTCCAGAAGCCGCACCCGTCAATCGTGATCGGCGGCGGCAGCCGGCGCATCCTGTCGTTTGCCGGGCGTGAAGCCGACATCGTCAGCATCAATATCCGCACCACGCGTGATGGATGGCTCGATTTCACCAGCCTGTCGACTGAGGCCACGGAGCAGAAGGTGGCGTGGGTGCGCGAGGCAGCGGGCGAGCGCTTCGCGGCGCTGGAACTAAATCTCCTGGCACAGACTCCGATCATCACCGATCATCCCCGCCAGGCAGCGCAGGATCTCCTGAAGGGCTGGGAGCTGCCGGCGGACGACGCCAGCATCGAGCGCTGTCTGCAGTCAACCCCCCTGCTGATTGGCAGCGTGGATCATGTCGTCGAGAAGCTGCAGATGTGCCGCGAGCAGCTGGGCATCTCGTACATCACCGTCTTCGAACCGATGGAGCAGTTCATCCCGGTGGTCAAGCGGCTGGCGGGAACGTAAATCCACAACCCTTCGGGTGTTTTCGTGCGTACCGCGACCCGCGCAAGCAACACCCGAAGGGTTTCTGTCTTCCTTGCGATGGCGAAAACCGGCTGAAGCCTCGACCTCCTTAGTTATGAATTCCGCGTGGTGTCCACCTGCAACGCCGGGGAGAGTGTCAGCGTATTCTGTCGCTCGCTGCGCGGGAGGCGCACATTGTCGGCATCTCATACATCGTGATGCATGATAGCGTGGCAGATGCCTTTGCCCCAGTGGTTGAACGGTTGGCGGGAAAATAGGATACGATTCCAACAAGTAGTAGATGACTTTCCCGCTGAAAAGAAGGAGAACACGAAATGAAGCAACCGCGACCGTTCAGGTTCGGCGTCAATACATTCGGCGCTCACACGCGCGATGCTTGGGTGACCACCGCGCGCAGAGTGGAGTCGCTGGGGTATTCCACGCTCTTGCTCGGTGATCATCTGATTGCGCCGATGGGTCCTATTGCCGCCCTGGTTGCCGCTGCGGATGCGACGACGACATTGCGCCTCGGCAGCTATATGTTCGCCAACGATTTCCGCAATCCTGTTTTTATGGCTCAGGAAGCAGCGACGATCGACCTGCTCTCCGGTGGGCGCTTTGAGCTGGGGCTGGGCACCGGCTGGCTTCGTTCCGATTATGCCCAGTCGGGCGTCGCGTTTGACCCGCCCGGCGTGCGCGTTGCCCGCATGCAGGAGGCATTGCAGATCGTGAAAGGGTTCTGGGCGGATGAGCCATTTACTTACACTGGCGCGTACTACAGCGTGAACGAACTGCAGGGGCGCCCCAAGCCGGTCCAAAAACCGCACCCTCCCATCATGATTGGCGGCGGCAGCCGGCATATTCTGTCGTTTGCTGCACAGGAAGCCAATATCGTTGGCATCAATATCAAGACAACGCGCGAGGGCCAGTTGGACATGTCGACGGCGACGCCTGAAGCCACCGATCAAAAAGTGCAATGGATCCGTGACGCCGCAGGAGACCGTATGGGCGCGATTGAGTTGAATATGCTCATGAATATCACATCTATCAGTGAGAATCGCCGCCTGGCCGTGCAGAATAGCGCGCGGAAGTGGGGCATGTCACTGGATGACGCCGGCGCAGATCAATGGCTCACATCGCCCGTGGTGCTGGTAGGCAATGTGGATCAGATTGTTGAGGGACTGCAGATGCGCCGTGAACGGTATGGCGTCTCGTACATTGTGATTAATGACGACATGATAGACGCCTTCGCCCCAGTAGTCGAACGGTTGGCGGGAACGTAGTTCGCGCATAATGCCAAAACTGGCATAATGCTCGAATGACCCAATCCACCCGATTCGCCGGCGCGCGTCAATTTCGGCCATCAGTTTGATGGGGAGCACGCTGGCGATTGCTGGGATGAACATTACCGGCGGCTACTTCATCGCTGCCAATGGGTTCAACGGCCTGTTCCTTCTTGGCGGCATTCTGGCAGTCGGGTCTGCGACTCTCATGCTTGGTTACTGGCGCGCAACGCGCGCTCGCCCTGCTGTCGTTTCAGTGTTTAATTAGGCCATGGAAAATAACATCGTAAGGCATGTGCTCATCTGTCGAACTAAAGCCAGTGCTACGCAAGCGCAATTCAACGCGTTCATCTCCGCTTTTCGCGACTTGACCACAAAGATCGACGGGATCGTCGGGTTTGAATATGGCGCGAACAACAGCCCGGAAAATCTGGATCGCGGCATGACGCACGTGATCCTGTTGACATTCGCCAACGCCCAGGCGCGCGACGCCTACCTGCCTCACCCGGAACATCGCAAGTTTGCGAAATGGTTCACCGAGTTGGGCATCGTCGAAGAACTGCTGGTGATTGATTACACGCCGCAGGAAAGCTGAGCGCGACGTAGCGATGACTGCGAAGGATGTCGGGAATAACGAGGTGAATGATGGTTAAGCCGAAGGTGGCAATTGTGACGGGCGCGGCGCGCGGGATCGGAAGAGCGATTGCCGAGCGCCTGATGCATGACGGCTTCATTGTTGCGATAGCTGATATGAACGAAGCAAGCGCGCGTTCTACGTGTGAACAGATTGCCTGGATCGCGGCCGATCACGTGTTCGCCGTGCACGTCGATGTGACGGATGCGGCGAGCGCGCGCCAGATGGTAGCGTCGGTCATCGAGCGCCACGGACAGGTCGATGTGCTGGTGAACAATGCCGGCGTCGTGGGTGTTTCGGGACCCGTCGTGACCTACGCCGAAGACGAGTGGCGCCGCGTGCTGGCCACGAATCTCGACGGCACGTTCTACTGCAGCAAGGCCGTGCTTCCGCACATGCTTGAGCGCCGAACGGGGCGCATCGTCAACATCGCCTCGATCTCGGGCAAGGAAGGCAACCCGAACATGCCCGCCTATTCGGCATCCAAGGCCGGCGTGATCGCTTTTACCAAGGCGTTGGCCAAAGAGGTGCTCACGCAGGGCATCTATGTCAACTGCGTGACGCCGAGTTTGATCCAGACCGATATGGCGAACTCGGTCGGGACTGAACAACGCGCGGCCTTGATCGCAAAGATCCCGATGGGACGGATGGGACAACCGGAAGAGGTCGCCGCACTCGTCGCCTGGCTGGCCTCACCAGAGTGTTCCTTCTCCACCGGCGCTGTCTTTGACATCAGCGGTGGGCGGGCGACGTACTGATCGCCGGGGACATTGACATTGAAGGAGATGCGTGCAACATGACTACTGTCGCCGTCTACTATTTCGGCAACTATCACGTCGATGCGCGTAACGAGCGCGCCCACAGCAAGGGCTGGACTGAATGGGAACTGGTCAAAGCGGCCCGGCCGCGTTATGCGGGACATCAGCAACCCAAGGCGCCGCTGTGGGGTTATGAGGACGAAGCCGATCCAAAAGTGTTCGCGCGCAAGATCGACGCCGCGGCCGATCATGGCATCGGGGCGTTTATCTTCGATTGGTACTACTACAACGACGCCTCGTTCCTGAGTCGAACGATTGATGAGGGGTACCTGGGCGCAGCCAACAACGCGCGATTGAAATTCGCCCTGATGTGGGCCAATCACGACTGGGTGAACATTCATCCCGCCCGCCACGACGTCGCGCCACCGCTGCTCTACCCCGGCGCGATCACCCTGGATACTTGGGAGCGCGCAACCGATATGATCGTGGCGAAGTACTTCACGCATCCATCGTACTGGAAGATCAATGGCTGTCCCTACTTCTCGATTTACGAGCTGTACCGGTTGATCGATGGCTTTGGCGGCATTGCGCAGACTCAACGCGCCATCGCCAGCTTCCGCGCGAAGACGAAGGCCGCCGGGTTCCCCGACCTGCATTTCAACACAGTGGTATGGGGACTGCAAATCCTCCCCGGCGAAAAAACGATCACCAACCCGGCGCAGCTTGTGGCGGCCATCGGCGTTGACAGTGTTTCGTCGTATGTGTGGATTCACCATGTCCAGATGCCCGACTTCCCGACGACCGACTATGCGCCCGTGTTGCAGGGCGCCAGACGGAACTGGGCGGAGATGAGGGCACAGTTCAGCGTGCCGTATTATCCCAATGTGACGATGGGTTGGGACTCCAGCCCGCGCACCTATCAAGATGGGCCGTATGGCAACTACGGCTACCCTTATACACCGAGCCTGGTCAACAACACGCCGGCCGCGTTCAAGACAGCGCTGCGAGATGCAGACGCCTTCATGGCCGATCGCGATCCCGCGAATCGTATCTTGAGCATCAACGCTTGGAACGAGTGGACCGAGGGCAGCTACCTCGAACCGGATACGGTCAATGGTATGGGCTATCTTGAGGCTATCCGCGAAGTGTTCGGAGCATAGGCGCTCGGCGGAACAACGGCAACGGAGAACAACGGGTATGAGCACAAAAGAGCAGTGGGTCGGCGCGCATCTGTTTGACAATGACTCAGAGTGGCCGTTCGCGTTTTCATATGGGGGACGACCATCGAGCGACCTGCTGGCCGCATGGCCGAGGCAGAGGGTCACGACCGTGCTCGACTCGATGCGCGCGCAACAGACGATTACGTGGACCGATCCGCAGACAGGGCTACAGGTCTGCTGCGTCGCTGTCGACTACGCCGACTTCCCCGTGATCGAGTGGACGGTGTATTTCACGAACACAGGCATTGTGAATGCGCCGATCCTGGAGGGGATACAGGGTCTGGATGCCGGGTTCTCGGATGGCGACGGCCAATACACCCTGCACCACAATCGCGGCGACGACAACCGTCCTGACAGCTACCAACCCTTTGCCGATGTCCTGGCGCCCGCAAGGGGCGCCGCTACAAGTGTGGCGCGGTTCGCACCGAATGGCGGGCGCGCCAGCAATGGGGCGTTTCCGTACTTCAACCTGCAGACCTCCGGCGGCGGCGTTTTTGTCGCTGTTGGATGGCCGGGGCAGTGGGCTGCGTCGTTTAGTTGCGACGCCGACGTGGATACCGATGTGGCGCGCGTGCGCGTTGTCGCGGGACAGGAAGTGACGCGGATAGCGCTCAAACCGGGCGAGACCATTCGCACACCGCTGATCGCGTTGCTGTTCTGGGAGGGCGACGATGTGGCGGGTGCGCATAACCTGTGGCGGCGCTGGATGTTACAGCACAACCTGCCGAAACCTGCTGGAAAGCCCCTGGCGCCTATGCTGATCATGTGTGACGGCGGCTTCTTCCCCGGGCTGAAGGTCAGCGAGGCGAGTGAACGGCAGTTCATGGAAGCCTATGTGCGTGAGCGGATACCGCTGACGCATTGGTGGATGGATGCGGGGTGGTACGTCTGCGACGAGTGGCCGCAGATCGGCACGTGGGAGATCGATGCCTCACGCTTCCCAAATGGGATCAAAGCCGTGAGCGACCTGGCGCATGCGCATGGGATGCAATTGATTCTGTGGTTCGAGCCGGAGCGGGTGACCGCCGGGAGTTGGTTGCATCAGAACCACCCTGAGTGGCTGTTGGGCGATACGCTGCTTGACCTCGGCACCCCGGACGCGCGGACATGGCTGACCGATCACGTCGACCGGCTGATCAGCGAGCAAGGAATCGACCTGTATCGGCAGGATTTCAACATGGACCCGCTGGACAACTGGCGCAGTGGTGAGGCGGCTGACCGGCAAGGGATGCGCGAGAACCAGCACATACAGGGCTATCTGGCGTACTGGGACGAACTGAGACGACGCCATCCCGGGATGCTGATCGACTCATGCGCGTCGGGTGGACGGCGCAACGACCTGGAGACGATGCGCCGGGCGGTTCCTCTGCTGCGGAGCGACTACCAGTCGTTCAATGGGGATGCGGGTTTCGCCGCCGGCAATCAAGGGCATACCTACGGGCTTTCGCAGTGGATTCCCTTTTACGGACACGGCGTTTACCAGGCTGCGAGCGATGAAGTCTACTACGCGCGCAGTCACATGAGCCCGTCACTTGGCATCTGCTGGGACGCGCGGAAGGCGAATCTGGATTGGGATCTATACCGGAAACTGATCGATCAATTCCAACAGGTGGCCGACCTGATGCTGGCCGATTACTACCCGCTCACACCGTATTCGCTGGATGAGGACGCGTGGATCGCGTGGCAGTTCCACCGCCCGGAGACCGGCGAAGGCTTCGTGCAGGCGTTTCGCCGGTCGCAGTGCGCGACCAACCGGCGGGTGTTGCGCCTGCACGGGCTTGACCCCGCGGCAAGTTACCTGTGCACCGACCTTGACGGAGGCCCCGACCGGGTCCTGAGCGGGAGCGAGTTGGCAGTCGAGATCACGTCGCAGCCGGGGTCGGCGTTGATCCGCTACGCGCCCGTGTCATAGGGGTAACGCTCGCTGTTACCCTCTGCGCTCTATGCGCGGTTGCTCCTATACACGGGCGGCGAATACTACACGCTGGGCAACAGGCTTGGTCGCCAGGACGGGCCGAGCAGGTACGAGATGACATCAGCGGCGGAATAACTGGTTTTACCCGCCTTCAGGAACTGGCCTGCCATCACAAGGTCATCGCCGGAGGTAACCATCGGCAGTTCCACATAGCCGTCCTTGCGGCGTTGTGGGAAACCGGCCGAGGCGAGCAGCGTGTTGCACAGGCAAGCGCGGCCAACAGTGTCCTCGACGTTGCCGCCTTTTGCCACGAAGGCGTCTACGGGTTCGGCCGGGCAGCGATAACCGAGGGAGCCATCTTCTTTCTTAAATACCGTGCGCAGGAAACCGAGATCGCAAATCCGCTCGCGCGCCTCATATTCCTCCGCGTCCGAAAGCGTGCCTTCCAACTGAGCGACCTTGAAGGGAAAGCCGGTCGGTGAAACGACGGGGCTGGTGAACACCACTGCTTCTTCATCAAGCACCTTGCGGAGCACGCGTTTCTTTAGTTCAGGCTCCATACCGGATTCGTCGCACAGGGAAAAGGCGGTGCCCACCTGGACGCCTGCGGCGCCGGCTGCCAACGCCGCCTGCACCCGTTGAGGCGTGCCATAGCCGCCAGCCAGCCAGAATGGCAACCCCAGCTTTTTCATCTGCTCCAGATCCACGACGTCTTTGTCGCCGTAGATTGGCTCGCCCTTCTCGTTCAAGCTCACCGCGCCGCGCGGCGGGGCATTGTGGCCTCCGGCGGTCGGGCCTTCGATGACGAAACCATCCACCTGTCCCTCGCTGCGCTTGAGCAGGGCTTTTGCCAGCACGACCGAGGAGATGATGGGCAAAAACATGGGGCGTTTGAGTTTTCCAACGAGTTTGGCGATGCCGGGGAAAATGGCTTCCGGATCAAAGTGGATGCGAAAGTCATCCTCCGGGACTGTGCCATGCACGTCAACGCGGTATGTGACCGGTTCATGATTGGCCAGCTTGTCCAGGATTCCAGGAACCTGCGTGGGAATGCCGGCGCCCATGAGCACCACATCCACCCCGGCCAGCATCGCGCCATAGAGCGAAGCCAGACTGGGCATCTGCAACTTTTCCAGCAGGTTGATGCCGACGACGCCCGCATGCCCTTCTTTCGCCAGAAAAACCTCGACGAAATTGCCAATAGACGTGAGTTGATCGAGGAATTTGGGCGGGTTAATGCTGTAAGCCGCAGGCGTTTTATAAGGCGCGTCCGGCGACTTGCCGCCGGGGGTGTAGTAACGGTCAATGATGCTCTGCACCGGTTCGGGTAGCACAAAACCCGCCAGGGCGCGACGCACATGCCCGCCCAGATCGCCGTCCATCAGGCGACTGGGCATTACACGGTTCACGCCCGTCCCCGTCACGACGCCCAATTGGCCCAATTGTGAAACCGCTTTTGCCAGCCTCCAATCGGATATGGCAACGCCCATGCCGCCTTGAATTATCTTAGGTAGATTCATTGTCACTCCAGATTATTGTTATTGTTTTCTGTTATTGTACCTGTGGCTCGTTTTTGCGTTGGCGGTGGACAGAATACGCCGCCCGGTTTTCATAACGCCAGAAAGCCCTTTACCCCGTTGACATATTCTTATATAGGAATATAATAGCGTCATGGCGCGCTCAGCAACCACCTCAGATGTCTTCAATGCGATAGCAGAAGCGCAGCGACGCCAGATTATCGACCTGCTTTCCCATGGTGAGCGGTCAGTGAATGATGTGGCTGCGGCACTCGGCATCAGGCAGCCGCAGGCTTCCAAACACCTGCGGGTTTTGAAAGAAGTTGACCTGGTCAGTGTGCGCGGTTCTGGACAGCAGCGGTTGTATCGGTTGAACGGCGAAGGCCTCAAGCCCATTCACGATTGGACGATGACGTTCGAGCATTTCTGGGAAGAGAGCTTTGATCGGCTGGATGAATACCTGAAGCAGATTCAATCTAAGGAGAAAAAGAATGACTGAGACAAATAAACCGGATGTGGACGTTATGGATCGTCAGCTCGTTATCACGCGCGTATTCGATGCGCCGCGCGACCTGGTGTGGAAGGCATGGACGGAACCCGATCGCCTCGCGCTCTGGTGGGGGCCGAAAGGTTTTAAGCTCATGGTTGCCGGCCTGGATCTCCGTCCCGGCGGCGTCTTTCATTACGGCATGCGCACCGCTAACGGTCAGGAGATGTGGGGCAAGTTCGTCTATGTCGAGGTTGTCGCGCCAGAGCGTATCGTCCTCATCAGTTCCTTTTCGGACGCGGCGGGCAATATCACCCGGCACCCTATGAGCGCCGCATGGCCTCTGGAAGTCATGAATACGTTAACGCTCACCGAACACGATGGTAAGACGACGCTTATCCTGCGTGGCGGCCCACACAATGCGACGGCGGAAGAGCGCAAGACGTTTGAAGATGCGAAGACCAACGTACAGATGGGTTTCAAGGGAACCTTCGATCAGCTTGACGAATACCTCGCGAGCGCTCGATAGGAGAATACAACCGGAACCGAGGAAGCGTCTTCTCACCAGCTTTTACGACACTGGCGCGGGGGACGCTTCGCTGCACACCTATATTCCAGTGGATTTCCAGGCGTCACCGAGTGACACAACTCTGGCGAAGATCGCAGTGGGGATTGGGGCTGTGATCATCATTGTACGCTGTAAAATAATGGCATATCGTCTTTCACACCCCACGCGGCAGACCATTGGCGCAATCATCGCCATTGCCCTCGCCTGCGCGCCCATGATCAACATCCTCAGCATCATTACCACGACCGGCGCAGATGCTTTATCGGGTGACTATGTTGTTCACGTGGAATCGATGGCGCGCATCCTGAGCGCCGGCTACTCATGGGTCAATATCTTCCGCGACAGTTACTACCACGGGCACCTGATGCTGTTCCCCACAGTGTTCAGAATTGTCCTTGCGAAAACAGTTTACTGGAATGAGTACGTCGAACTCCTGTGTGGCTATGGTGTTTCTGTCCTTTCGCTCTTCCTGACACACAACGCGCTGACGGCGCGATCAAAGCATTGGTTCAGAATATGGATGTGGCCGGTATTAGCAGTGCTGGTTTTTTCGGTCAATCAAATCAACCAGTTCACGTTTGGCGATGCATCCATACCGATGGGATTTTGTGCGCTCGGCATCGTTCTGATCCTGTGGAGCATGGTTCGATACAGGCAGCGTTGGGCTGGCACAGTGTTGTCTGTGGCGGCAGCCTGGTTTGCCAGTTGGTCATGGGGGCAGGGAGTGGCGGCCTGGCCATTGCTGCTCGGCGCCATGGTTGTGGTGAATCTATACAAACGCAAGACGCTCGCTGCGCCAGGAACGACAACGCATGACGCTCATCGCGGCTCGCGCTACTCCCCGGCTCAATTTGCAGTCGTTATTCTATCGAGTATCGTTGCGCTATCTCCCTATCTCTCGCTACTCCTGTTCTCATCCTCCAGCGATTCAGATCATGTCAAGGCTTTATTGAATTTGCAGGTCATCATCAACGGGGTTGGCTATGCATTTGTAAACGGCGAGAGCGCAAATATTAACATTCGGGCGATTTTAGGAATTGAGACGCTTTTTATCACCGGCGCATGTGTTTACCTGATGCTGAAAGGCCGCCTCATGTGTCTGCTGCGCGCAATAGGCCCTGGATGTTATTTTGCATCCGCCGGAATAGCCAGCCTGTGGCTCCTTGGAATGCTTCGCTCAAATCTTTCATCCTGGTATACGGGGATCGGGCTGCTCTTCTGGCTTGGTTATTCAGGCATTGTCTACGCCATTTTCACAACGCCGATCCAGCCGGAGTCAAGGAGCGTCAGGAGCACCGTCACAGTCCTGCGCCAGGTAACCGGCGTCGCGACGCTTATCGCTGCGGTCGTCTTTTGCTTCTCCATCGTTTCTTACGAGGACAAAGTCTACTTCCTGTTCTCAAGATCGCCCATGACAGCCGCATGCCTGCGCAGCGGTAGAAGCGCGCCTACATTTTGCGAACAGTATGTCATCCTTGACGAAACAGACGGCGCTGACCACGCATATGATTTGGCGGATCAACTTAAGGCGCTGAGGTTGTCTGTATTCGCACCCAACCAGCGCTGGACATTGCAGGGGGATTACGCATTCGGTAATGTCACAACTCGTGAAGCGCCAGGCCTGGATCGTATTCGCTGGCTGGAAGATCGCGCGAACGCACCGCAACCGTCCTACGACTATCGCCATCTCAACCTTTTTGTGCCATCGCCCAGTGCGATTCTGTGGACGATTCGCCTGCCCGACACGACGCGCAAGGCTGACTTTCATACCAGTGTGAGCCTGCTTTCCGCCGCCGGCGCATCCCCTGTCGCTAACCCGACGGTATTGATCTCTGCTTACGACGCACATGGCGCAAAAACTGCTCTTTGGTCCAGAGCGGTCAAGGGCACAGACGCCGGGTCACAACCCATTGACATCTCGTTGTTACCCTATGCAGGTCAGACGATCACACTGGAGCTGACATCGTTGCCAGAGCCCAGTGTTCCTGGCAGTCCGATCCTGTTTCGTTACCCGTTTATTGACGTGCTGTTTGACAATACCCCTGCGGCGTTGTCGGATGTGCAAAACGTTATGAACCCGTCTCCCGCGCTATCGACGGAAGACGCAGTTTTCGATAGCGCCGATCGTGATCAGTGGATCAGCGCGACTCTTCCTCTCAGCGCCAGCGCTGCGGCAAGCGAGTGGTCTTTAGAAAAGAACGCGGTTCAGAGCGACTATGCCATCTCAGGCGGCGCATGTTTAGCGAACTACACGATGCTAACCATTCGCATGAGTGCCACAAATCACGTCTGGCCGCGAATGCTCAACCTCTCATACGAATTAGCGAATGATGCGTTATCCGATCCGCACAATGATGTGCGCAAGCCAATACAAATACCACTGTTTACAAACGAAGGGATGTATGAGTACACCTATCCATTACGGCTGTCAGATTTCGACCCAGCGGCGCGACTGAGTCGTTTGCGGCTTGCTCTATCCGCGTGGCTCACGACCACTGAAAAGCCGCTGGCACATATCTCAGATGTCCGGCTCATCGGACGCCGTCCGGGAAATTACTGTCCGTAAACCCCGCGATACTGCGTCGGCAACATGGCCGCAATGGCGCGCATGAGGCGATCAGTGTTCTGGTCGAGGCTGAGCGCCGGATCCATCTTCAGTGGTTGGCCGATACGCATTGTGACGTCGGTGCGTCGCAGCATTCGCCTGTTGTGCGCGATCTGCTCGACGCCCCACAGCGCAATCGGGATGATAGGGACGTCGGCCTTCAGCGCCAGGTAGGCGACGCCGGAGCGCCCCTGTTGCAGTGCGCCGGTGCGGCTGCGCGTGCCTTCGGGCGACATGCCCATGGCGCCGCCATTCTTGAGCACATCGACGCATGCGCGCAGAGCCTGGCGATCGACTTCGCCGCGCTTCACCCATATCCCGCCCATGGCGTTAAAGAGGAGCAGAATCGGCAAAACCTTGCGCCATTTGTCGGCAGCCAGCACGGTCAGGTGCGCAGGCGGCGGCCACATGGCGAGAATCACTGGCGGGTCCCAACTGGTCAAGTGGTTGGTCGCGAGGATGAACGGGGGCGGCTGTGAGAAGTATTCCTTGCCCTCCACATGCACGCGGGCGACAGAATAGATCAGCATGCGGGCGAACAGGCGCGCGATTTTGTAAAACCACATAGGGATGACCATTCTATCGTAGCATGTTGGTGCTACACTCAACATTAACAGGGGTGACCCAATGTCAGAGATGGAACTCTCGCCCGAAGCGCGTGAAGCGCTATTGACCAATGCCTATCTGTCTGTATGTGAAGTGGTGCTGGGACTGCACAACAAGTCCAGACTGCCCGAGTCCCCGCAGTTGTTGCAGCATGCCGGCGCGTTTGTCACACTGTCACGCGATGGCGAACTGCGCGGTTGCATCGGACGGACTGAAGCCCATCATTCAGTGTGGCTGGTTGTGAAACAGATGGCGGTGTCTGCGGCGCTGGACGATCCGCGCTTCGACCCGATTGGTCCCAATGAACTCGACGGCCTTGAGGTCGAGATATCCATGCTTTCCCCTTTGCGCCGCATCAACAGCATTGATGAGATTGTCGCTGGCAAACATGGGTTGATGATCACGAAAGGGTTTAATCGCGGCTTGCTGCTGCCGCAGGTCGCGTCTGAACGCGGCTGGGATCGCGACACCTTCCTTGAGGCGACGTGTGAGAAGGCCGGGTTGCCGCCGGGCGCATGGCGCAAAGGGGCGATCATCGAGATATTCACCGCGCTCATATTTAACAAGACCTTCAGCGGCGACGCGGCGGCACAGTTGGTGGACACGCTGCAGTAGTGGCCACATGAGCAAATACACCCTGTATATCGACGACAACTTCCATTACATGGACGAAGAGCCGCGCAGTTCGCGCGGCGATTACGAGTGTGAAGACGAAGCGACCCGCGCCGCAAAGCGGATTGTTGATGGCTCGTTGCGTGATCTGTACCGGTCCGGGATGACGCCGCAGGAATTGCTGGCGTGCTACAAGGCTTTCGGCGAGGAGCCATGGGTAACCGGAAGCCAGTTTTCCGCGTGGGTTTATGCAGAGCAACAGTGTTGGGAGTTGATCGTCGGATGACGCCTATGACCATCACAGGAGAGCGCGACCCGTAGGGCGCGCTACGGAATGACAGAGCCTCACGCGCGGTATTTCACCAGCGGAACCTTCGCAGGGGATATCGGGTCATAGTAAACTTAGCCCATAATCAGGCCATTAAGTCGGGCCATTCAGTCAGACCATTGAGAGTGAACAAGAACACATGAGTAACCCACCCATCACGCGCAAACCGCGCGTCTTTTCCGGCGTGCAGCCGACCAACGCATTGCACATTGGCAACTATCTTGGCGCAATCCGGCGCTGGGTGCAGGAGCAGGATCAGAAGGATAATTATTACTGCGTCGTGGACATGCACGCGATTACGCTGCCGCAGGACCCGGAGACGCTGCGTCGCAAGACGCGCGAGCTGGCTGCGCTGTATATCGCCGCCGGCCTTGATCCGCAGAAGTGCGTGATTTTCGTGCAGAGCCATGTGCGCGCACACGCAGAGTGCTGCTGGATTTTCAACTGCATCACCCCGATGGGCTGGCTCGAACGCATGACCCAGTACAAGACCAAGGCCGCAACGCTGGAGAGCGTGTTGACTGGGTTGCTCGATTACCCTGTGTTGATGGCCGCTGACATTCTGCTATATGACGCGGATGAGGTGCCGGTTGGCGAGGACCAGAAGCAGCATGTGGAACTGACGCGCGACATCGCCCAACGCTTCAACGCTCAATTCGGTGAAACTTTTGTCGTGCCGCAGCCTGTGATCCCGCAGAGCGGCGCGCGCATACGGGGCTTCGACGACCCGACGAAAAAGATGAGCAAGAGCGAAGCGCATAATCGCGGTCATGCCGTGTTGCTCACTGATAGCCCGGACGAGATTCGCCGCACCATCAAGCGCGCGGTCACCGACCTGGGGCGCGAGATCGTATTCAGTGAAGCGCCTGAGAAAGCCGGCGTAAACAACCTGCTCGAGATCTATGAGTTGCTCACCCACCAGTCGCGCGCGGAGATTGAGGCGCACTTCACCGGCAAGGGCTACGGGGCGCTGAAGGGCGATGTGGCCGAGGTGGTCGTTGAATCGCTGCGACCGATCCGCGAGCGCTTCACCGAGTTGATGTCGAATACCGACGAACTTGATCGCATCCTCGAAGACGGCGCCGAACGCGCGCGCGCCATCGCCGAGCCGAAGATCAGGGAAATCAAGCGCCGGGTTGGTTTCATCGTGAGATAACCCATGATCCAGACCGTTGCGGATTACGAAACGTATCTCATCGATGTTGTCCGCGAAATGGGTAAGCCGTGGCCAGGCAACCGCGCGCTCAACATCGTCGTGCATGGTCACAGCGTGCCATCGGGCTACTTCACGACGCCGGTGGTGAACTCGCTCGACGCCTATCCGCATCTGCTGTATGTCGGTTTGAAGCAGCGTTTTGCCTATGCCGTGATCAACGTCATCGTGACAGCCATCGGCGGCGAGAACTCCGAGCAAGGCGCCGCGCGCTTCGAGAGCGATGTGCTGTGCCACAAACCCGCTGTGGCCACGATCGATTACGCGCTCAATGACCGTGGGATTGGGCTCGCTGCCGCCGAGCGCGCGTGGCGCAGCATGATCGAGACGTCGCTGGCGCAGGGCGTGAAGGTGATCGTGCTCACGCCAACACACGACCTGCTGTCGTTGCGGCGCAGCGAACCGGTGTGGGCGGAGGAACTACCCAAACATGCGGCGCAGCTGCGCCGGTTGGCCGTCGAGTATGGCGTTGCACTGGCGGATAGTGATGCGGTCTTCAATCACTATATCGCCAGTGGCGGTCACATTCTCGATCTGCTATCGCATATCAATCACCCCAACAAGCTGGGACACGAATTAGTCGCGCGCGAACTACTGCGCTGGTTCCCGGCGCAATAGCGCAGCGCAATAATGAGGAAAAAATGACTACAGGATTGCGCATCGCGGTCGTTGGACTTGGCTTCGGCGCCAAGTTCGTCCCGATCTATCTTGATCACCCCGACGTCGCCTCGGTGACGATCTGCGACAAAGACGAGACACGGCTGAGCGCAGTGGGAGAGCGTTTCAATATCGCGCGCCGCATGACCGATGTGGCCGAGGTAATCGCCTCGCCCGACATCGACGCGGTGCATCTCATCAGCGGCATCCCCGATCACGCCCCGCAGGCCATAGCCGTATTGAACGCCGGCAAGCACTGCGCCAGCACCGTGCCGATGGCGACCAGCATCGCCGATCTGCACGCGATTGTCGAGGCGCAACGCCGCAGCGGTTGCAACTATATGATGATGGAGACGGCGGTGTACACCCGCCAGTTTCTGCAGGCGCGGGCGCTGCGCGATAGTGGAGAGCTCGGGCGCATCCAGTTCCTGCGCGGCGCGCACTATCAGGACATGGAACGCTGGCCCTCATATTGGGCCGGGTTACCGCCGATGTGGTATGCCACACATGCCATCAGTCCGCTGCTGGCCATCGCCGGTGCGCGCGCGACGAAGGTGCACTGTTTCGGTTCCGGTGAGATGCGGACAGAACTGCAACAGCAATACGGCAATCCATTTCCAATCGAGACCGCGATCTATCAGCTCGATAAACCAAGCCTCTCGGCCGAGGTGACGCGCACGTTGTTCCACTGCGCCCGCCCATACATGGAGAGCTTCGTCATCTACGGCGAGAACGCGTGTTACGAGTGGCAGATGGAGGATGAACCGCCTGCCCTGTTCCGCGCCAGCCCCGTTATGCCCGGGCAAGTGCGTCAACAAACGGCAGAGCGGCCAGTTGCGCCGGATCGCGCCGACCTGCTGCCGCAGCAGATCGGCAAATACACGCGCCGCTTCGTCTACGGCGACGATAACCGCCATCTGTCGTTTGAGCAGGGGGGCGGACATCACGGCTCGCACCCGCACCTGGTTCACGAGTTCGCGCGCAGCATCGTCGAGCGGCGCTTGCCGTGGATCGACGCCGTTACCGCGGCCAACTGGACCGCCGCCGGTATTTGCGCGCACGAGTCGGCGATGAAGGGCGGCGCGGAAGTGGTGGCGCCGACGTTTGGTTAGATCATCCTTTCCCAAATCTGTGTACTGCCTGGATTTACTCTACCCCATACTGGTTTGAAGGGGGCACTTTTTCGAGTGCTGCCCTTGCCTCTTTCACTTTGGCTTCTAACTTGGTTGGTTGCATCTTCTTAATGGTTCCGGCCGAGGTCGTCTTGATATCGGGTAATTCGACGCCGCTGCGGTGTCCCCCCTCCATTTTTTCGGCTGCCGCCTTATGCCACTTCTCGTCCATACCCACATATTGTTCATATAAACGTATAACTCTTGCGGGTTCGTCCCGCTCAAGTGCTTGGAGTACATAGTACATGTCAACAGGTCCTCTTCCATGTATTACGCCAGGGCCGGAGATTGGGTATAGCTGATGCGAGTCAGCATGTGTACTGTAGACACGACCATTTACTGTATAAATCGTCTTGGGCCCTTCATGTCTGTGGGTCTGTTTTTCGATCTTTCCTGCTTTAAAAAGCCCGATGTATTCATTGATTGCTTTGACATCTTCTTCCTGTGTCTTACGGGGGGCAAACGAGAATCCCCAGGGTTGTGTGACGACTTTGTCGTATTTCTCGTTTAGATTTTCAAACCAATGTATCGCGCTGGATAGCGATACATTTTCCATGCTTCCTTCCTTGAGAGTCTTTTTGACTCGTTCCTTTGCGGTTGCAGTGGGCGCAACAGCGGCTGTCGAGTGGCTCGACGTCGATGATGCAATCGCTCTGCCGGCGTCCTCGTCATCGCTTGAGGCGTCTTTCTCCCTTTCAATTCCCGAGGACATCTTTTCCTTTTCTTTCCCTGATGATTCGGATGCGCTTGCCGATGCTTTTACCTGCGCATTTGAATGTGATTGGTCCTCTTCTACAACCTTCTCAGTCGCCGCTGTTTTGCTTGACAGTCCTTCAGTGGCTTCGGATGAAGATCCTGTTGCGTTTACAACCGTATAATCATCGTTCCAAGCACCTATTTCGAAGGTTGTTTCCTCTCCGCCATTTTCCGGTTTGATTGTTACTTCCTCCCCAACAATCTTAGTTACCTCATAAGTCCCATCATCGTTCTTTAATTTGGAGCCGATATGAATGGGACCACCTTTAACGAGTTGAGAAACCATATCCGGTATTGATTGCATTTCAATGGGTTGCATACCTTGTCTCACCTGCCTCGGGTGCTTATCCTGACCGGGCGCGGCGAGGATGTTGCTGCCCTGCATGGTGTTTGCAGATGCCTTTGCCCCCATTACATCCGCCTCATGCTCCAGCCCCTTGTCATCATTGATTTGTCCCTTTCCTTTCATCTGCATCGTCGGCTTCACGCGACCCTGCGCCTGCTGCACCACATGCCAGGCCTCATGCGGTAGATGCCGTTCCTGACTCGGCGCGACATGGATGTCCCGCCCCTTGGCATAGGCCAGGGCGCGACGCTGGGCGGGTTTGGAGGAGTTGTAATGGACCTTTACGCCATCTATGGAAAGGCCAGAGAGAGCCTCGATGCCGGTTTTCAACCCATCGGGCAGGCCAGTACGGTTGGGGTGTAGATCAGGGTCAGTGGGTTGCGTCGACCGTTGGACTGCGGCGCCCCGCTGTTTCATCACGTGCTTCAGTTCATGCGCCTGGAGGTGATTGCCAGCGCCAGTGCCGGGGTTGTACTTGCCCGCCGTCATGTGGATTTGGTTTCTGTGGGTGAACGCCTGCGCCCCAATGGAGCGGTTGATTGCCTCCGACTGCGCGCCGATGTGCATGCGCACGTTGCTGAATTCGGCGCCGAACTTCGGTTCAAGGTCCGAGCGGAGTTTGACTGGCAGTGAAGCGCCACTGCTCCTGGTCGCTGATAGTTGTCGAGCTATGTCCTCACCCGCGTCGAAACTACCGGACGGATCACCAGTCCGCGCCTCGCGTTCGTACGGGTCATTGGCCGCGCCAACGGTCAGCTTAGGCTGAACCATGCTGCCGCACCGAGTCAAGGAGCGCTGCAATGAGGTTTGCAGACGACCGGTGCGTTGCACGGGATTCTGCATAGTGCGCTGCACCCCCGAACCTGCTGCTGCGAGCAAGCGTTGAATGCCGCGCATGCCCACAGTGTGCTGGATGGCCTGTAGATCGGCGTGACTCAGGCTTTCGGGCGCTCTTTGCGCGCGTTGTATAAGTGCGGGGACGGAATGTGCTGCCGGCGCCTGGGCTGACTCGCTGTGAGGGTTGCGCGAGTCTTTCTCAGCACGACCACCTCGGACGCGGGACGACTCACTCATTTTTCCTGGTGCACGTTTCTCGGCCATACAATACCTGACGCCACAAACACAGGCTGCTTATCGAGATCACGTTCGCATCTCGCCTGGTGAAGGTAATGGATGTCAAAGTAACGGCCAATGCCGCAAGTGTATTTTGGGGTGTGCGATTATCTAGACGATGCGAATAATACCGCAGTATTGTGCCAACCAGGAATGCCATGTAACAGGATCGCTTTTCGCCAGCCACCCATTACGGCTGCGCGCGATATATAAATCTGTCAGACAATTAACCCATCGAGGTGACCCATGGGAATTAACGTCGGTATGGTCGGCGTCGGTGCGTTCGCGCAGTGCTTTATTCCACTGTTCAAGGCGCATCCGCTGGTTGATAAAGTCATTCTGTGCGACCTGGACGCGGCCAAGCTGGCGCGCAACGCGCGCGAGCACGGCATTGCCGAAACCAGCCCGTCTCTGGATGCGCTTCTGGAAACGGACGTGGATGCCGTCGCCATCATCACGCAGCACTGGATGCACGCGCCACAGGCAACCCAGGCACTGCGCGCTGGCAAGCACGTCTACTCCGCGGTGCCGGCTGGCGTCACAGTTGAGGAGATTGCCGAACTGGTCGCCATGGTGAAAGCCACCGGCAAGATTTACATGATGGGCGAAACCAGCTACTACTACCCCAACGTGATCTATTGTCGAGAGCAGTACAACCGAGGGGCGTTCGGTCGCGTGGTGTATGCCGAGGCCGAGTATTACCACGACATGGATCACGGGCTGTATAACGTGGCCAAATGGCGCGGCGGCGAGCGCTGGCTGGAACTGGCCGGCGGCCCGCCGATGTACTACCCCACCCACTCCATCAGCCAGATCGTGTCTGTGACCGGCGCCCACATGACGCACGTTTCGTGCCAGGGCGTAGTCGACCAGCACGAGGACGGGATTTTTAAGGCCGATGTCAACATCTGGCACAACGTCTTCAGCAACGAATCTGCCTTATTTAAGATGTCGGACGGCAGCGTCGCGCGCATCAACGAATTTCGCCGCATCGGTCACCCGGGCGGCGAACGCATGTCGATGTGGGGCACCGAGGGCAGCTTCGAGTTGAACGCCGCAGGGGCCGCTTGGGTCACCAAGAAACAGGGCGAGGTCAAACGCCTCGACGAGATCATGGATATCAGCGGCGTGGCGGGGCCGGATGGCGGGATGTGGACCGGCGTGTCGCCAATCCATCCGGTGGATCGGTTGCCGCGTTCGTTTATCGGCAAACCCAACGGCCACTGGGGTTCGCACCAGTTCCTGGTCGATGACTTCGTAACCTCGTGCGTCACGGGCGGCCTGCCGCCCAATAACGTGTGGCAGGCCGCGCGCTACACCGTCCCCGGGATCATTGCGCATGAGTCCGCGGTGCGCGACGGCGCATTGCTGGAGGTCCCGGACTTTGGCGATCCGCTGATCGTGTAGGGATCGGGCACCGCCCGATCCGTGTTGACCGGCGCGAATCCGCGGTAATGCGACTGGATGCCGACGCTTTAGCGGGTTGCCGGCAGTCACTCGAAACCGTCGTGAAACAACGGTTCGTGGCGGATACGATTTGTTGCTTGCCGCATCCACCGGCGAAGGCCGCCAAATCTTAACGGCATTTAACTTAAACCGGGGCAGCGTCGATGATGCCTGCTGCCCCGATGGCTTAGTGCTTCGCTCCGCCGAGCCTTATGGCCGACTGACCATAGGCATATAGCTCGTATACTGCATGGTAACTACTAATTCCTGTTGATACGACCACACGCCGCTCATCCCTGCGTAGACTGTTTGCGTGATTCCCACGCGCGTCACAACGAGTGCGCGGGGGTCCATGTTTGGAATGCCCTGGTCGATCCGCACCCAGGTGATCCCGCTGTCGCGGCTTTCCGCGATGTAACCCCAGCCAGACAGATAGATGTGCCCGTTCTCGACTGGGTCGGCTACAACCAGCCACCCGCTGGAGTTCTTCTGACTGCTGGGCAGCGCACAACTGCCATCCCATGGGACGCAATGCACCGGCATCCAGGTGTCGCCGGAATCGGTGCTCCGGTAGACGCGGTAATTGTTGTTTGCCGCGTACAACACCGTTGGATTGTGTGGTTCAATCGTGATGGATTGCATCTCATTCGCGCTCGCATCGGTCAGCCGCTTTGTCCACGAGCCTCCGCTGTTAATCGAGCGTAAGATCACTCCCTGGCATGGTCCGCTGCTGCAGTCCTGCCCGACGGCGAATACCTTGCTCGCGTCCATGGGATTGATCGCCAGCATGTCGATGCGCGAGTTGTTGGATAACGAGTAAATGATCGCCCATGTTGCGCCATCGTTCACGCTGCGCGCGATCATCCCGCGCCACTGATCGCCCGGCAGCTGATACTGGCCGCCGGCATACACCGTCGTCGTCAACGATGGGGCAATCGCAATCGCTGAGATGTTCTCGTTGTTGTCGCTGCACTCGACGTTATTTGCCGGTGTAAACACCGGTGTGAAGTTAAGACCGCCGTCGCCGCTGCGCAACACGCTGCCCTGATGGCAACTGGACGACCCAGCGTACACGATGTTGCTGTTCGCCGGGTTGATCGCGAACACGTTCAGCGGGTAACCAGTCCACCACCCTGCCGTGTTGTTCGGGTTGGTCCAACTCTGTCCGGTGTTGGTGGTCAGCCAGCCGCCCCCGCTGCCTGCGCCGACGAAAATCTTCGCCGGGTTGCGCGGATCGACCGCGATGCTCTGCGGCAACACGAGCGACCGCACGCCTGTGTTCATGCTGACCCAGTCGGTTCCATTGTTTGTGCTGATGTGGACGCCGCCATTACTGCCGCCGCCATACAACGTCGTCGCGCCCACGGCAAAAGCCGGGTTGTTGTCACTGATGCTGCCCATCTGCGACCACGTCCCGCTTACGCCTCCAGAGGCGCTGACGTACACGTCGCCGCCGTCATAAATGCCATAGATGGTGTTGGGCGCGCGGAAACCCAGGCGATAACCCGCCCAGTGGGAGCGATCGCTCACTAACAGCCAGGTGTCGCCGTTGTCGGTGCTGCGATAAATGACATTTGGCCCAGGCCCTGTGCCCGCAAAGATGATGTTCGGCGTCAGCGGGTGGATCAATAGCGCATTGACTTGTTGCGGCAGCATCCATGCGCCGACGTCGGATGTCGTAAACACCTGCGTCCAACTAAGACCGGCGTTCGTCGAGCGATAAATGACGCCGTTATTGTCGTAGCGACCCGCCGCGAACAGCGTCGCCGGGTTTGACGGGTTGATGGCCAAAGCGTAGAACTCGCCGTTCGAGTTGTGCATTTCCAGCACATTCGTCCAGGTTGCGCCGCCGTTGGTGCTACTCACCACCACGCCCCCGTTCCAGTTGCCGTTGTATCGGCCGGCCGCCACAATCGTGCTGCTCTGATTCGGGTCTAGGGCGACTGCGTCAAAGTTGATCTGGTTGTTGTTCAGCGATGATGTATTGAACAACGGGCTCCAGTTGGCGCCGCTATCGGTGCTCTCGACGATGGCATCGCCTGGCGTGTTCGATCCTTGCCCGACGGCAACCACAGTCTGTCCCGTGACGGACACAGCGAATAACTTATTGGCGCTGCCGGTGTAGACCGCTGTCCAGTGCGCCGCGTTGTCGATGCTGCGATAAACCTTGGTGTTACCGCCGTCACCCGGTGTGCCGACCAGCGCAAAAGCGGTATCAGGCGTTCCGGAGATGACCGCGAGGTCGTTCACCTGTCCGCCGGATGCGATTGGTCCACCCCAGGCTGTCCATGGCTGTAGCACCTGTAGCAGCTTGGTCGCCTGAAACTTCCATACGCCAGAGAATCCCGCATACAGCGTCAAGGTGCTCCCGGCGTAACCTGCCGCGAATGCGCCTGGGTCAGCCTGCGGCGCCCCGGCGTTAAGCCTTCCATTGTCTGTAAACGTGATGCCGCCATCAAAGCTTTCAGCAACGTAACCCCAGCCGGCCAGGAAAATATGGTCGGACGAATGCGGGTCGAAGGCGACGAGGCTGCCGCTGGATCCTGTTTGGTTACCTGGCAGCGAACATGCACCCATCCATGGCGCGCAGTGCATCATGGTCCAGGTCGCACCCGAGTCTGTGCTCTTGTACATCTGGTATTGCTGGGTTGCCGCAATCATCACGGTCGGGTCCTGTTCACTGATAGCAATGGAACTCATTTCCCGTCCGTCCGGGACGGATAATCGGGTTAACCATGTAACGCCGCCATCAGTCGAGCGGACGATTGTCGCAACGCACGGCCCGCTGCTGCAATCCTGTCCCGCAGCCAGCACCATATTCGCGTTCTGTGGGTTGATCGCCAACATATCGATGCGCGAGTTGTTTGTGATTGAGTAGACGACCGTCCATGATGCGCCGTCGTTTGTGCTGCGCGCGATTAAGCCACGCCACTGATCGTTCTGCATCTGGTACTGGCCGGCGGCATAAACCGTTGTCGCCAGCGAAGGGGCAATTGCAACTGCATAGATATTCTCGTTACTGCCATTGCAGTCCGCCACATTTGCTGGCGAGTATACAGGCGTGAATGTCAGGCCGCCGTTGCTGCTGCGCAACACGCTACCCTGGTGGCAACTGCCGGCGCCGGCATAGACGATGTTACTGTTACTCGCGTTCACAGCGAACGCGTTCACCGATTGGCCGGGCTGCCAGCCCGCAGTGTTGGCGGGGCGCGACCAGGTATGACCGCCGTTGACGCTCAGCCAGCCGCCGCCGCTGCCTGCGCCGACGAAGAGTTTCGAAGAGTTGTGCGGATCAATGATGACACTAACCGGCCTGACGAACGATGTGATTCCGTTGTTTGCCAACGTCCAGTCGGCGCCACCGTTACTGCTGATAGCCAGGCCGCTATTTTGTGTGCCTGCATAGAGTTTAGAGGCGCCAACAGCGATGACCGCTCGACCGTCGTTCAATGCTCCGACTTGTTGCCACGTGCCGGAGAGACCCCCTGAGGTGCTTACATGCACATCGCCCCATTCCGATGTGCCATAAATGGTGTTTGGGGCTTTATAGGCCAGTTGGAAGCCGGCCCAGTTCGTATCCTCGTTCACCAGTTGCCACGAAGCGCCGTTATCGGCGCTGCGGTAAATCACATTCGGGCCATAACTGGTTCCGGCAAAGACAATCGTCGGGGTGAGCGGATGGATCAACAGCGCGGTGATCTGTGACGGCGTTTGCCCTCCGCCAATGTCGGTGGCAGTGAACACCTGAGTCCAGGTCTGCCCCCCATTCGTCGTGCGATATATCACAGCCTGATTGTTGTATGCTCCGCCAACGAACATAGTCGATTGCATCGCCGGGTTGATGGCTATGGCATCAAATTTTCCCCAACTGGTCGCGTCTGGGACGCTCAACACTTCGGACCAACTTGCACCGCCATTGGTGCTGCTCACTACCAGGCTGCGATTCAAATTGTTCGCGTTGGTGTGTCCGGCCGCAACAACCGTTGCGCCAGATGATGGAGCCACCGCGACGGCCATGAAGCTATACTGGTTATTGTCCTGCTCCGCCGTAAATGCGCTGCTCCAGGTTGCGCCGCCGTCGCTGCTTTTCTTGATGGCGTCGTAGGGATCATTCGACCCATCCCCAACTGCATAGGCGGTCGTGCCGGTTATCGCAATGCTGTATAACTGTTTGAAATTCCCAGCGTATACCGCCGACCACGTGCCTGTGCCGTCGAGACTCCGATAGATCTGTGTATTGCCGCCGTCGCCAGGCATGCCCACAAGGGTGATGACTGTATCGGGCACGCCGGGCTTGACCGCAATGTCATTGACCTGGCCGCCCGTCGCGAGCGGCCCGCCCAGCGGCGTCCACACATCCTGTCCTGCCGGCGCCAGCGGGTGTGCAGGCGCGTTAATAGAAGCTTCGACTGATGGCGCCGCAACCGCAACAGCCGCCTGATGCGTCAACGCGATGATCGTTGCCGCTAACGCCACACTCACACTCATCGAGATTGCCAGTCCTTTGATAGGCTTTAATAATGGGGTATGTCGAGAATCCATTGTTGATCAATCCTATGAAACACTGTGTTAACGAATAGAGAAAACGAGCACATCTTAAATGCAGCGGTGTAATTCAGGCCACGATCACCTCCTGTGAAACCCATTGTGGAAACTGCGCATATTCCTCCAATGGGCACGCATCGCTATGACTGATAATTATAGGACGGCGCAGATAATTGCGGACAAGCAATGGAAACGCAACTTGTCAAGCGGTTCGTTATCGGCTGACTGTTTGGAGTAAATGACTAATCAACCCGTAAAGCCATCGCCAGCGTTAATTCTGCTCATTATCTCTGCCGTGAATACGGCGCTCGTGCCCGCCATCGCCGCAACGTATGGGTACAACAGTTTATTTCTTGCTCTCTCGGCGGGTGCGTTTGTGTTTCAGGTTGTGCTGACGGGGCTGCTGTGGATGCACACTGCTCGCAGCGCCGCTCAGCCGCGTCCCTCAACGCACTACATCGCCTTTGGGTTGGTCATCGGGTTGCTGTGGGTCGTCGAGATCGGCATCAACAATTTCATCGCCCCGTCGCTCCCTGCCCGCGATATCATCGACGACATTTTCTGGGCAGCGGTTGCCGCGGCGATCCTGATCTGCGCGGTGGTTTTCGCCTATCGCGCGCGCCGGTGGTGGGTCGGCGTCCTGGCGGGCGCGTGGTGCGGATTGGCCAGCGGTGCAGTGGCATGCTGCACCGCCCTGCTACTCATCGTTTTCGCGATGGGCTTTATCGACCGCGACCCGCTCAACGTCGCCGAGTGGTCCATTCGCGGGCCAGCCAGCGGTGCGCCAGGTATGACCGCATATTTTGCCTACGAGACCTTCCTCGGCGCGTTTCTGCACCTGAGCGTACTCGGCGTGGTCATGGGCGTCCTGCTTGGCCTGATCGGCGGGCTGATTGGCAGAGCGATCAGGAGATAGCCCCCTCTAATCCAGGCCGACCTCTATCAGGGCCGGGCTCATTGGCGCGAGCGTCAGGCTTAACGTCACGTGATCTGCCGCCCATGTGGCCTGCGCACCGGTCACGCGCAGCGGCTGCGTGGTGTTAAGCGTCGCACACGGCACATTGAACGCATACGTCTGCTCATGATCGGTCAGGTTGAATACATTGATCACCCCTCCCGGCATTTCCGGCAGGGTGTGCAGGTGAATGTGCGGGGCATCGGCGACGCCGTGGAATTGTCCGCGCACAAAGAACGGCTTGAGCCGGTTATAGGCACTCATTTGCGCCTGGTACGCGGCGAAGCGTTTCTTGTGGTCGTAGGGCGGTAGACCGCCGCCGGGTTCGATGGTCTTGTTGCTATCTTTCCCGCCGATGCCGAGGTGCCGCACAGTCGAGGCGGTCCACCAGAAGAACACACACTGGTCATTATCTGCGGCAGCGGTTATGTGGAGGTAGAGCGGTATATTGCACCCGAGCGCGTAGTAATACAGCGCCAACGCCTTGCCCGATCGCAGGTCATTCAGGCAATCCCACATGTACTCGAAGCCCCAGTTCTCATCGTAGGCGCCCTTGTCGCCAAAGCCCTGTTGAAAATAGGTCGGCACGTAGATGCACGTCGCCCACGGCCACACCGGGTCATGCGCCTCAACCGTGAGTCCCGGGCACTGCTTGCGCACTTCGCGCGTCAACGCATACACGGCCATAACGTGATCGAACGGCGTCCCCGGCGTCGCATGGCTGTGTTCGGGGTTGGTGCATGCGCCGCGCCAGTCCATCTCGTCAAACATCATAAAGCGCACGCCGCGCGACGAAATGGCAAGAATGCGGCGCAGCTTCTCGCGCCAGAACTCGTCGTTGGGCAGGCACGGTTCCCAGCCGTCTGCGCCGTCGTAGTAGTGCAGTTCGGCGATCTCACGATCGGGGTGTTTGACCATTAAGTGATGCGGCCAGTGATCCTTGTACGTGCGCAGAATCGTGCGATATGCCAGATCGAGGCCGTAATTCTGTTTCAGCGTGCGGATGAACTCGTCCACCGGCCCCAGGCGCGCCTCATCCCAAAGCGTCGTGCCTTCAGCTACCTCCCATCCCGGATCAAGGTAGAGCAAATCACAACCAACGTCATGCGCCTTCTGCGCCTCGTTGAGCAATGCTTCGCGCGTGTAGAACTGCTTGAGTTTCTCCGCATTCGAGTGATACCAGCCAACATCGTATAACTCGTTCCAGTTAACCGGCGGGTTGTAGTCGGCGGGAAAGCCATGCCCTTGTGCGTCGATGTAGTCGCGGTAAGTCTCATAGGAGTGCGACATCCCGCCAGTGTACGGCAGGTAGACCGTGCGCCCGAATTCAAATGCCGCGCCAGGCATGAGCACGCGCGCCTGTGATGGTTCCCCATACAGCGCAAAGCCAGCGCCGCCAAAGCGCAGCCGCGTCTCCCCGTCACCCTTCTCTGTACCTGCGACGGAGAGCTCAATCGCCGCATTGTTGTACTTGAGGACCACCAGCCCCGTATCGCCTGTTCCCCATGCCCAGGCCTCGGAGCGCACGATACCGTCCTCGGTGAGCGGCGGCTCGGGGCGGGTCTTCTCCGTATAAACTGCGTTGTGGAACTGGCCGTCAATGAGCGCCTGGCCGCTGTAATCATGCACACTGCCGTCGAGTTGCACACGGAACGGGATGGCGGCCAGCCGCCAGTCGGTGCGCGCGTCAAGCCCCGCACTGAAGCCAATCTTCAGTTGAGTCAACTCAACCGACCAGCCGCCGATGTTGTGCAGCGTGATTGTTTCTTCCAGCCCCGCGCCCACATGTTGGACGCTCTGGATTAACTGGACGCCGGCTGCGTTGAATAGCCCGATGAGTGTGGTTACGTCGCCGTCACGCTCGATACTGCGCTTGTCCAGCGGCTCATCGGTAAAGGACAAGCCGTTGACTCTACCGGTGATGGCATACTGGCACGGGCGGTCGGCAAAAGTCATCTGGAGTGCATTGGACACGATATGACCAGTGGACAGGTCGAAATTGAGCATGGTTTACCTCAGCAAATGAGTATAGCCCGATTCATGCAGGACAACGGTGCGTCAGCGTTCCAACACGACTTTTAACTGTTCAAGGAACGCCGCAGCCGCCCGCCCATCAATGGCGCGATGGTCGACGCCAAGCGTGAATGCGGCGGTGGGGCGAACCGCGAGCGCGCCATCGATGACCAACGGCCGCTCCATGATGCTGCCGACCGCCAGGATCGCGACCTGCGGCGGGCTGATGATCGCGCTGAACGCGTCGATGTGTCCGGGGCCGACATTCGACAGGGTGAAGGTCGGCTCGACCATCGCCGCAGTGCCAAGCGTGCCCGCGAGCGCCTGTTTGACCACTTGCTCTCGTTCGGCGGCGATATCCGCCAGCGCACGCGCGCGCACATCGCGCAGTGCGGGGACGACCAACCCGCGTTCGGTCTGCACCACCAACCCCAGACGGATATCGGTGCTGATGATAAGGGCATCGTCCCGCCAGTGGCCGTTAAGCGCCGGATGATCGGGCAGCGTCTGCGCCAGCGCCAGGATGAATAGATCGGTGTATGTCACGCCGGCAGCGGCAGCCTTGCGGCTCACGATGCGCGACAGGTCAAGTGTGATCGACATGTGGAAGTGCGGGATGGTGCGCCACGACAGGCTGACGCGTTCGGCCTTGGCTTTCGCCGCGCGCGCTGTTGCCGCATCCGCCCCGGCGAGGGGCAGACGCAAGGCCGTGCCCCTACCTGCGGATTTGCGCTGGGTTGCGGCTTTGATGTCGTCTTCGATAATGCGCCCATCGGGGCCGCTGCCCTCGATGCCGGTCAAGTCGATGCCATTTTCCTCGGCCAACCGCCGGGCGCGCGGCGAGATGCGTATTTCGCGCGGCTGCTGAGACTGATTCTGTTGCACTGCCGCCTCGCGTTCCGCATGTAGGGGCATGGTCTCGTGTCTGTCCCTCTCCTGCGTGGGGATTGGATCATCTATTTGCCCTACGTAAGCAACGACCGTCCGCGGCGCGATCTGCGTCCCGGCCACGACGAGTTGCTGGCGCAGCACCCCGGCGGCGCCGGTCTCGATTTCGACCGTGGCCTTCTCCGTCTCGATCTCGCAAATGGCGTCGCCCGCAGCGACGACCTCGCCTTCCTGCTTCAGCCAGCGCGTCAACAGCACCGACTCCGTCGTCTGATCCATGACAGGCACGATGACTTCAGTAATCACTGATGATCTCCTTGCAGAGAGATAAGGGATTTAGAGATTGAATACTGGAGAGGTCAGCAAAATCACTGATCTGGAGGTTGAGGCTTTAGCCGGGATACGCCGCCATAAGGGTCGTAATTCCAGACGCCCAAACGCATCTTTCGATGGCATGCCGACCTCCGACTTCTATTCTCCAATCTCTACTTTCCAATCTCAAATCTCTCTTCTCTTTATGCGTAAATATCGGTGTACAGTTCCGTCAGTTCAGGGTATGGGCTGGCGATGGCAAAGGCGACGGCATCGTCAATGACTGCTTTGGCGGACTGTTCAATTTCGATGGCCTGTGCCTCGCCGACCACACCGCGTTGCAACAGTTCCTGCCGGAAGCGCGGGATCGGGTCAGTCAGTTTCCATTTATCGACGTTGGCGCCACCGGGGCCAGCGGCTACGGCGCTATGGCGTCCCCATCGCACCGTCTTGGCTTCGAGTAGCGTTGGCCCGTCGCCGCGCCGCGCGCGCGCCACGGCCTCGGCGGCGGCATCGTACACGGCATAAAAGTCGCGTCCGTCCACGGTCACGCCAGGCAGGCCAAAGCCCTGCGCGCGCAGGGCGATGTCCGGCACGCTGATCGATTCGCTGACGTGCGTGGAGATAGCGTACTCATTGTTCTCCACTACAAACAGCAGCGGCAGCTTCCAAAGCGTCGCCATGTTCAGCGTCTCGTAGAACACGCCCTCGCACGATGCCCCATCCCCGAAGAATGCGACAGTGACCGCGCTCGTGCCGTCCAATTGCTGCGCCAGCGCTACGCCGCCGGCGATGGCGATATGCCCGGCCACGATGGCGTTGCAGCCAAGAAACCCGACATCGGTCTGGCTCATATGCATCGAGCCGCCCTTGCCTTTGCACATGCCGGTCGCCTTGCCGAGCAGCTCAGCCATCATCCCGCGCGCGTCGGCGCCCTTGGCGATGGCTGCGCCATGGCCGCGATACGTTGCCAGCACTTGATCCGCCGGCTTCAATGCAGCGCACACGCCCAGCGCCGTGGCTTCCTGCGCGATATACGGGTGTGTCGAGCCGCGATAGCGCCCCTCGCCGTACAGGCGAATGGCGGCCTCTTCAAAGAAACGTATCTGCCACATGCGGCGCAACGCTTCGATCTGTTGTTCTGCACTCAGGGTCATCTGGTTGTCTCCTGGCCGACACGCGGGTCGGCCCCTACGCCGACACGCGGGTCGGCCCCTACGTTGACACGCGGGTCGGCCCCTACGCCGACACGCGGGTCGGCCTCTACGTCGACAGAAATCTACGCGCGCGTATTGCGAAACGACAAACACGCCTTCACAATGGCGGCCACATCCGGGATGATCGCGCCTTCAAGCTGCGCACTGGCGGCAATCGGCACATCCGGCGCAGCCACGCGCACCGGCGGGCCATCGAGCGAGTCAAACGCGCGCTCGACAACCTGTTGCGCAATCTCCGCGCCGATGCCGCCCGTCTTGCTGGCGACATGCGCGATCACCAGCCGCCCCGTTTTCTTCACCGACGCGACGATGGTTTCGATATCGAGCGGCGCCAGCGTGCGCGGGTCGATCACCTCGATCTCCATGCCGCGTTGCGCCAGTTCCTCTGCGGCCTTGAGCGCCTTCGGAACCATCAGCCCGAGTGCGACCACGGTCACATCGTCGCCGTTGCGTTTGATCTCAGCCTTGCCGAAGGGAATCAGGTACTCTTCATCGGGAATCTGTCCTTTCGTCGCGTACAGCGCGATGCTTTCGGCGAACACCACCGGATTCGGGTCGAGTATGGCCGTCTTGATCAGCCCCTTCGCGTCATACGCCGTCGATGGCATCACGACTTTGAGCCCCGGCACATGCACCAACCATGCTTCGAGGCTCTGCGAATGCTGCGTGCCAAAACCGAGTCCCGCTGCAATCGGCGTGCGCACCGTCAGCGGCACTGACACCTGCCCGCCCCAGAAGTAGCGCAGTTTGGGCGCCTGGTTAGTGATCGAGTCCATCGCGAAGGTGGTGAAGTCCATGAACTCCAACTCGGCAATGGTGGGTCGCCCCTGGATGGCCAGCCCGATCGCGAAGCTGACGATGGCGGCCTCGTTGAGCGGGCAATCGCGCACGCGCGCGCCGCCGAACTCATCAAACAGGCCGCGCGTCACGCCAAAGACGCCGCCGTACTTGCCTACATCTTCGCCCAGCACCATCGTCTTTGGATTGCGGCGCATCTCTTCGCGGATGCCCTCGTTGATCGCTTGTGCGTATGTCAATTCATGCATCAGAGGATCCTTATTTATTCCTGGTTGAATGACTGAATGATATGGTCGCGCATCATGACAGTCTCGGAGACGTTGTCTACTTCGTTGTTATGCTCCCAGTCCTGCCACACATACTCGATCACCACGAACCCGGGGTAGTTAACCTGCTTCATCGTCCGCACGATGCGGGCGTAATCGATCACATTCTCCTTAAACGGCGCCTGCAATCGGCCCTGACGCGCGCCGCGCGCATGGAAGTGTGACGCGTGGCTGATCAGCGGCTCGCTGTCGCTGTCGGGGTAACCGCGGCTGGCGTAGTGCGTGTAATCCAGCGTCAAGGTCAACCCGGGGCTGAGCGTGACGAGTTCCAGCGCCTTCTGCGGTGTCGGCGCGATAGAGCCCACGTGCGCCTCGACCGAGAAAGCCACGCCGACCGACCGCGCCTGTTCGGCCCGCCACGACAGTTCATCAGCAGCGCGCTTAAGCGATGTGTCGGATGGCACGCCGTCCCACTCAATCCCCGGCAGGCCGGTCATGTGCGAAGCGTTGCAGCGCAGGGTGAACTCCAGCATGCGCAGGAAGAAGTCGCGCCCGCGCGCGCGCTCCGCCGGGTCTGGATGGTTGGCCGACATGCTTTGGAATGACGCCGTCTGGTAAAAGATGCCGGCAAAATCGAGCCCGTTGTCCGCGAGTTTGTGCGACAGTTCCCGAGCAGAGGCAGCCAGATGCGGCAGCACATGGCTGGGCTGCAGGTGCGAGCGTTCCTCGAACAGCCCGATGTCCATAGACCGAAAACCGAGCAACGCAACCAGCTTGATCGCTTGATCGTGGGTGAGCAGAGGAAAGGTATAGTCAGCACACGCGAGTTTCAATTCCATACACGGCCTCCTTCAATTGACCCAATGATTGGGTGTCAGCCACACAGCGTTTTGACCAGTTGCCATTATCTAAGCCAACGGCCACTGCGTGCCCGGGCACGCGAGTTGATCGTGCAGCGCGAGGATCGGCGCGATGTCGGGATGGATTTCGCCCGGTCCGATTACCTTCACCAGCCGGCATGTGGCAAATCCGGCCGACGTCGCCTCATACCCGCGTTGCCACTGGCGATAGCGCGCCTCTTCTTTCGGATTGCTCCAAGGCCAGCGTGAGGGCGGCGGCCGGACGCCGCAACGCCAGTGCTTGGGCGTCAGCCGCGCGCGGAAGCACTGCTGCTGGCGGCACAGGCGAATGTAGAGCGGATCGCTGTTCAACGATTGCAGGACGCTGAGGGTGTCGGAGGCGGTGGGATCACAGAGCGCGTTGGTAATAAGGCAACGCAACCCGCCGAAGGTGCGATACACGCGCAGCCCGACGCGAGGGTTCTGCGCGGCCCACGCCGTTACTGCTTGCACGCCGATATCCTCCGGGCTGAGCGTCGGGGCCGCAGGAGGCGGGGTTTTAGGTTTGCCGCCAAATAAACGCAGCAGGCCGCCGCCAACTGACGGCGCAGCTTCTTTCTTCTCAGGGAAGTCAATGTCGATGAACATCGCATTGGCGGTGTTGAGCACCAGCGCGCCATAGGCGTTGCGCGTCACCACCGCTACCTCGCGCAGATCACTGTTGGTGATCGACTGCGTGGTCTCCTCGCGCATCGCCCGGTCGCCATACGAGTAACGATTCAGGCGCGCGCCCATCGCCGCTTTCTGCGCCAGTTCATTCAACCGCGTGTCGGCGCGCTGAAACGCTTCGGACGCGCTGCTGTTCGACCACTGCCAGCACGAGAAAGAGAATTCCTTTCCGTTCACATCTTCAATTGACGCTTCGCGCTTGGCCCAATACTTCGGTATGTTCATAATCACCCGCGCCGAACCGAGGACATTTTAATCAGAAGGTTGTCATTAGATCCTGCACCCGCCCGGTTTCAGCCGAGCGATAGGCCGACTCAATGATATCGATCACGTGGCGGGCGTGCTCGGCGGTCACCGGCGTCGCCTTGCCGTCGCGCACCCAGTCCACCAGTTGCATCACGTCTTCGTACACGTGCATCTCACCCAGATTGCGATGCTCGCCCACGACGTGCGGCAGCGTCCACGAGATGTGACCGTTCGGCAGATCGGCGGTTTCCTTGCCGGGGTAATCGAATGGTTCTCCATTGAGCTTTGCGCCCATGATCGTGCCGCCCGTGCCGAAGAAGGCCGGGCCGCCGGTTGGCAAGTTGCCCGCGGCCGTGCCATACACCATGCTGAACAGGTTGTCGCCATAATCCAACAGCATGAGCGTGTTGTCATCGGCATCGGTGGGCATCATCATGCCGCGAAACTCGCGCTCCTTGATGCGCGTGCCGGAGAGCGCCGTGACGCGTTTGGCGGGGCCGAGCACGGAGGTGAGGCCATGTAGCACATACACGGTCATGTCATACAGCGGCCCGCCGCCCGGCTTGCGGAAGTACCACGACGGGTCGACGTTGCTCAGCACGTCGTCGCCTTTACGGAAGATCTCGTCTTCGTGATAGCGCCCGAAAGCCGCGCCGCAGATCGTCCACACCGGTGTGCCGATCACGCCTGCAGCAATCATTCTCTTGATCTGCTGCACGTGCGGGCGCAGAACTTCGCCCGGTGAGGCGACGATCTTCAACCCTTTTACGCGCGCCAGGTCGATCAACGCGGTCGCTTCGGCGACGGTGGTGGTCATCGTCTTGTTGAAGTGGATGTGCTTGCCGGCTTCGAGCGCGCGCTTGCCTTGCTCGAAGTGCAGGCCAATCGGCGAGCAAATGCTGATCGCATCGACATCGCCGTGTTCGAGTAGTTCTTCGTAGGTCATGAAAGCGCGCGTGACGCCGAATTTCTGTGCGGCGGCTTCGGCGCGCCCAGGCACGGGATCGCACACAGCCTGGAGCCGCACACGGTCCTGGACATCGGGGAGCGAAAGGTGGGGCAGGATACCGCGCTGCGCAATAGCGCCTGCGCCGACCACGCCCATGCGGATGACATTATTGGTGCTGGTCATGGGCGGGATTGTACTCCCGCTGACGCGGAAAGAAATCTGACGCTTCGTCAGATTTCTTTCCGCCCCACACCCGCGATGTGCGGGCCGAAAATCGGCGCGTCGACGCGGTAATGTTCGATCTCCAGGCGCTCGAAACCCGCGTTTTGCAACGCAACCCACGTTTCGCGGTTGGGGTGACAGCCGTCGCCGATGATCCGCCACGCCGGCGCAATCAGGTTCTGCGCCGTTCGCAATGCGCCGCCGTGTGCCGCGACATGTTCAACGAACACGAACCGCCCGCCCGGCCTCAACACGCGCAGCGCCTCGCGCAACACAGCCGCCTGATCCGATACCGAGCACAGGACATGCGTGCAAATGACCCCATCGGCGCTGGCATCGGGGGCGTCGATATGCTCGGCCACACCGCTGCGCAACTCAGGGTTTAACCCCAGGCGGGCAGCCTCGGCCTTGAGGTGCGGATGCATATACGGGTTCGGCTCGATGCCGATCCAGCGCACATCGCGCCCTTTCAGGTATGCCAGGTTCGCTCCGCCGCCTGGCCCGATCTCGATCACGTCGCCGTGCAAATCTGCGAACAGGCGGCGCTTATATTGTGCGGAGAGCGTGTCGTCGGCGCAACCCTCGGACCCGCCCGACATCATCCAGGCGAACAACCGCTTGCGCAAATGGAGTGGACTTGGCATGTTAGTGGAGCGAATGGTAATGCATAGGCTAAAAGACCGTCGGGCGCCGTGGCGCTGAACGGGTGGATGGGCTAGAATACTCACACAGTCCATAACAGGCATACACCTCTGTGAGCGAGTATCTCGTTCTCTTCATCGTTATTATCCTTGGCCTCGCAGCGTTGCTGCAGGAGGATTTTGTCCTCACGCTCCTTTACTTCGTCATCGCGGCGTATGGGCTCAGCCGCTGGTGGAGCGGGCGCGCGCTCAAGAGCGTGATAGTGCGGCGTTCGTTTAACAACCGCGCCTTTATCAACGATAAGGTGGCCATCCAGATTGACGTGCACAACCCGGGCTGGTTGCCGGTTGTGTGGCTGCGTTTGCACGACAGCCTTCCGGTGGATCTGATTGGCGCCGAAATATTCCGCCGCGTGATCAGCCTCGGTCCGAATGGCAGCCTTCACTTTGAGTACATCATCCAGCCGCCCCGGCGCGGATATTACCAGGTCGGCCCGCTGTACCTGTATTCGGGTGATTTGCTGGGCATGGCCGAAGAGGAGGGGCGCCAGGGGCATATTGACCACCTGACCGTCTATCCCAGAATTCTGCCATTGACGCAGATCGGGCTGCCGTCGCGCTCGCCGATGGGCACGTTGCGCCATCACCAGCCCGTGTTCGAGGATCCCTCGCGCGTGCGCGGTAAACGCGACTACGTGGCTGGCGATTCCCTGCGGCGGGTGGATTGGAAGTCGAGCGCCAATCTCGGTCGCCTGCAAGTGAAACTATTCGAGCCGTCCATCGCGCTCGAGACTATCCTCCTGCTCAACCTCGACCGCGAGGATTACTACTACCGCTCGCGCAACGACGCCACCGAACTCGGCATCGTTGTCGCCGCCTCGATCGCCAACTGGATCACCTCGCAGAAGCAGACGGTGGGGTTCGCAACCAACGGGTCCGACGTGCTGAGCACGGATGGCCGCGCGCCGATCCTGTCGTCCGAGAAGGGGCGCGGCCACCTGATGCGCATCCTCGATGTTCTGGCGCGCATCCAGACAACCGAAAAGCAGACCCCGTTCATCCAGCTGCTGCGGCGTCAACGCGTGCATATGGCGTGGGGCACGACGGTCATTCTGATCACCGGAGATGTCAACGATGGGATGTTTGAAGAGCTTTTCACCGCGCGCCGCGCCGGTCTGAACATCGTCCTGATCCTGTGCGGGCACGTGATCGCAGCCGACGAGATCAAACACAAAGCGGAGCATTTTGGCATCCAGATTCACCAGTTTGTCAGCGATGCAGACCTGGATATATGGCGGCGATAAATGACAGAAGCCCCAATAAGTAGCCAGCGCGAGCCGATACAGTGGAGTCGGGTGCTGCCGATCTTCTTCAACTACCTGATCGTTGCGCTGATGTTGACCTGCGCGACAGGGGCGCTGGTCGGCGTGATCCAGGCGCTGGCGCCCAGGTGGAACGGCGCCTATGTGTTGATCGTGTGCTTCATCGTCGCGATCGAGGCGCAATACACCGCGCGCATCATGCGCCGCATTCACTTCCCTAGCCGCGAATGGGTCAGCTACCGCGTCGGCGAGGTGGTCACCATCCTGATCCTGCTGAAGGCGTTGATCTACCTGATGCGCGGGCCGGGGCAATTGCTGGCCGACCTGCAACTGTGGCAGCAGGACTTTCTCATCAACTTCTTTAACGGAGAATACCTTCTGGCGTGTGTGATGGTGATAGCTGTCTATCTGGTGTCCAATCAGCTTTGCGGCGACTTATATGAGTTGGAAGCCGACGACGAGAAGCTGGAGCGCGAGCGCAAAAACGATTTCCGCAACGATCGCGCCGGACTCCACAAACAACTCACACTGAAGGTCGTGCTCATAGCGGCAGTGATGATCATCGTCACGCTGCTAGGGCGCACCTATCTGCGCATAAGGGGCGACGAAACGGCCGCCGCAGGGATCAATGCCTACGGCTTGCTGGTCTATGTAATGCTGGGCTTTCTGTTGCTCAGCCTGGCGCGCTACTCGGCGTTGCGCGCCGCGTGGTTCCGCGAACGCGCGCCGATCAGTTCCAGCATCGCGCGGCGCTGGCCGCTTTACGCTATTGGCTTGCTGATCCTCGTCGCGCTGGTGGTCATCGTCCTGCCAACGCACTACTCCATCGGTCTGTTGCAGATGTTGCGTCTTGCTGCGGGGGCGCTCGTCAGCCTGCTTCAGTTCCTGATCTATTTCATATTGCTGGTGATCACGTTCCCGCTCAGCCTGCTGATGCGTCTTCTAGGCGGGTCGTCAGTTACCCCCAACCCGCCGCCGTCTCCTGCGCAAATGATGCCGCCGTTGACGCCCGATCAACCGGCCGGCGCAAACCCATTGCTCGAGATGATCCAGTCGCTGCTGTTCTGGGCGATTTTCCTCTTCATTGTGGGTTATGCGCTGACCCAATTCTTCCGGCGCCACGGGGCGTTGCTTGAAACGCTGCGCAGTATTCCCATCCTCGCCTGGCTGATCAAGGGCTTCGGTGCACTGAGCGATTTGCTGCGGAAGCTGTCGGGACAACTGACCCTCGCCATTGATGCGGGATTGAAACGCATGCGCGCGTCGGCGGATGCAGCCGGTTCACTAACGCAGCCTTCTCGTCGCCTGAACCTGCGCCGGTTGTCGCCGCGTGAGCGCGTGCAGTACTTCTATCTGGCGATGGTGCGGCGCGGCGGCGAGCACGGCTTGGGGCGCAAGCCGGCGCAGACCCCGCGTGAATATGCCGCGACGCTCGATGCCGCCGTCACCGAGGCGAACGCCGAGATTGACTCGCTGACCGATGCGTTCATCGAAGCGCGTTACAGCCGTCACGACATCACCCCCGATCACGCCAGCACGGTGCAGTCGTGGTGGGAGCGCGTCAAGGCGGCCCTGAGGAAAAAATGATATACACCGTTACCCTGAATCCAACACTCGACAAGACGCTGAGCGTGGCGCAGTTGCGCCCCGGCGAGTTTCATCGCGCCAGCATCCTGCGCACCGATCTGTCCGGCAAGGGCATTAACGTCACGCGCGCACTCAAGGCGCTCGGCATCACCAGCAAGACACTCGGCTTCATCGGCGGGCGCACCGGCCAGGCCTTCCAAGTCGGGCTGGCGGAAGAGGGCTTCGACCTGCACTTCATCGATGTCGGCGGCGAGACGCGCAGCAACATCACACTGCTCGATGAGTCTACCGGCGTGTATACCAAGATCAACGAGCCAGGTCCGACGATCAGCCCGGCGCATGTCGCGGCGCTTCAGGCGCAGGTGGAGCAGTGGGCGCACCCTGGCGATTACTGGGCGTTCAGCGGCAGCATGCCGCCCGGCGCGCCGCTTGACCTGTACGCGCAGTTGATCGGGCACGTGCAGGCCAAAGGCGCCATGGCGTTTCTCGATACGAGCGAGGCGGTGCTTCGCGCCAGCTTAGCGGCGAAGCCCTATGGCATTAAGCCCAACAGCGATGAGGCCGCACAGGCGCTGGGCCGGCCAGTAGAGACCGATGACGATCACTGCGAGGCGGCGCAGAAGCTCCGCGCGCTGGGCGTACAGGTTGTGTTGCTCACGCGCGGCGCCGACGGGCTGGTGCTGGCGATGGGCGATGATGTATTAATGGCCTCGCCGCCGCCGGTTGAGGCGCGCAGTCCTGTGGCCGCCGGCGACTCGGCGCTGGCCGGCTTGCTATGGGCGCTCAGCGAGGGCTGCAATACTGCCGAAGCTGCGCGCCGGGCAGTAGCGTGCGGCACAGGCGCCGCCATGCAGGAAGGCTCCGGCGTCGCCGACCGCGCGCTCATAGAAGACCTGCGCCGCCGCGTCACACTTGTGCGCCACTGTGGATGACGGCGCAGGTGAGTAGAGATCGCGCGCCGTCCCAATCCAGCGTCATCCGGATGTGAATCTGCGCGGCGTTCAGCAGCACTCCCGATCCCACACCCGCAATCCTGTCCGGCTTAAGTAGATCGGGATGTTCTGGAACAGCGGGTTTTCCTGCTCAATCTCGCGGATCATCGCGCGCTTGACGTGCGAGTGCGAGCCGCACAGGATGGCGATAGAGCCCCCGTCGCCGCCGGCGCCGTTGATCTTCCAGCCGAAGGCCCCATGCGCCTGCGCGATCTCGATAATGCGGTGCGCATCCGGGCACACCAGGTCGGGATGCAGGCGTTCCTGCGCCGATGTGTTCTCGATCATGGCCTGGCCGAGCGCCTCAAAGTCGCCCGCATACATCGCGTCGCGCGAGTGATCAGCGACAATGCGCAGGTCTTCGATCTGCTGGCAGTTGGGGCCGGCGTTCTCCAGTTGCTTGATGACCTTCTCGTGCACCTTCGAGGAACTGTGCGACTTGCCGAGGAACACCAGGACCATGCGCCGCTCCAGCTCCCACCAGATCGAGTTCGGAACCTGGATCTGCGACACGGACGCATGCGGGTACTTAAACATCTCGATGAAGTTGATGCCGCCGTACGCCGAGCACAACTGATCCTGGATGCCGCACTGCAGGTGCAGCATATCGGTCTCGATCGACTGCGCGGTGTAGGCAACCTCGTGCGGCGTCATGCGCCCGGGCGTCAGGTGGTCGAGCGCGCCGACAAGCGCGACGGCGACTGCGGCAGATGTGCCGGTGGATGCGCCGGCGGGCGCCTCGGAGTAAATTGTGACCTGCAACGCGATGTCGCTGGGGACCTTCATGCGCTCGATGGCCGCCTCGAGCAGCGGGTGGCGATCGTAGCCGGCCTTCTCAGGCCGCACGGCGAACTGTTCGCCGTAGTTCTCGGCGTAGACCAGGATGCGCTCCTCCTGCGTGTCGAGTGGATAAACTTCGATCTGCACCTCGGCGTAAGGGTACACCCCGATGTTGAAAATCTTGCCGTGCTCGGCAAACCACGTGTCGGTCCAGCCCCCGTTGTCGCAGATGCGAATCGGGGCGACGCTGTTGATGATGCGCAGGGGGCGTTGTTTGTTATTTGTTAATGATGTCATGTTCTTTCGAATGGATTAACCGTATTTACATCAGCCGCTTTGTGAGTTTGTAGCTGTGCTTATAGGGCGCGTAGCGAAACCAGATGTCGAACAGCGAACTGCGCTTGAGAAAAACCTTCTCGTGCGTGAAGGCGTCGAAACCGGCGCGGCCGCGATACTTGCCCATGCCGCTCTCGCCCACGCCACCAAATGGCAGCGTAGGGGAACTGAAATGGATGAGCACATCGTTGATACAGCCGCCGCCTGAGGACGTTTCGCGCAGGATGCGCTCCTGGCGCGCTCGGTTGCGTGAGAAGAAGTAAAGCGCCAATGGCTTCGGGCGGGCGTTCACAAACGCGATAGACTCATCGAGCGATTTAACTGCCAGCACCGGCAGTAACGGGCCGAAAACTTCCTCATGCATCAATGCGCCATCCGGAGACGGTTCATCGATGAGGGTCGGCGCGATGTACCGCGTCGCGGCATTCGTCTCACCGCCGGCGATGATCGTTCCGTCGCGCGAGTTGTGCGGCAACAGGGCGCACAGGCGCTCAAAGTGCGCGGTGTTGATGATGCGGCAGTAATCGGGGCTGTGCTCCGGCTGCCCGTTGTAGGCCTGTTGGATGTGACGGCTCATCGACTGCAGCAACGCGGGCTTGATGCGTTCATCCGCCAGCACGTAATCGGGCGCGATGCATACCTGCCCGGCATTGAAGCACTTGCCCCACACAATTCGCCGCGCGGCGGTGTCGATATCCGCCTCCGCATCGACGATGCACGGGCTCTTGCCGCCCAGTTCGAGTATCACAGGAGTGAGATTCTTCGCCGCGGCCTGCATGACGATCCTGCCCACGCGCGAGTTGCCTGTGTAAAGAATAATGTCAAACTTCTCCGCCAGAAGCGCCTGCGCCGTCTCCGGGCCGCCTGCGACGACGGCGACGAATTCCGGGGCAAAGGTCTCCGCAATCAAGCGGGCGGACAATGCGGATGTGCAGGGCGCTAGTTCGGATGGCTTGAGGATCGCGCAGTTGCCGGCGGTGATGGCGTTGATGAGCGGAGCGATCAACAGGAGAAATGGGTAATTCCACGGCGCGATGATCAAGGCAACGCCATAGGGTTCGGGATACACCCACGTCGATGCCGGTAGCTGCGTGATATGCGCCGGCATGCGGCGTGGCCGCGCCCACGAGTTCAGATGCTGAAGCATGTTCTTGATCTCGGCGCGCACCAGCCCGACTTCACTGCTGTAGGCTTCAAAGTCGGGTTTGTTCAGGTCGGCTTTGAGCGCTTGCAGGATGGCGGCCTCATTGGTTGTAACGGCGTTCAACAATGCTTTGAGTTGGCAGGCGCGGAAAGCGACATCCCGGGTGGCGCCGGCGCCGAAAAACGCGCGCTGGCGCTGCAAAATGCCGCAGATCGTGTTGGCAGGTATTGTCATAGTTGGGTTATCGCCCGACAGGTAGTCTGCATTGTACGCGATGCATTTGGGTTACACTACGCCTATGGCTATACCCAGATATATCGCGGCGATTGACTCTGGCACGACCGGCGTCCGTTGCATCATTTTCGACGATGCTGCGCGGATCGTGGACTACGCATATGCGGAGCATCGGCAGATTTACCCCCATCCGGGCTATGTCGAACACGATGCAGAAGAGATATGGACGAATACGCGCGGCGTCGTCGGCGCGGCGCTCGCGAAGGCGCAACTCACCCCCGCCGACTTGCAGGCCGTGGGCATTACCAATCAGCGCGAGACGATCATGCTGTGGGATCGCGCGACCGGTAAACCGCTGCACAACGCACTGGTATGGCAGGACACGCGCACAGCTGACGTGTGCGCGCGCCTGACCGCGGACGGCGCAGAAGCCGGCATTCGCGAGCGCACAGGGTTGCCCGTTGCTACCTATTTCTCAGCGACGAAACTGGCCTGGCTACTCGATAACGTCCCTGGGGCGCGCCAGGCGGCGGCGCGCGGCGAGGTCATGGCTGGGACGATCGATGCGTGGCTGGTGTGGAACCTGACCGGCGCGCACGTGACCGATGTGACGAATGCTTCGCGCACACAATTGATGCACCTGCGCGCGCTTGAATGGGATGACGACCTGCTGCGGCTGTTCAACGTTCCGCGCGCGATTCTGCCGACCATCGTCTCGTCGTCAGATGCGCATGCGTTTGGCGTCGCAACCGGCGTGCTGGAAGGTGTGCCGGTGTGTGGCGTGCTGGGAGATCAGCAGGCCGCATTGTTCGGGCAGGCATGCTATGCGCCCGGCGATGTCAAGAACACCTATGGCACCGGGTGCTTCATGCTGGTGAACACCGGCGCGCAGATTGTGGCGTCGCGTCACGGTCTGCTCACCACACCCGCTTACAGAATCGGCAATGGGCCGGCGGCCTATGCGCTGGAGGGCAGCGTGGCGATTGCCGGGGCGGCGGTGCAATGGTTGCGCGACAACCTGGGGTTGATCCAGCGCGCCTCCGACACCGAAGCTATCGCTGCGAGCGTGAGCGATGCCGGCGGGATGTACTTCGTCCCGGCCTTCAGCGGGTTGTTTGCGCCATACTGGGATGCCACTGCCCGCGGCGCACTCGTCGGCATGACGCGCTACATCACGCGGGCGCATATCGTGCGCGCCACGCTCGAAGCTATCTGTTACCAGACGCGCGACGTGCTCGACGCGATGCGTATGGAGGCGCCGAGCGCGCAACTGGCCGATTCGGGCGCGCCCTTCTCGACGCTCAAGGTGGACGGCGGCGCAACGGTCAACCACTTCCTGATGCAGCTTCAAGCGGACATTCTGGGAATCCCCGTAGTTCGCCCGATCATCAGTGAGACGACCGCACTCGGGGCGGCTTATGCCGCAGGACTGGCCGTTGGGGTGTGGGGCAGCCTGGACGAACTAAAGCAGCAATGGCGCGCGGATCAGGTATTTATGCCGAGGTGGGACGACGCTCGCCGCAAGACAGGGTATATCGGATGGCAAAAGGCCATCGAGAAAGCGAAGGATTGGGAGTCGCGCTGAGTGCGAGCGGCCTTGATTTGCCCGGTCGGCACTATTTAACCCATGACCACCCAACAACGCGCAATCGCGACACACGACCTGTTACTCGATACCGCGGCGGCCGCCTTCGCCCGCAACGGCTATGACTCGACCGGCGTGGCCGAGATTTGCGCCGCCGCGGGCGTGAGCAAAGGGGCGTTCTATCATCACTTCCCCACCAAGCAGGCGCTCTTTCTGGCGCTGCTCAACCGCTGGCTGGCAGTCCTGGATGGCACGTTACAGTCTATCCGCGCTAACGCCGGCAACCCGGTCGAGGCGATCGAACGGATGGCGGAATTGCTGCACCCCATTTTCAAGGACTCGCAGGGACAAACGCAGATCGTGATGGTGTTCGAGTTCTACTCACAGGCGCGCCGCGAACCCGCCGTATGGGAGGCTGCGATTGACCCATACCGACGTTATCGGACGTTTATGGCCGATATCATCCGAAACGGCATCGCCTCCGGCGCGTTCAAGCCCGTCGACGCCGACTTGTCGGCGCAGATGCTGGTATCTCTCATCGTCGGGCTGCTTCTGCAGGGCGTGATTGACCCGGATGGCGCGGACTGGGGTAACGTGCTGAGTGGATCTGTGCGCCAGTTTCTGTTAAACCTGGCCGCGACTGAAGATAAACCAGCGGTCACGATCGGCGCGCCATCGACCCTGCCGCCGATTGAGCCGAAGAGAAAGAAGAAGAAAGCAAAACACAAGCATTAAATGGCGTCAGGAGGTTGCGGGTTTGCGTCCGAAATCCTTCAGCTTTGCAAGGCACCACGCGGTAATCATGATGCCGTTGTCGTACACGCCATCCGCGATGCGCTGATCGATGGTCGCTGCATCCACCCACTCGGTGGTGATGAACTCGTTGTCATCGTGCGCCAGCTTGCGCTCCTCGAGTTGTGTGCCGACAAACACGCGGCAACGCCGACCGGTGTGGCGGTTCTGATACAGGAACGAACTGATCTCGCGAAGATCGCGCGCGTAATAGCCTACCTCCTCCATCAACTCGCGTTGCGCGGCATCCGGATAACTCTCGCCGTGATCGACGCCACCGCCGGCGAACTCGGCCACCACGGATTGCGGCGCGTTGTTGTACTGGTACGACACCAGCACCTGACCGTGTTCGTTCATAGGGATGATCAGGACAAAGTCCGGCCCATCGCCAAAGCGCCACCATGCGGTCGTTTTGCCCGTAGGCAGCCGGACGATGTCTTCGAGAATCGTGAAAAAGCGGTGCTTGAACAGCGTGCTCGTCGACAACCGCTCCCACTTCTGCAGTGTGTTATTCATACAACTTGATTGTAGCCGCGACTGCTATATGCCATGCTTCTGGCGAATCGCCTGGATCACCGCAACGTGTTCATCGACGTGTTCGCCCAGGAAACCGATCATCTCGCCGGCTGTGACCTTCTGCGTCTCGCGGCCATTCGCGTCGAGGATGACAATGTGACGATCCCACACATCGCCCAGCGTCGTGACCAATTCGACCATCAGCCGGTTATGTGCGTCAATCAACGCGAGCGCGCTGTCGATCTGGCGGCGGTCGTTGCCCAGCCCGGCGGCCCACGCCTCATTCCCCGGAAAACCCTCGAACCGGATGGGCGCGCCGGGAGTTGCGATGGCCTTCTTCAGGATGAAGCACCAGGCGTCGCCGTCATCAGCGAGATGATGCACGGTCTGCCGGATACTCCATTCGCCCCATGCGAGCGAAAAGTCGAGTGCGGTTTCAGGCAGGCCAGCCAGCGCCACAGCCAGCTTTGCCGGGCCGGCGGTGAATCGAGTCAGGGTTTCGTCGTGCCATGGATTAGGTTGTGACATGGTGTTTCTTTCTGGATAACTGCTCAGCCCCTGTGGGCTAAATCGAGTGAATTAAAGCTCATCTACCCGGATTACACGCCCCTCAGTCGCTGAGCGATACGCGGCTTCGAGCAGTTCGACCGTGCGCACGCCGATGACGGCCGGCGACTGGTTGACCGTGACGCGGCCGAGCAGCAAGTCGACCAGGTGGCGCGAGGTGGTCTCAGCCGGATAGCGCCGGTCGGGCGGTGTTGGATCGAGTCGCTCAACCTTGCCGTCGTTGGTGTAGGTGGAGGCCGTGCCGTCCAGCACTTCAAGCATCGCGTAACCCTCAGTGCCGAACAGCCGATAGTCGAGGCGTTGATTGTCCGTGTGGATCGCGGCGATGTTGCCGGTGCTGGCGATTGTGCCGATGGCGTCGTTATCAAACCGCACCGTAATTGCGTCGCATAGATCGACCTGCAGGTCGTGGCGCTCCATAAACGCGCTCACACTCACCGGCTTCAGCCCTGTCAGTAATAACAACAGTGCCGCCGCGTGCGTCACCTGCAATGCGCCCTGACCGCCGCCCGCGATGCGCGGGTCGCTGTAGGACGATGCCGTCGGCCCGGTGACGGGGTAGTTGAAGATCGACTGATATGCCTGTGGCTTTCCACGCAGAAACTCGATCACCATCGAAGCGTAAAGCGTGGAGACCATCTGCAGCTTGCCGATACGTCCGGCTGCAATGATGTCGCGCAATTGCTGGTGTTGGGGTGTGAAATGCCATGGGTAGCCGATCATGAGCGGCGCGCCTTGCTGTTCGGCCAGTCGCTGCAATTCGCGCGCCTCGACGGCGCGTTGCACCATCGGCTTCTCGACCAGCACACCCATCCCGCGCGTTATGGCGTCCCGAGCCACGTCGAAGTGTGCGAGGTGATTCGTCGCGACGATGACGCCATCAGGTTTCTCTGCGTCCAGCATGCGGCGGTAATCGGTGTACAGGCGCTCGATGCCATAGGCAGCGCCAGCTGCGCGCGCCTTATCGATGTTCAGGTCGGCGATGCCGACAACTTCCGCATGCGGGTAGGCGAGCAGCGAAGGCAGATGCGCCTGCGTGCTCCACCACCCGGCCCCGACAATGGCGATTCGCGCGCGGCGTTCTACGTGTTCTGACATGATCCCTCTCGTTTGGATGGATGCATGAGCATCATCATCACCGCGTGGGCGGTGTATGAATAGCCAGAATTTCGAGCGGCTCTTCACCGCGGTTGTGCACGCTGTGATACAGGCCGGGCGGCACAGACCCGCCAATGCCCGGCGCGAGCGGCGCGACCTCGGCAGCGACGCCGTTCTCATCCACGCCGAGGCACAACTCGCCGCGCCCCGAAACGATCAACACCGTCTCAGTCGCCGCGTCGTGCGCGTGGCGCGGGATGACGCCGCCGGTCGCCACGCGCACAAGCATGAAGCTCAGGTGCGGGTGCGTGGCGCGCCCTTCCAGCCCTTTGATCTTCAGACCGGGGAGTGTGGGGTGATCGGCCCATTCGGTGGTGCTTAAGTTAAATAGATGCGCCAGGCTCATGGTTACTCAAATGCATACTTGCGAACGACGGCTTCGTCCACCTCGACGCCAAGCCCGGGCTTGTCGGGCACATCGAGGTAACCGTCATGCGGTTCAAACGGTTCTTTTACCAGTTCGTGTTGCATTGGATTGCGATACGGCTTGATCTCGATCACGATGTGGTTTGGTGTGGCGGCCGTGAGGTGCATGCTGGCGGCAGTGATAATCGCGCTGCTCCACGCGTGCGCATTGATGTAGCGGTTCTCGTGCGCCGTCATCTCCTGCACCTTCCAGTAGCCCGTAATACCCTCGGCGCGGCCGGGATCGACCATCACGATGTCCACACAGCCCGACTTGATCAGGCGATGATAGTCATTCACCGTCCACAGGTCTTCGCCGGTGCATATCTGCGTCTGGACGGCGGCGCGCAGGTGGGCATAGCCTTCCCAATCCCATGTGCGCAGCGGGTCTTCGAGCCACCGGATGCCCACTTCTTCGTACGCATGCGCGACGCGGATGGCCTGGTTCACTTCCATGCGCACCGGATGACCGTAGTCCACCATGAAATCAACCCCAGGTCCCGTGGCGGCGCGCACGGCCTTGACGAAGGCGATGTCGCGCGCGGAGTCATAGCCGAGGTTCGCCTCGCCTTTCTTGCCAAAGCCACACTTGATGGCGGTGAAGCCTTGGCGCGCATATGCCGCCAGTTCGTCGGCCATGTCGGTGATCGATGATTTGGATGGGTGGGTGCTGATGCACGCGCGCAACCGTGGTGTGAGCTTGCCGCCGAACAACTGGTGCAATGGCACACCGAGTGCTTTGCCCTTCAAGTCCCACATCGCAATATCGAGCGCGCTCACTGCGAACGACGCAATACCGCCGTGGCCGTACCACCAGCACTGCTCCTTCATCGCCAGCCAGAGCGCATAGGTGTCGCGCGGGTCGCGCCCCAGCAGCACCGGGCGCATGCCGTCCTCGACGATGATCTTTGTGGCGCGCGAGGCCTCCGGCCACATGGTGATGGCTTCGCCCCAGCCCACCAGCCCGTCGTCGGTCTCCACGCGCACCAACATGATGTGGCGCAGATTGTTGTGGTCGTTGGGTTCGGGATATCTAAGCGGGAAAGCCTCAATCTTTTTGATTTGCATAAAGTTGACCTTGCAGACAGGGGGCAGACGCAAGGCCATGCCCCACATTAGAGAGCACTTGTGCCTTTCCCGGTGTTACGGCATCATTGCGCCGCCATTCACATCCAGAATCGCGCCGGTCATATACGAGGCGCCGTCGGAGGACAGGAAGGCGATGACGCGCGCAATTTCGAGCGGGTCGGCCAGGCGCTTGAGCGGCACGCCCTCGATGGTTCCCTGCAACGATTCGGGCGACAGATCCGCCATCAGGCGCGTGTCGACACTGCCCGGCGCGACGCAGTTGACGATGATGCCGTGCGGGGCGAAATGACGCGCGAACGCTTTGGTCATCGACATCACACCGGCCTTGGTGGCTGCATAGACCGTTGAGGCATAGATGCCGCCAGTGCGTCCGCCGACCGAACTGACATTGACGATGCGCCCCCACTTGCCCGGCTTCATCGCGTTGCCCGCCGCGCGCGACAGGAAGAAGACCGACTTCAAGTTAATAGCGACGATCTGATCGAATTTTTCCTCGGTCATATCGTCTACCGGGATGCGCGGGCAGATCGCGGCGTTGTTCACCAGGATATCCAGCCGCCCGTAACGGTCGACCGCCGCCTTCACCAGCGCGTCGAGTTCCGGAATCTTTGACACATCCACGCGCAAGGCCAGCGCATCGCGGCCTTCCTTGCGGATATCATCCGCCACGCCCTCGGCCAGCGCCCCATCGATGTCGCAGATAACGACCCGCGCGCCCTGGCGGCTCAACTCGTGCGCAGTGGCCGCGCCCAATCCGCGCGCCGCGCCCGTCACAATGGCAACCCGATCCTGAAATTGCATGTCCGTCATCTCCTTCAGACTCGCCTTTTAGACTATCTATGCCAGTAATTTCCTGGATAGGTTTAACCGACTGCGGTCAGTTGATAGATCACAGCGCGATACTTCGGCGCGGGTATAGGTTTACCAACGTCATATGCAGCTTCCAGCCACGCGGCCTTTGCGACTTCCACTTCCTGCAATGCCTCAGCCGGCGACGATCCGAAAGCCGTGCAATATTTCAGGTCAGGAACGTCAGCCACCCAGCAACCATCGCGGTCACTGTAAAACAAGTTGATACTGTAATGATCGTTCGGTTCCATGTTCGTACTCACTCTGTAGCGCCATCTGCGCCCATCACTAATCCATAAGACTCGATCATTATCAACAGTTGGCGTATCTGGTAATCCTTCGCATCACCTTTGACATCTTGCAGATTTAGAAGCTCGTCAACATCCTTGTGCTTGAATATGTGATGACTACCTTTAACTCGCACCTGCACAAAACCGAATAGTATTGCTAGTTGCACCAGTTCGTCAAAACGTAATGATGCGCCCCGGCGCGCTTTTTCGAGTAACTTTTTACCTTTCAATAGTTCATCTTCATTCAGTCACACCAAGTACGCAGGACTTGGCGACCTTATTAGGTCTATTATGCACGGTATTTGTCAACAAACACTGACGTAGACTAATAACCAAGCGCATACGTCCCCGAACTCACACGCCCCTTTCAGTGTCTTTGGAGTACACTAAAGTTGCGTGAAAACGTCAGCAGGAGTGACCACAATGACACCAATCAAAAGGCGTTTAGGAATCGGGATTGCATTATTCATGTCGGTTATGTTGAGCGGGTGCGCCGGCGGAGCCACCCCCAACTCCGGACTTTCTGCGCCGCAGGAGAGCGCTGCGCGAAGTGCGCCCGCAGCCACAGCGGCGCCAGCAGCGACTAGCGCGTCAGCCCCTGCCGCTGGAGCCACGGACGCTGTCAAGAGCACCGGCGGAAACGCCTCCCCCAGCCAGCAGACGCGCATGATCATCAAGAACGGCGAGATGGCGTTGCTAGTCGAGGACACCGACAAAGCCATCCAGAAGGTGACCGATGCAGCGGTGAACAACGGCGGTTACATCGTCAGCTCGCGCACGGACTTTACCAATGGCTTCAAGAGCGCGCGCATCACGATGGGTGTGCCCGTCGAGCAGTTCGAGGTGGTGCAGCGCCAGTTGCGCGCCATAGCGACATTGGTTCTGAGCGATGTCGCATCCGGGCAGGATGTCAGCGATGAATATGTCGATGCGCAATCGCAGTTGACAAATCAGGAGGCCACCGCTGCCCGCATCCGTGAATTCTTGAAAGACGCCAAGACGGTCGAAGAGGCGCTCAAGGTCAATGACCAATTGTCGCAGATTGAGAGCGGGATTGAGAAGATCAAGGGACGCATGCAGTTCCTGAAGGATCGCTCCGCCTACTCGACCATCGTTGTCGACCTAACGCCGGTGCGCCCGACGCCGACGCCGACGCCGACCGCAACTTCCACGCCGACTCCTACGCCTACGCCGACCCCGACTCCAACGTTCTGGCAGCCCGATAAGACCGTCGAGAAAGCGACGGACACGCTGAGCGGGCTGTTGCGCCTTGCCGGTGATGCGATCATCTGGATCGTGATCGTGCTTGGGCCATGCCTGATTCCAGTCGTTTTGATCGTGCTTTTGATTGCCTACTTGCGCCGCCGCGCCCGGAAGAAAGCGCCAAAGGTGGAATCGCAGAAGCCGCCAGAAGGCGGGAAGCCTGACGGTTCGTAACCACTTGCCAAAACCTTGCGAAGGTTGCCCGCACGCGCCGTCATCCGGCAAACACCCTTTGCAAGGTTTTACACTGATTCCAAATGCGATCTTCATAATGTTCTAACAACTCTTCGCTACATTCCATCCATTCAAGTGTCGTGATTCTAAAATACGGAATGCACGGTGTTTATGTCAATGATTGGAATTGGAGAAGTAAGAAGTGAAGAGTAATGTTATATTCAGTGCGTCCCGCCGTAATGTGTTGAAATATGGGTTTGGCCTCATGGCCGTCGGTTTGCTGGCTGCATGCGGCGCTCCAGCCGCGACGACTGCACCGACCAGCGTTCCAGCCACACCAGCACCCGCCGCGACAGCGCCGGCCGACAATAAAGCTGCGCCTGCAACCAGCGGCGCCGTCTTCCAGATCGACCAGAGTGCTTCGAAGGCTTCGTTCACACTTGGCGAGAAGCTGATGGGCACGCCCAAGACCGTGGTGGGCACGACTTCGAAGGTGAGCGGCTCAATCACGGCCAATCTTGACAATCCGGCCAGCACCAAGATCGGCACGATTCAGATCGACGCGACCAGCTTCAGCACCGACTCCGACATGCGCAATGGGGCGATAAAACGCTTCATCCTGCAGTCGGCGCAGAGCCAGTATCAGTTCATCACCTTTGAACCGACCGCCATCGACGGGTTGAAGGCGCCCGTGGCCGCAGGAACTGCGATGCCCGTCAAGATTACCGGCAACCTGAAAATCAAAGACGCCGTCAAGCCAGTGACGTTCGACGGCACGGTGACGCTCAAGTCGGACACACAGATTGAAGGCAACCTCAAGGCGACCGTCCTGCGCGCCGACTTCGGACTGACAATCCCCAACGTTCCCAGCGTGGCCGACGTAACCGAAGAGGTCAAGCTCGAACTGCAATTTTCAGCAATGAAGCAATAACTTCCTGCGTCATGCATCCGGGCTGCAGAGCGGTATTGAAACGTGAAGTTGCGAAGAGCGTGAAGGGCAATTTGATTACCATCCGATAAACATCGGATTTGTGATGGCGCGCAGGTGATTCCTGCAGTCGCGCAACTCGACGGTGCACCAGCGCGCCTGGCCAACGTCGAACGACCATTTCAAGCTGCCCTTCACTCCGGCGGCGGCGACCTCGACGACGGTGCGGCCATTCCCGATCACGACCAGCCGGTCATCACCGGCGCAGTTCTCCCAGGTCGCGGTCAATTGTGCGGTTTCACGCGGCAGGCTATCACCCATCATCGCGGTCGCGCCGGATGCGCCCACGCCGGTCAGTTCGAGCGCCGGCCCCGCGCTGATGTACAAGTGCCCCTGCCGAATGGCTTGCAGAATTGCGTCCTCGGTCAACCGTTCCGCATAGACCACGTCAAACCCCAGTTCAGCCTCCTCGGTGAATGGCCCGTGTGCATCCGTCCCGGATGTCGCGACCATGCGACAACCCTGGTTCAGCCACGCATACCATCGCTGAACAGCGTCATCGTTGTTGCTTTCACTCTCCCAAAAGCTATTCCATATCTCAACCCCGCGCGATGATCCGGGTTGCATGTCCGGATAGACCCAGTTACAGCCGGTGCAGATCGGATCGCCAACCGCGGTTGGGTGCGCGATGGCAAACAGCGCGCCGCTCGCAGCGACCTCGGCGGCGATATCAGACATGCGGCGACCTCCCGGCTGCACACGCCAGTCCACCCATTGGCGCGTCCCAAGCGCCAGGCAGTGACCATAGAACGTGGTGAGTTCCACCGCGCCGATAGTCAGAAAATCCGGCGACGTCAGTTGATCCCATTCGGCCAGACCTGATACCGTGTTGTGATCGCTCAACGTGGCGAAGTCGAGGCCGCGAGCGCGCATAAACGCCGCGAACGCGGCGACATCCCACGTCGCGTCGGAATGGGTTGTGTGCGCGTGCAAATCGCCGCGATACCAGCCGGAGCGCTGCTTCGCCGACGCAATGGGTTTTGGCATAAGGGCATGCGCGGGCACTCCAGCACCGTTCATTGCGCTATCGTTGTTGCCCGTAATGTCGATCGTATAGGTCACTGGCGCGTCAGACAGGACGCTGTGCGTGTCGATCTGGATAGTCCACGTTCCTGCCGGTAGTGGGCCGGGAATGTAACCCGGCGTCGCTGTGGCCACGCCGATATCGACATGATGCGTTGCGCGACCGTTTATATCGGGCGCATGGCGATGTCCTGCGCCGCGAAAGCCGTTCGGGTCGAGGACTGTCAGCGTGAGCATATTGATCCCGCCGGCCACATGGCCGGGGCTGTAGGTGAAATGGATCGAAAGCGAAGATATTCCTGTGGGCAAATCGAATGTATGGCCGATATGCTGTTTGATCTGAGCCGCGGTCAGGACGCCGCTGAAGTGTGTGAGCATGCGGGCATTATCACATTGCTGCGCGTATCCACTACACCTGCAATTCATGCCGGGTGAACATAGATCAGGACGGCGCTGGATTCCTACATGTCAGGGATATTGCGCCGCGTATGCTGCCGTGGCTGCACTAGTGCTACTCGTGAAGCTGGCTTCGTCCACACGATCGAGTAGCGCCACATCAGATGCTTGCGCACGCGCGCACCTGGGAGCAGTTTGGCGCACACAAGCTGCACTTCGGATATTTTAAGGTAGTGGTCGGTGCGGCCATGTTCCTCCCACGCCGCGCGCTGTTCTGGTGACTGGCGCACCCGTCCCTTAATCAACTTGATCGCTGTGCTCACGACAAATGAAGCGAAGTCATACGCAATATCCGTCAAACCCTCGGACTGATACAGGTCGAGGACGAGCAGGGCGCCGCCGGGTTTGAGCGTGTCCTTGACCTTCAGCAGAATTGCATCCATCGCCATGTGATGCAACGTGGCGACTGAAACAATGCAATCGAAGCTGTGCGCTGGGAAATTCATCGCCAGCACATCGCCCACTTCGTAAGTGATATTGGTGTAACCCGTCGAACGCTGCTGCGCCATGCGAATCATCTGTGGCGACAGATCGAGCGCGAGGACGTGCCCGGATCTCTGCGCCAGCAGTCTGGCGAGCATCCCCGTGCCGCACCCGATCTCAAGGCTCTCCGGGCACGGAACCGGCGCGCGGCTGAGCAGGTAAGGGATGTAGTGGTTGTTGTGGTTCCAGCCGTCGTCGTCAAATTGCGCCAGCCGGTCGAAATCAGCCTGTATTTTTTCGAGGGTCATGCGTTGCTCCGAGTGAGAATTGTAACTATCACTTGTCAAGTTGCGCAATTGCGAGTATTGACTACAATGTTTTACTATGTTGCCCAACCAGGGAGTAGCTTCCCGCTTTTGTCAGGACAACATGCACAGGAGGTGACCACTTTCGATACAAACAAGATGTGACTCACTTTGTAATTCCGACACAAGACCTGGTATCTGAGTAAGGAGAGACTTATGAAATCGCGAAATTTCACTATTTCTATCGCCCTTGTCGTGGCTTTTCTGGCCGCATGCGGTGGCCAAGCCACCGCTCCCACCGCAGCCCCAGCGCCGGCAGCAACCACTGCGCCGGCCGCAACCGCTGTAAAGGCAACTGATGCGCCTAAGGCTACCGATGCGCCGGCAGCAACCGTTGCGCCCAAGGCTACTGACGCGCCTGCTGCTGCAACTGCTACCACAGCGCCACCAGCAGCAGCGACTAACCCCATGGACTATCTGAACGCAACGCGCGCAGAAACCATGATCATCGACCAGCCTTATAAACTGGAGACCACTGATAACTGGAATCCCTTTACACCGGGAAATGCCACTGGCTGGGGCATGCAGCTTGGCATGGACGGCCTGATGTACCTGAACTTCGGCGATGGCAAATACGTCATGTGGATGGCGGATTCCTATAGCAGCAACGCCGATGCCACCGAGTGGACCCTGAAACTTAAAAAGGGTATCACCTGGAGTGACGGCGTTCCATTCAACGCGGATGACATCCTCTATACCGTCAATCTTCAAATCGGCAACGACAAGCTGTCCAACCACTTCTACTGGGATGAATGGCTGAGCAAGATAGAGAAGGTGGACGATTGGACGATCAAGTACACACTCAAGAAACCCAATGTGCTCTTTGGAGCGCAGCGATTTGGCGGAAGCCTGGGTGTTTTTGCGGATACTTTCGTCCCGAAGCACATCTGGGAAACAGTAAAGGATCCAACTACATTTAAGAACTACGATCCTGCCAAGGGGCTGCCTCTAGGCACTGGCGCCTACATCCTGGCCAAGGTGACCACAAACGAAACCATCTTTGTGCGCAACGACAACTGGTGGGGCGCCAAGACCGGTTTGGCCAAGCTGCCCGAGCCGAAGAAGATTGTCTTCTCCTACGTTGGCACCGAAGAGGTGCGCACTCAGACAGCCATCGATAATGGCTTCGACAGCATGCAGGACATCACCGTAGGCGCACTACAGGCGATGCTCGCTCAGAACCCCAAGTGGCAGGCCTGGTATGACCAGAAGCCCTATGCCGTGGCGGATCCCTGCGCGCGCATTGTCTCCCTCAACTCCCTGAAGAAACCCTGGGACGACAAGGATATGCGCAACATGTTGAGCATGGTCATGGACCGAAAGCAGATCGTGGATATCGCCTATGAAGGCTCAACCACCCTGGCCGCCTACTTCTGGCCGTCGTATCCTTCCATGAAGCCGTATGCCGACTTGATCGACAAGGCCACCTATGACAAAATGCTCACGCCCGATGTAACCGGTGCCGCGGCAATCCTGACAGCCAAGGGTTACGTCAAGGGCGCCAAGTACTGGGCCAAGGACGGCAAGGACCTGACGATTGAAATCCAGGTTCCCGAGGACTTCATCGAACTGATCCGCGTCGGCGATGTGTACGTTGAACAGCTGCAGAAATTCGGCATCAACGCCACTGAGGCGAAACTGGGCGCAGTGTTCTATGACAACTCCGCCAATGGCAACTACGAAGCCCAGAGCAACTGGTTCGCCTGTGGTTCCATCAACGAACCCTGGTCAACCCTGAACACGTTCGCTGGCGCCGCTGCGCCCATCGGCACAAAGCCCAAGGGCCCGCCGATCGACAATGCTTTCCGCTGGAGCAACAAACAGTACACCGACCTTGTCGCACAGATCGGCACAACCAAGCTCGACGATCCCAAGCTGACAGAGCTGACAAAGCAGGCTCTGGCGATCCTGTACACAGAGTTGCCGGCAATGCCGTCGGCTCAATCGCGCAAGATCGTGCCGTTCAATAACACCTATTGGACGGGTTGGCCCACGTCGGCAAATTACTACATGTTCCCATGTAACTGGTGCTCAGTTTTCGCCTATATCATTACGAAAGTCTCAGCAGTTAAGTAAAGGCGCCAACTGTCGATTCAGTTAATTATCATTTCCTCTTGTCTCAGGGGATTGGCCGGAGTAATTCCGGCCAGTCACCTCTGAGGGTGACCACGGAAATACACAACGATTTCCGCACCTGAAGGATGCATATGGGCGGTTTGACCAGAGGCTATTTCATCCAACGTCTTTTGATGTTTTTCCTGACGATTTGGATCGGCGTTTCTCTGACGTTCGCCATCCCTCGTTTGAGCGGCAGCGACCCAACTACTGCGATGCTTCTGACCATGATGAATGCGCGCGGCTATGTCGAGAACGCTGACAAAATCATCGCAGCCTATAAAGAAAGTTTCGGCTTGAACGATCCCATAGGCATCCAGTACATTCGCTATCTGTGGAATGTGATCCACTTCGATTACGGTTTTTCTTTCGCCAAGTTCCCTGCGGCAGCCTGGAGTTTAGTCACGCCGGCTCTGCCCTGGACCCTCGGCCTTCTGACAGTTGCCTCAGTGCTCTCCTTCATTTTCGGGGTCACCGTAGGCTCATTGATGGGCTGGCGTAAAACACCTCGCTGGCTGAACAACATTTTGCCAGTCAGCCTGACCTTTACGTCCATCCCCTACTTCATGTTTGGGATTTTGCTGATCTCGATCGTCGCGTTCAAGTTGCACTGGTTGCCGGCTACCGGCGGTTATTCCAGGGATGTCAATCCCGGCTGGAACGCGCCATTTATCAAGGATGTTCTTGCACATGCCATCATGCCGCTCATCTCGATCGTCATTACATCGATGGGCGGATGGGCGCTGGGCATGCGCGGCCTGATGATTGGGGTCAATAATGAAGATTATTTCCTGCTGGCGCAGGCTAAAGGGCTGTCGCCGGCGCGGGTCTTTTTTCGTTACGGCATCCGCAATGCGATTTTGCCGGCGCTGACCGCTTTCGCGCTCGGCATCGGTTCCCTCATCGGCGGTTCCATCCTGGTGGAGTATATTTTTGCTTACCCCGGCACAGGCTACACGCTGTACCGCGCCATCCAGGAACAGGACTATACGGTCATCCAGACGATTACGAACCTCATCATCATCATCACCGCCACCGGCGTGTTGATTCTCGATCTGTTGTACCCATTGATCGATCCGCGCATCACTTATAAAAAGAGCGTCGCTTCGTAGGGTCTGGCGTCGTATTCTGAAGATTCAAGTAAAGGACAGAAATCCTATGGCCGTTGTGGCAACCAATTCCAATCCAAAGATAGCCTCTCGGCGGGTCAGCATCTGGGACTCGCCGTGGCTGAATTCCAAGTTCGTTACCGGTGGCGTGATCATCGTCCTCGTGTTGCTGTTCGGATTGCTGGGTCCGTTGTTCTGGAATACTGATCTGGCGTTCACCGCCAGTTCGCCCGTCAATCTCCCGCCGGTATGGGACACAGGCGGTGATCCAGCGCATCCGCTGGGAACCGAGAGCAATGGCCGCGATATGTTGGCCCAACTGGTGGTCGCGATACCGTCTTCGCTCAAAGTAGGGCTCGTGGCAGCATCTATCGGAATGGCAGTCGGTATCCTGCTCGGTTCGATTGCTGGTTACGTGGGCGGATGGCCTGATCACATCATACGCACCATCACCGATTCGGTGATCACCATACCAAGCCTGATGGTCCTGATTGCGATTACCGCCTACGTCAAAATGACGGATACCACGGCGATGGCGCTGGTCCTGGCGTTGTTCGCATGGCCAGGCCCGACCCGATTGATCCGCTCTCAGGTATTAACACTGCGTGAGCGTGGTTTTGTGCGCATGGCGCTGCTTTCGAATGTGCCAGCGCTGGAGATCATGCTGACAGAAATGGTGCCAAACATGTTGCCTTGGCTGGCAGCCTCGCTGACCGGCGGTATTTCAGGCGCGATCCTCGGCGCCACCGGCCTGGAAGCACTCGGACTGGGGCCAACGCGAGTCCCCTCTCTGGGAACAATCATCAACAATGCCCTGAGAAGCTCGGCGCTCGTGCGCGGCATGGTGTGGTGGTGGTTGCCTCCAATCATCGTGCTCATTGTGATTTTTACAGCTTTCTTCCTGATGACGATTGGCCTTGACGAGATTGCAAACCCGCGGCTGAGAGGATATGGCAATGGCAAGTGATCAAAAAGTCCTCGAACTCAACGACTTGAACGTGCATTATTTTACGCCGCGCGGGGCTGTCATTGCGGTGAACCATGTCAATCTGTACGTCAAGAAAGGCGAAATCGTCGGCTTGGTGGGTGAATCGGGCTGTGGCAAGACCACAGTCGCGATGTCCACGCTGCAGATGGTGAGTGCGCCCGGGCGAATTGTGGGCGGAGAGATCAAGATCGAAGGGCAGAATATTGTCAACCTGCCCGAAAAGGAATTGCGCAAACTTCGCTGGAGCAAGCTGGCATTAATCCCACAGGGCGCCATGAACTCTCTGAATCCTGTCACCAAGATTAAAGAGCAGATGGCGGATGGCATTACGGCGCATGAGAAAATCAGCGGTGCTGCGTTGCGGGACAAAGTCCTTAAATTGCTCAACGACGTCGGCCTGCCCGAGCGCGTCTACAACATGTTCCCGCATGAATTGAGCGGCGGCATGAAGCAGCGTGTTTGCATCGCGATGGCAGTCGCACTGAATCCAGCCGTCATCATTGCGGATGAACCCACCAGCGCACTCGATGTCATCGTGCAGCGCGTGGTTGCGCAGACGCTCCTGGATGTAAAAAATCGTCTGGGCGTCTCGATGATCATGATCGGCCACGACATGGGTTTGCTGGCGCAGATGGTCGATCGCGTCGCTGTCATGTATGCAGGCAACCTGGTGGAGGTGGGCCCGGTGGGATCGATCTTTGAACACCCCTACCACCCCTACACGCAATTACTCATCGACGCCATTCCGTCTACGAAACAGAAAAAGCCGCTCAAAGTGACCGAAGGGTTGACCCACGACCTGCGCAACCCGCCACCTGGGTGTTGCTTCCAGTTCCGCTGTCCCTTTGTGCGCGATGCCTGCCGGCAAAAGCCCCCTGAGTTCAAACAGATGGAACCCGATCACTTTGTTGCCTGCGTGCAATACAACTGAACAGAAGCGGAGTCATAGCAAATGGAACAACCGATCATCTCCATTCAAGAGGCCACTAAGGTATATGGCGGTGGATTCTTAGCCTCATCAAAACCCTTTGTGGCGCTCGACCGCTTCTCGCTCGATATATTCGAGTCGCAAAGCAAAATAGTCACCATCGCCGGCGAAAGCGGCAGCGGCAAGACAACGCTGGCGAACATGGTGCTGGGTTTCACCCTCCCTACCTCCGGAAAAATTTTGTACAAAGGACAGGACGTTGCGACGATGACCCGCGAGCAGCGCCGGACGTACCGTAAGGAAGTACAGGCGATCTTCCAGGATCCATACGAGGTGTATAACCCGTTTTACCGGGTGGCGCACATCTTCAACATGGTCGTTCGACACTTCAACCTGACGCGCAACAAGCAGGAAGCGCAACAGTTGATTGAGGACGCACTAAACGTTGTGGGGCTGCGCGGAGACGAAATCCTGGAAAAGTATCCTCACCAGTTGTCGGGTGGACAACGACAGCGCATCATGGTTGCGCGCGCCTACATGCTGCGCCCGCGCCTGATTGTGGCCGATGAGCCTGTTTCGGCGGTGGATGCGTCGCTGCGCGCCATGATTCTTGATATCATGCTTAAGCTGCGCGATCAGCATAAGATTTCATTCCTGTATATCACGCATGACTTGTCCACAGCCTACCAGATCAGCGACAAGATGTATGTGCTGTTCCAGGGGACAACGGTCGAACGCGGCAACGCCAGCAAGATCATCGAGAAACCGCAGCATCCCTACGTGCAGGAACTCATCGATTCCATCCCGGTGCCGGATCCAAAACTGAAGTGGGACACCAACATCACGCTCCCGTCCGAAGAAGTGATGCGTATGAAGAGCTCAGTGGGTTGCCGTTTTTATCCGCGTTGCGCGAAACACATGGACGTCTGCACGAAGTCATTCCCGGAATACGTGAAGGTCGAAGACGACCATGAGGTAGCCTGCTACCTGTACAAGTAGCCCCAATCCTATGACAACAACAATGAACTCCCGCGAGCGCGTGATGGCAGCGCTCAACTTCGAGACGCCCGACCGTCTGCCCAAGGACCTGGGCGGCATGTTATCCACCGGGATCAGCGCCTTTGCCTATCCCAGGCTGGTTGAGGCGCTTGGCCTGCCGCCGCGCTTGCCGAAGCTATATGACACCGGCCAGATGCTGGCCATGCCTGACCTCGATGTGCTGGATGCCCTGGGCTGCGATTGTGTGGTCATAGCCAACAATGCCACAAATGCATTCGAGCAGACGGAGTTCTGGCATCCCTATGACTTCAATGGGCGGCTCCCGGCGCTGGTGCAAAGACCCGCGGCCTTCCAAACACAATCCGACGGCAGTATTCTGCAGAACGGCGTCAGCCGGATGGTGACCTCGTCCACTGTGTTCGACGAGGCGCATGGCGGCCAACCTGTGGATTGGATGGGTGAACTCCCGATGTTGGATCTCGAGGAGTATAAGAAAAGTCTGGAGAGGCGCATCCTTTCAGACGAAAGAATCAAGAGCATACGCGACTTCTATCAGCGTGTGCGCGAGTCGACCGACCGCGCCATTTTTATCCATGATGGCTCTATCACCCCGGATATCTCGATCCACACGCATGGCGGGATGGCTGTGTTTCCAATCCTATGTCTGACTGAGCCGGATTATGTGGCCGACCTTCATGGGATTGAGACTGAGCATACCCTGCGCAATATCCGCATGCTCATGCCGGAAATTGCGCCGAACGTCGACGTCATCATGGCCGCAGCGGACGATTGGGGCACTCAGAACAGCACGATTGCATCGCCGGCGGTGTTCCGGAAACTGTTTATGCCCTACCGGCGCCGGATCAATGACGTCTTCCATGAACTAGCGCCCGACACCAAGATTTTCCTGCATTCCTGTGGCGCAATATACGATATCATCGACTTGATCGTTGAAAGCCACTTCGACATTCTCAATCCAGTGCAGTGGTGTGCGGGCAAACGTTCCTACAAGGAATGGAAGGACAAAGCCCGCAAGCGCATCGCGCTATGGGGCGGCGGCGTGAACTCACAAGTCACATTGCCGCTTGGAACCGTCGAACAGGTTGAGCAGGAGGCGCGTGAAGTGGCGAGCTATCTCAGTCAGGATTCTGGATACGTGTTCTGTAATATCCATAATATCCTGTCGGAAATCGCGCCAGAGAAAGTGATTGCCATGTACCGGGGTGCCAGCGAGGAGCGATAATCAACGCATGCCGGGCGACATGTTGCGGGTGGTGCGCGACCGTTACCCCGATCTGGAGGCGCAAACTTCCCGCGTGATCGACACTGGGCAGGTGAACGCCATCTTGATCGTCAACGAGTCACTGGTCTTTCGCTTCCCGAGGACGCCGGCCGGGATCGGCCAACTGCGCACTGAGTTGACTGTATTGCAGATGGCGCGCGGGCATCTGCCGTTGGCAGTTCCCGTCCCGACTTACTTCAGCGCCAATACAGATACTCCTGGCGAGGTCTTTGCCGGACATCACATGGCGCCCGGTGAGTCACTTGGTAAACATGCTGAGGCGATCAAGGCGTTGCCTGTGGCGCGCCTCGATGCCATCGCGGATGGACTGGCCGACTTCATGCAGGCAATGCACAGCGTGCTGATCCCGCCTGATGCGCGCCTGCCTGACCACGCCGCAGGACGACGGCAGAGCGTGCCTTTGTTGCGCGACCAGGCGCGTGAGAAGTTGGCCGCATATCTGCCCGACAACCGGCAGTCCCGCGTGTTCGCCGAGTTTGAGCGCTTCATCAACGACCCGCGCAGTTTTGACTTCCTGCGCGCGCTAAAGCATGGCGACCTTGGCCCGGGCAATATCCTGATTGATCCGGGCAGCCTAATACTCAGCGGTGTGATCGACTTTGGCTCCGCCGGGCTGGATGACCCCGCGGCGGATGTTGGCTTCGTGACGTTGTGGGGCGCGCACCTCTTCGGCGCGCCATTCGTCGAACGCGTGCTCGCCCGCTACGGCGCCGATACATCCTTGCGCGCCCGCGCTGGTTTCTTCAAGATGGCGATTGCGCTCACCGTCGCGCTGGCGGGGCTGGAGAACGGGAACACGAGCGACCTTGAGTTCGGTCTTTCGGCTTGTTGACGCGAGGTCACTTTACCTATACGTACAGATACCACTCGCCTAACCATGCCTGGCTGCCATAGTCACTGGCAATAAAATCGGCAATGCTCTTTGTCAGATCCAGCCCTTTGCTGTACTGGGGATATTGATCCAACTCCAGTCCCCTTTGAATATCCCCTCGGTCCACAATGCTCTCCGCATAATCGATCAACCGATCCGCCATCGCGCTGCCCAGCCGGGTGTCGCGCAGGTAGTGGAATAGCCACTTGTCGTGAGGATACGGTTTTCGATCAAGCAGGTAACACAACTCGCATGCGAGCTTTACGATTTTCGATCCGTGAAGCAGGACTGCAACTTTGTCCCCGCGCTTCAGCGGATGGCGCAACCAGTCCAGCGTCAGTTGCAGTTGCAGGTATCTGTCTTTGACCTCGCGGAGAGTGTCGTCGAATAACTTGCTCAGCTCGGAATCAATGCTGTTCTGATATCTCGACGCCGGGTCATGCATGATGATCACATTGGCGCACTCCCATATCTGCGGGTAATGCCTTGTTTCGAAATACCCGTTCAGCGCCTCGAATGATTCAACGTGATAGTGCCCGATCCACTCCGGGAGCGGCATGAAAATCCCGTCTTGTCGGCTCGTCAGCCCTTGCGCGTGATAGTCGTTGACGATGCGTTCGCGCGTCGTGTGATCAGCGTAAAACACAAAGTCAATGTCTGAATACTGGTCCGAGTTGCCCCGCGCGGCGCTGCCCTTCAGGATCAGCGAAATCTCACCCCAGTAATGTCTCAACACTTGATGCCGCGATAGATCTTCGCAATACCCAGTGGCTAATTTTCTGAGAACCTCACTCTGTTCAGTGGTCATGTGTGCCTCAATTTCAATGTTTTCAATGTTTGTGCGCCTGCAGCGTTTAGCATGCGACCTCGGTTTGTGCCCGGCACTCCTTGCCCGGCATCATGGATCGAGCAGGCGCTCTTCATAGATGCGGCGAATGGTGTCCTCGATGTCGGGCTCGCGCACGGACAGATCGCGGATGCGGTAGCGGGTGGACAGCAGGCCAATCAACTCGGAGGCGCTGATGGTTTCACGCCCGAAGCGATAGACCACGCGCGGGCCGTCGTGCTCGACGATGTCTGCGCCCTCCACGGCCAGGTCAACATCGGCATAGTCTTCGGCGAAATCGACAACCAGTTCGCGCTTGCCGCCGAAGCGATCGCGCAGGTGCGCCAGTTGCCCATCGTAGAGCAAATGGCCGTGGTCGATGATCATCACGCGCTCGCACAACTTCTCAACATCGGACAGATCGTGGGTGGTGAGCAGCACAGTGACGCCGCGCTCGCGGTTGATGTGACGGATGAACTGGCGAATGCGCTCCTTGGCCACCACATCGAGCCCGATGGTCGGCTCGTCGAGGAAAAGGATAGCGGGTTCGTGCAGCAGCGCAGCGCAAACATCAGCGCGCATGCGCTGACCAAGCGACAGCGACCGCACTGGCGTGGTCAGGAACGGGTCGAGTTCCAGCAAGGCGCGAAACTCAGCGAGGTTGTGGCGAAAGCGCTCGCGCGGCACTTTGTACACGTGTTGCAGCAGTTCCAATGACTCAATTACAGGCAGGTCCCACCACAGCGTGGTGCGCTGGCCGAAGACGGCGCCGATGCGGGCGACATAGGTCTTGCGCTCGCGCCACGGCACCCGCCCATTGGCCAGCAACTCGCCCGATGTGGGCGCCAGCAGCCCGGTCAGCATCTTGAGCGTCGTGGACTTGCCCGCGCCGTTAGGCCCCAGATAGCCAACCAGTTCGCCGGGCTCGATGCTGAAGCTGATGCCGTCCACGGCGCGCACCAGGCGAAACTCAGACGAAAAAAGCCCGCGCACCGCGCCGCCAAGTCCGCGGTGGTGCTTGTTTACCTTGAAGTTCTTGTGCAAATCAGCGACAGAGATGATGGGCATGGTGGTCCGTATAATCGTTGTAATTGTTTGCCATCACCAGCGGGCGGCGGATAGCCTTTGTTCCAGCATCCGCTTCGACGCCGGCATGGACGGCGCGGGTGGACAGGCCGGGTGTGTCGAGTATAGTCATTGGGTCAGTATTCTCCTGCGATGATTCTAACGTCTCATTAGACTTTGGACAGTAGCAGGTCATCGCTCATCGCGATGGCGTTGCCGGCTGCAAGCGCGCTGAAGTTACTCAGCCAGCATGTGAAGATTTAGAATATCGGCAGGAGCACTCAAATGACAACCATCCGCTTGGCGACCGAGCCCGATTTACCGGCTATCCTTGACATCTACAACGATGCCATCCTGAACACCACCGCCGTATACGACTACAAGCCGCATACGCTGGAGATGCGGCAGGCGTGGTTTGCGGCAAAGCAGCGCGATGGCTATCCGGTGTTTGTCGCGGAGGTCGCTGGTGAAGTTGCCGGGTTCAGCACGTTTGGCCCCTTTCGCCCATGGTCGGCCTACAAATACACCGTCGAGCATTCGGTGTATGTGGCGCAGCAGTTCCGCAATCGCGGCATTGGCCGGCTGCTGGTGAAGACAGTGATCGATTTTGCGCGGCAGATGGACAAACACGTCATCCTGGCCGGGATTGATTCAGCAAATGAGGTGAGTATCCGCATGCACAAGCAGCTTGGGTTTGTGGAGACGGCGACGCTCAAACAGGTTGGATATAAGTTTGGGCGCTGGCTCGACCTCGTGTTCATGCAACTCGTGCTGGATACGCCGGCGCAGCCGGTAGAGTAGGCGCCAGAACATATCCACGAATCTGCACGAATGTGCACAAGTGCATACAAAATAGAGGAAATCGGCGCGAATAAAGAGAAATAAGGAGTAAATCATGCAGTGGGAAAATTTGACGGCGACGGATTTTGCGACGGCGGTGCGTGAGACGGGCGTGTGCATATTGTCTTTCGGCGTGATCGAGAAGCACAGCGAGCATCTGCCGCTGGGAACCGACTTCCTCAACGGCCATCGCCTCGCCTGCCTGGCGGCGGAGGTGGAGCCGGCGGTCGTGTTCCCGCCGTTTTACTTCGGGCAGATCTACGAGGCGCGTTGCTTTCCTGGCACGGTGACGCTGGCGCCAGCGTTGTTATTACAGTTGATCCAGGGCGTGCTTGATGAGATTGGGCGCAATGGGTTCCGCAAGGTTATCCTGCACAACGCGCATGGCGGGAACAATCATCTGCTACCGTTCATTGCGCAGACGACGTTGTGGGAGCAAAAGCCGTACGCGTTGTATTACTACGCCGACTCGCTGGCCGGCAGTCGCGATCCGCGCTGGAATGCGTTGCTCGAAACGCCCAACCACGGCCATGCGTGCGAGTGCGAGACGAGCATCTCACTCGCCAATCACCCCGAACTGGTGAAGATGGAGCGCGTCCCGGCGCACCCCGCCGATCCGCTGCGGCGCCTGAGCGATGTGCCGGGGAACTTCAGTGGGATCAGTTGGTACGCCGATTACCCCGACCACTATGCCGGCGACGCCCGCCCGGCGACTGCGGAGAAGGGGCGCGCCCTGCAGCAGATCGAAGTGGAGGCGCTGGCCGCGTTTATCGCGGCAGTCAAGGCCGATCAGGTCGCCCCTGCGCTGAACGCCGAATTCTTCTCGCGCGCGGGTAAGCCCTGCGAAGGTTGAACTTGAAGAGGTCAAACCCATCTGACCACCCTTCGCAGGGGTGCATGGCGCGAACCCAACTCTTGCGAAGGCCGTGGGCGTGCTGATGAAGGCGCCTGACGACACGACGAGCGTCGCAAGGGCAGAACGCTCGCACAATCAGTGTGGATCTAATCATAAGGAGACGACTCGATGACTGACGCGCCGGGACGCACGCTTGATTTTCCAATCGTCGATACCCACTTGCACCTGTGGGACCCCAACCACTTCCGCATGAGCTGGCTGGATGCAAATCCGCTGCTCAACAAGCCATATCTGCTGGACGGTTATCGTGAGCACACCGCCGGCATTGACATCGAGGCGATGGTGTATCTCCAGGTCGAGGTGGAGACGCCATATGCGCTGCTCGAAGCGCAGTGGGTGGCGCAACGGGCCGTCGAGGACCCGCGCATTAAAGGCATTGTGCCATGGGCGCCGCTGGAATATGGCGACAGGTCGCGCGCGTTCCTCGATGCGTTGCTGGCCGCCAGCCCGCTGCTGCGCGGCATCCGGCGCATCATCCAGTACGAGCCCGACATGGACTTCTGCCTGCGCCCCGACTTCGTGCGCGGCGTGCAAATTCTCCCAGAGTACAACCTTTCATTTGATATCTGCATCGACCATCGCCACCTGCCGAACACGATTGAACTGGTGCGGCGCTGCCCGGACACTCGCTTCATCCTCGACCACATCGGCAAGCCGGACATCAAGAATCACGCGCTCGACCCCTGGCGCGCTGGCATCAAGATGCTTGCCGGCTTCCCGAATGTATGGTGCAAGATGTCGGGACTGGTCACCGAGGCCGACCATCAGCACTGGACGCGCGAAGACCTGCGCCCATACATCGATCACGTGCTGGACTGCTTCGGCTTCGAGCGCGCGGTCTTTGGCGGCGACTGGCCGGTGGCGTTCCAGGCTGCGCGCTACCCGCAGTGGCTGGATGCGTTGCTGTGGGCAATACAAGGATGCTCGCATGATGAATTGCGCAAGCTGTTCCATGACAATGGGCAGGCGTTTTATCGACTGTAAGGAGTGAGATGATCGACCAAATCCAGAGCCAGTTCAGCTATAACACCTGGGCGAATACGCGGCTGCTCGATACGGCTGCCAAGTTGACGCCTGAACAATTCACCGGCGTGCATCACGCCACGTTCGGGTCGCTGCGAAATGTGATCGTGCACATGGTTTATGCGGAACAGTTGTGGATCCTTCGGGCACAGGGGTTGCCAGCGCCCACCCGGTTACAACCGCAGGACTATGAGACCGTCGACGCCATTCGCGCTGAATGGCGCCCGATTAGCGAAGTGACGCAGCGTTTCGTCGCCAGCCTGACCGAAGCCGATCTGGAACGAACGGTGCGCTATGTCAATAACGCTGGTGAGCCGCAGGCTTACCCGTTGTGGCAGACGCTGTTTCACCTGGTGAATCACTCGATGCAACATCGCAGCGAAGCCGCGCTGGTGATGACGACATTCGGTTATTCCACGGGCTGGCTGGACTATCTCATCTACGTGGATGAAACACGCGATGTAGACAATGGCCCAACGCTCCCGTCACATCGCGCGTAAAATGGCGCCTAACACTCATGCCCTGACGATCATCATCGTTCTGGGTGTGATCCTCGGCGCATGCAAGATTGATCCGGCGCAGGCGCCGAAAGTGAGCGATATGACGATAGAAGGACATCCAATGCTCAAAGATGCAATCCGTGAGATGCAGCCTCAGGCTGTATGGCAGAATTTTTACGATCTGACCCGCATACCGCGCCCATCGGGGCATGAAGAACAAGTCTGCGATTTTCTGGTGCGGTTTGGCAAAGGGCTTGGGTATGAGACCCAGGTTGACCAGGCAGGCAATGTGATTGTGCGCAGGCCGGCCGCCGCGGGCATGGAGCACCGCCAGGGGGTTATTCTGCAGGCGCACCTGGACATGGTGACGCAGAAAACGCCCACGTCGACGGTCGATTTTGCCCACGATCCCATCCCGGCCTACGTCGACGGCGAATGGGTGAAAGCGGATGGCACCACCCTGGGCGCCGACGATGGCATCGGGGTGGCCGTTGCAATGGCGGTGCTGCAGTTGCAGGTTCCGCTGGGCATGGTCGAGGCGTTATTCACCGTCGAAGAGGAGGCCAGCATTAGCGGCGTTGCGGGCGCCATTGGCATCCGTCCGGGTTCGTTGCAGGGCGATATCCTGATCAACCTGGATTCGGAGTGGCTGGGCGAACTTGTTATCGGTAGCGCGGGCGGACAGGGCGGCACAGTCGACTTGACGTATACCGAGACCGCTGTCCCAGACGGCATGACCGGGTTGAGCGTCAGCGTCACGGGGTTGGCAGGTGGGCATTCAGGCGTCGATATCGACAAGGGTCGTGGTCACGCCATCAAACTGCTGGCGCGGTTACTGAAGGAGATATCCGCTGCAGACGGCGCGCGATTGGTCAGCCTTGCCGGTGGCAACGCCCGTAACGTCATCCCGCGCGAAGCCACGGCTGTGGTCGCCTTGCCGCAGGCGCAGGTTGCAGCGTTCCAGGCGCACCTGGCTCAGTATGAATCCACAGTCAATCGCGAATATGCGGGCATCGAACCGCACATCTCGGTTCAGGCGGCGTCGGCTGATTTGCCAACCCGTGTCATGGATGAGAGCGAGCAGCTGGCCCTGGTCGGCGCACTGGATGCCACCCTGCAGGGGGTGTTTCGCATGAGCACCGCTGTGCCGGGCATGGTGAGCACGTCCAACAATCTTGGGACCGTGGCTGTAGGGAACGGACGCGTGAACGTCGGGTATTTGATGCGCAGTTCGAATGATGCCGAACTGGATGAAATGGACGCTCAACTGACCGATATTTGGCGCGCCGCCGGCATGCCAATCGGCCTTTCGGGACGCGGTCCGGCATGGCAGCCCGATCCCAACTCGCCCATTCTGGCGCTCATGCAGAGCGTTTACAAGGAGGTGACCGGCCGTGATGCGCATGTGGCCTCCATTCATGCCGGTCTGGAATGCGGCATCATTCACGCCATCATTCCGACCCTGGATACCATCTCGATTGGACCGACGGTGCAGAATGTGCACTCGCCGGATGAACGGCTGGAGATCGCGAGCGTTAAGCCGTTTTATGATTTCCTGATCGAAACGATCAAGCGCGTCCCGGCGAAACGCCCGTAGTTGCGACACTCGTCGCCAGGATAGGCGCGCGGACAAATCCACTTTGAGGTACGATGCAAAGTGAGATCAACCCAAAGCAGCGTGTGTAATGGAAACGCCTTTGGCGCGCTTTGCGCACACACGCTTAATTAGGCAGTAGGAGATACATAATGTCACATCCATTGTTTGACCTGACCGGTAAGGTTGCGCTGATCACCGGCGCAGGCGGCGGTTTTGGCGGCGCGATCAGCGAGGGTTTCGCTGAATCCGGCGCCGATCTGCTGGTGACCGATATCGTTCCCGAGACGCTGCAGAAAACTGTCGAGAACGCGGGCAGGTTTGGGCATCGCGTTGAATCAATTGTGGCCGACAGCATTACGGCCGACGGCATCCACGCCATCTTCGCGAAGCTCGATCTGGTCTTCGGGAAAATTGATATTCTGGTGACGTGCGCCGGGCCAGCCTGGTCCACCCGCCCCGAAGATCTCAAGCTCGAAGATATGGAGCGCACGCTGCACTCACTGGGCACGGCCAAGTTTCACCTGTGCCAGGAGGCCGGGCGGCGCATGCTGGCGCAGGGCAAGGGCAGCATCATCAATATCGGATCGATCGCCGGCGTGACGTCGTTAGGACGCGGGCACGTGGCCTACGGCATGGGCATGGCCGCGGTGATTGCGATGACGCGCGACCTGAGCACCGAGTGGAGCGGGCGCGGTGTGCGCGTGAATTGCATTCTTCCCGCACAGGTGCCGAACGAGAACAACGGGCTTGAATCCCGCATGCGCGCCAACCCCGCGTTGCGCAACACCTTCTTGCGCGGGCTTCCCACGGGACGGCTGGGCCGCTCTGACGAGATCATGGGGCCAGCCATCTTCCTTGCCTCGGAGGCCTCCTCATGGGTGACCGGCGTGGCGCTGCCAATGGACGGCGGCAACCTGGCGAAGAACGCCGGCGGCTCACATCCGGGCATGCCGGATGAGACGGCCAGCCTGTAGTGTGTTCACATTGACGAAACGCGAGCGCGTCATGCGCGCGATGCGCTTTCAAGAGACGGATCGCACACCGCTCTATGACATCCTGCAGAATGACGCGGTTATTGAGCATTATGCTGGGCATGCGCTGACGGTTGCCAACGGCGACTGGGTCAAAGGTCTGGCGATTGGACGCGCGCTGGACCTCACGCGCATGCCCGAAGGCCCGCAGGAACCGCGCATCGAACACCAGGAAAACGGTGTGGTGTTGCGGCATGAGCGCTGGACATCATGGATCATCGAGCGTCCCTGGCGTGACCAGGCCGGGTTGGTGGAATGGGTGAAGCAGGAGATCAGCCGCGCGAATGCGCAAGTGTTTGACCGCGCCTACGCAGAGCGTTTTCATGAGCGAATCCGCGCCAGCCAGGCATGTTTCGCCCAAGGCGATCCCACCGGACGATACGATCCGACGTTGATGATCGTGGAAAGCGGCGTCGGCTTGACTGAGGCATACTGGATGGCCGATCTCGAACAGTTCAGCTACTTGCTGACCGATGAGGCCGATCTGGTGGAGGAATGGCTGGAGGCGCGCCATCTGGCGGAGCTGCGTCGGGTGGCGGTCATCGCCAACCCGGAGATCATCCCGCTGGCGTTGACGTATGACGATATCGCCTATAAGACGGCGACCCTCTTTTCCCCGGCCTGGCTGCGGCGATGCTGGCTACCGCGCCTGAAGCGCCTGGTGGATGCCTGGCATAGCCGTGACACGCTGTGCGTCTTTCATTCAGATGGCAACCTGTGGCCTGTGCTGGATGATCTGGTTGCGGCGGGTATCGACGGACTGAATCCGCTGGAGGTGCTGGCGGGCATGACCGTGGAAGCTGTGCGCGCGCGGTATCCACACTTGGTGCTGACCGGCGGCATTGATGTCAGCCAACTGCTGGTCTACGGCACGCCTGATGAAGTGCGCGCCGCATGTCGGGCAGCGATTCGCGCGGCGCAGGGCGGTTATCTGATGGGATCAAGCACCGAGTTGCATTGGGATGTCCCGCTCGATAACGCGATCGCCATGTTTGAAACGGCTCTCCCTTAACCCCATCTTAAACTCCGTCGGCTATAAGAAACCGTCAGCGCCGCAGGTTCTCCTGCCGGCTGCTAGAATGGCGCAACTGACGGGTGCGTTAGTCGTGTTGTTTGGCTCAGTTGCGATGTGTTAAATGTCAGTGAGAGGAGAAATATGAAGTTTAGTTCTAAGTCTGTCTTATTGCCCCTATCGTTATTCTCAGCCGCCGCGCTTGCGCTTGCCGCATGCGGCGCTGCCCCCGCGCCAACTTCTGCCCCTGCGGCAACCGCGGCGCCCGCCGCTACTGTTGCGCCAGCGGCAACGACAGCGCCGGCATCGGGCGGGAGCAATGTGGTCAATGTCTGGACGGATAGCGACACCAACATCAGCGATTGGCTGACAAATAAGGTCGCCCCCGCCTTCCAGAAGGCCTATCCGCAATACACCGTCAAGGTGACGACCGTCCGCGGCGTCGGCGGCGGCGTGACCGATATCATGCAGCGCGCGCAGGCCGCCATGCAGACTGGCTCCGACCCACAAGCTGAGGTGTTCGAAGCTGACCCTGCCGGCCACCCCGAGATGATCAAGGCCGGGCTGTTCGAGAAGCTCAGCGCTGCCAACATTGCGAACGCGAAGAATCAGAGCAAGGCTGCCTTCCTGAACGATTACGCCATGGCCTACCGCGGGTCGCAAGTGCTGCTGGCCTACGATAGCACCAAGGTGCCCGAGAACGAGGTGCCCAAGACCTTCGCCGACCTGATTACCTGGATCAAGGCGCACCCCGGACAGTTCGTGTATTGCCGGCCTGACAAAGGCGGCAGCGGCGGCAACTTTGTCATTCGCGCGTTGTATGAGGTGACTGGCAAGGACCCAACGGTATTTAAGCCGCTGGCCGCGACCGACACGCCCGATCCCGCACTCACTGGCAAGTTCAGCCAGGCGTGGGACTTGCTGAGCAGTATCCACAAGTCCATCTACAACGAGGGCTCGTATCCCGCCGGCAATAACCCTGTGCTGCAATTATTGTCGAACGGCTCTGTCAGTCTGGCGACGGTATGGTCGGACCAGGCGCTACAGGCGCTGGCCAAGAGCGCGCTGCCCGCGACGATCAAACTGAGCCAACTCACCGATCTGCCGTTCCCCGGCGGGTACACGCCGTTCTCGATCCCCACGAACGCGAAGAACAAGCAGGGCGCAATCGACTTCGTGAACTTCATGTTGACGCAGGACATGCAGGTGTCGGTGCTCAAGGATCTCGGTGGCTTCCCGGCGGTTACGTGGGATCAGTTGCCGAAGGAATTGCAGACGCAATTCACCAGCGTTATTGCCACTCAGGTGCCCGCATGGCCGGGCGGCCCGTGGGATGCGCTGCGCAACAAGGGTTGGTATGACAACGTCGCAACCAACATCAAGCAAGGGTCGTAGGCCGTAGGTCGTCCCTGCGAAGGTTGGACTTGCGAGAAATGAAATCGATACAAGACCCTTCGCAGGGGTTTTGTGTGACTGTGATGTTCGTGCGATAACCCTCCGAAGGCCGCACGCGCGCGCGCAATCAGGTGACTGGTTGTGCGCCTTTGTTTTGGCACGGCACTGTACTGGCGCCACAGCGCCGTCATTCCCCGCGTAGGCGGGGAATCCAGAACGAAATCGCGCGCGAATCGCGATTGGTAACAGTGTGCCGGGATGCCGGCACGACATTCACGCAGCTCATGAAGCCTCTCTGCTTCGGCGGGGCGGTCTGTGACAGTTACATCGAGATTCCTCGGCCTGCGGCCTCGGAATGACACTGAAACACGGATTATGATGTGATGCCAATGGCGATAACAAGCACAACGATTCCGATGAGACGCGCGAAGAAGCGCGACTGGAGCTGGCTGGCCGGGTATGCGCTGATCGCGCTGCCCGTGCTGATCATGGTGGCGTTGATCTTCTACCCGGCAGTCCTTGCGCTGATCGACACGCTGTTCGTGCCCGACGCGACGACTGGCGTGACCGCGCTCTCGCTCAGCAATTATCAGGCGTTCTTCAAGGACAGGATCCTGGTCGCGAACCTGCTGTTCACATTTCAGGTGACGCTGACGGCGGTCGCGCTGTTGTTCGTGATCGGGTACCCGCTGGCGCTTTATCTGCGCTTCTCGAAAAGCAGGCTGGCGTCAGTCGTGCAGGTGCTCACGCTGTTTCCACTGTTCGTGCCAGGGGTGATCCTCGCGTTTGCGCTGATCCAGTTTCTTGGCTCGCATGGCATGCTTGACTCGCTGCTGCACGCGTTCGGTTTCACCGGCTTCCGCACGCCCTACCTACAGCCGCAGGGCGTGATTATCGCGCTGGTGTGGGAGAGCATCCCGTTCACGGTGCTGGTGCTCACGGCCGGGTTGCGCCAGGTCGAAGACGCGGTGGTTGAGAGCGCTCGCGATGTCGGCGCCAACAGTTGGCAGATATTCATGCGCATCCTGCTGCCGCTGTCCCTGCGGTCGGCGGTGATCGTGTTCTGCCTGAACGTGATCGGCATCTTTGGCGCCTTCACCATCCCGTACCTGCTGGGCCCGGCGCAACCAATGATGATGGGCGTGTCAATGCAGCAGACGTTTAATAACTATCAGGATCGCGTCGGCGCGCTGACTCAGGCGGTGATCACCTTCCTGTTCTGCGCGGTAGTCGGCCTGTTGTATGTGCGCACCGTCACGCGCGGGCGCAAGGAGCGCGCATAACCCATGGCCGTAGTATCCCACAGCCCCTCCATGCCCGTAAAATCATCCGTCTTCAAGGCGCTGACGAAAACCGTCCGGCGCGAAGGTCTGAGCGTGGTGCTGATCGTAGCCCTGTTCACCATCATCATCGGCCCGATGCTCACCGTCGTGTTGTGGGCGTTCGCCGATGTGTGGCGGTATCCATCGCTGGTTCCCACACAATGGGGCACATCATTCTGGGCCGAGACGCTCGCGCGCGCTGACCTTGCAATGGCGTTCCCGCTCAGCGTCGGCCTCGCTGTCACGGTCACGCTACTCTCGGCGGTGATCTGCCTGCCCGCGTCATACGCGTTCGCGCGCATGAACTTTCCGGGACGGCAAGGGCTGCTGCTGTCGTTCCTCGCGACGAACGCCTTCCCGCGTTTTGGCCTGTACGTCAGCATCGCGGTTGTGTTCTACCGGCTCAACCTGATTGGCACGATCCCAGGTGTGATCCTGATCCAGATCGTCAACACGTTGCTGCTCATGATCTGGATACCAACCTCGGCGTTCCAAGGCGTGGATCGCTCGCTGGAGGAGGCTGCGCTGGACGTGGGCGCGTCGCGGGTGCGCGTCTTCCTGCAGGTCACGCTGCCGTTGGTGCTGCCTTCCCTCAGCGCCGCCGTGTTGCTCACCTTCGTCAGCACGTTTTATGAGGCGCAGGGCGCGTTGATCGTCGGCCTGCCCAACGTCACCACCATGGCGGTGCTGATGTACTCGATCATCAACAGCCAGATCATCGTGCAATACGGCGCGATCATCTCGTTCATCCTGTGGCTGCCCTCGCTCATTCTGCTCACCTTCGCGCAGCGCTTCGTGCGCGGCAACGCGATTTCGGCGGGTTTCGGAGTCTAACTGATGTCAACACTCGAACTGGTCGGCCTGACCAAACATTTCAGCGGCGCCAAGCAGAGCGCGGAAACCGTCGCCGTGAACGATATCAACCTGAGCGTGGGCGACGGCGAATTCCTGTGCATCCTTGGCCCGTCGGGCTGCGGCAAATCGACCACACTGCGCATGATCGGCGGCTTCGAAGAACCGACCAGCGGCGACGTGCTCATCGACGGCGCGTCGGTCGTGGATATGCCGCCGAACCGCCGCCCCACGGCGATGGTGTTTCAGAAGTACACACTGTGGCCGCACATGCGTGTGTACGACAACATCGCGTTCGGCCTGCGGCTGCGTCACCAGGACAAGGCGCAAATCGACAAAGAGGTGCGCGACTCGCTGGCATTGGTCGGGTTGACCGGCTACGACCGGCGTTACCCCGCGCAACTCTCCGGCGGCGAACAGCAACGCGTCGCATTGGCGCGCGCGCTGGTGTTGCAGCCCAAGATGCTCTTGCTCGACGAGCCGTTCAGCAACCTCGACGCCCTGTTGCGCGTGCGCCTGCGCGAGGAACTGTACGCCATCCAGCGCCGCATCAAGATCACGGCCATCTTCGTCACGCACGACCAGGAGGAGGCGCTCAGTCTGGCTGACCGGATTGCGGTGATGAACGCCGGGCAGTTGGAGCAATTGGACAAGCCTTCGCAGATTTACGCCTACCCGCGCACGCTGTTCGTCGCCGACTTCATCGGCGTGATGAACATTTTCCCTGTTCAGCGCCAGGGCGACCTGCTGCACATCGGGCAGTATGCGCTCAAGGCGCCTGAGGGGCTGAACGGGGAAAGTGGATTGAGTGTAGCCGTGCGCCCGGAAGACTTCACCTTCAGCGCGACTGACGGCGCGTGGCAAGGCGTCATCGACCAGACCATCGACCTGGGGCACTACCGCAAGGTGCTGGTGATCGTGCCGGGGCTGTTCGGCGATGAGACAGCGGCGTTGGCGCACCGCGTCAAGGTCTATATGCCCAAGTCGGTGCAGGCGCGCGCGGGTGACCGCATCGCGCTCACGCCGTCCCGTTACCTGGTGTACAGCGATACAGCGGTGACGCGCACGTCGTCTGCGACGCGTACGTCGTCTGCGACGCCCAACGCCCAACCGATTGAAGTGCGCAACCAGGCCGTAAGTGGTGAGGACGATCGATGAGAATTGGCGCGACGATCAGCCCCGCACTGCTGTCGCTGCTTGATAGCGGCCGCATAGAGGTTGACTATATCGAGGTCAACGGCGAACGCGACATCGCGACGCTCGAACGCGCGCTCGCGCTCCGTCCGGTGTTGCTGCACGACATCTCGTATACCTTCTGGCTGAACTACGCCGACCCGTTCGATGCCGCCACGATGGCGAAGGCGCGCGCGATGATCGACCTGGCGCGCCCGCCGTGGCACTCGACCGGCATTGGCGCGAGCGCGGAACCACAGGGACACACGACCGAGTTCTGGCGCGGCGCACTCGCGAGCGACTTGCAATCCCGCGAGGTCTGCCTGGCGGCCATCACGCGCAACGCGAAGCGGCTGATGGACTGGCTGGGCATCCCGCTGCTGCTGGAGAACTACAACTACCACCCCACCAACGCCTACGAATACGTGTGCGAGCCCGCGACCTTTAGCGCGCTCATTGCCGATATCGGTTGCGACATGCTGCTCGACCTGGCGCATGCGCAGATCAGCGCCTTCAACATGGGCCGGCGCGACACGCATGGAATGCGCGACTATCTGAGCGAACTCCCGCTGGCGCAGGTGCGCGAGATCCACATCAACCGCCCGCACAACGACGGCGGCAGGCAGATGCTCGACCTGCACGGGCCGATCCAGACCAGCGACCTCGATCTGCTGCGGTGGACGCTGGAGCGCGCGCCAAAGGCAGAGGCGATTACGCTGGAGTCGCATTTGCCATCGGAGGAGGCGTTGCTGAACGAAGTGGCGCTGCTGCGCCAAGTGACAGGTTAGAGGTATCCCCGTCGAAGCGATTTCGAATCATTGCCCCCATGCTCTCCGCCCGTGGCAGCGCGAGGATCACGTCCTGGATCCATTCGGCCATCATTACCGTGAGTTAAAGGCGCTTCCATATCTGCATGACGCCGTTATTCCACAACTCAGTCTGGATCTCGTTAACCAGTTTGTAGTTATCCAGAAAGCCCGGCGTCGCGGCATAGGGGCCGGTCAACCAGTCAAAGGGAGCAACATGAACGACATACTTCGGATGCTCCCTCTGTGTGACAACCTCGCCGAGATCGTGTCTCCCCAGCAACTCTGTGACGCCTGGCGTGACCAACCCGGCCATATCAATCACCTGAACGCGCGAAAAATACCCCAGATAGCCGACCTCGACATAAGCGACTGTGTCCCCTTCAACCGCATTGACATTGAACCATTGCGCCAGCGCCCGATAGGGCTCTGATCGATTGTCTAAGCCGAGATTGGGTTGGATGGAGAGCGAAACCTGCCGGATGACCGGGAACAAGACCAACGCGAATAGACAGGCGCTGACCAATACCCCGCCTATTCTGGACGGCACAGTATGGCCTGTCGTGAATTTCCATGAAAGCGTGATCAGCCATGCCGCGCCCAGCAGAGACAGGGAGTGCACGCCGTAGGCCAGTAGATAGGTGTACCAGGGGTAGGCAGCCACATTCAGCGCCAGATACCCGCTGAAAGAAACCACCGGAAACAGAAACACCAGGGCAATCAAACGTGTCGCGCGGCGCGAGAGAAGCAGCCCAAGCGCCGGGAGGCTGAACCATGCTGTTGTAAGAAACGGCAACTGAGGTTGGATCGACATGATGGATCCAATCGACCCGCCGAGATAGGCGCCGCGATATAACCATGCATCCCGTATGCTCTGCCACATCCCGCTGGCTCGTTGGGCCACTTTCGCCCCCAGTGTGTTTGGGAACAACGCATTAAACGCAATCACGGAATAAATCGACCACGGCAAAACGATTATCAAAAATCCGGCCAGAATCGACCAGCGCCATTTCCGGTCGTTCAGTGCAACCCAACCGATGGCCATGGGCAGCAGCAAAATTCCTTCACCACGGGTGAGGTACAGGCAACCCATCAGAATTCCCGCTATCAAGTATCTGTTCAGCGATAAGGCGAGCACGGCTGCTATCAGCAAAAACAGAAAGAGGGGATGTTCGCTGCCAAAATGTGAGCGCGCCCAGCATCCCCATAGCAGGCTGCCGCAGGCTGTAAAGCTTGCGACAAAGGCATTTATGCCGCTTCTGAGCAAGTGACAATATAGCGCCCAGCATGCGCCTATCCATGCCATTGCCCCTAATGCGATGGCGAGTGCTGGAATTGGAATCGCCGGGATCAACCGACTGCCAAACGCCAATAGAAGCGCCAGAAGCGGCGTTGTCGTGCCAAGTATCGGGGCGCCGCCGTTGTATACAAACCCCCTGCCCTCCGCCACATTACGCGCAAAGGTAAAGGTGATGTAGTAATCATCATTTTGATATTGCCACTTCTGAATGACTTGAAAGGCGACGGTCAATAACACGATTGAACAGATCGCCTGTGCAATTAGTGCTACTTTATGCTTGCCAATATTCACCATCCCGCCCACCGCAACAACGCCTCCAGATTAATAGCGCTTTCCCACGGCCGGCAACGCGTCCCCGCCGGCTGATGGTCGATGTAATACTCAACCCACGCGCCAGTAGAATCGAGCAGGTCCAGCGTCCTGCCGGCGAGCGCGGTGGCGGCAGGGTGATTCAGTTCGGTCAATGCATAGAGCAGGAAGCCATAGTCGTAGCCGACCGATATCCTGCGCGCATCGTCGGGACGTGACGGCAACTGCCCGGTGCGTTGGTACGATGTCACGATGTTCTCGACCAGCGGGCGCAACTCCGCGGCGCGGAACAGATCTGACCGGAAGTACAGTGGCGTCAGGCTGACCGATTGCAGCGTATAAATGCGCGGCGCAACGGGGTCGTAGTCGCCCTGCGCCAGGCAAGCGGGGCACAGGTAACGGCCGCTGGCGCTGTGTTCGGTCCACTCGATGAAGCGGAAACGCCCCTCGGCCATGCACCGCTCGCACACCCCGTGGCGAAAGCGCGGCGCGGCGCCGGGCAGGTTGGCGCGCGCGGGCTGGTTCGTCACCAGTTGCCCGTCGAACCAGAAGTGCGACCGGTAGGCCGCTTTCACCTGCGCCAGCAGTTCACGCTCTGCGCCGCTCTTGCCCTGCGGCCAGCGGTGATTGTGAGTAGCATACTCGACCAGCCGCTCGCCAGAGTCGATGAACAACAGCGTCGCTTCGGCGGAACCGTCGTTGAGTGCGCTGCGCGGGAGAATGCCGCCCGCCACATACGTCTCATCGCCATTGAAGGGCAACATGCCGTCGATCACGTGGCGTTTCTGCGCCTCGTACGCCCACGCCAGCATCGGGAAGATTTCGGCAGTGAACTCGGCGTCACTCATCGCCGTCTGCAGGTCGAACGCCTGGCGGATGAGGTAGCCGGTAATCTCGACCTCGTCGTTTTCATGGATATGAAAGGCGCCATCCACACCGGCCGCCTGGGCATTGTGAATGCGCCCGTTGCGTTGCCAGATGTGCCAGTAGAACTCCAGAATGGCTTTGGCCGCGGCCGCGTGACCGGCCGCCAGCAGACCGCGCGACACACCGTACTGGTCGCGCACATAGCACAGGTGATAGTTGTGCCCGGCCAGCACGCCGCCCTCAACCGACTGCTGCGCCTTGATCAACACGCACACATCGTCGATGGCTTGCAGCAACCGCTCGCCGTGCGGTATCTGCGCCGGCAGCCGCGCCGATCCATCGCCGCGGCTCTGGGTAAAGGTCTGCCAACTCGCGCGGGTCCGCGCTAATAGATCATTCCCGGACAGCGACAGCGCTGTTGCCGCGTGCTCGACGGTTTGCGGGTACTCCGGCCCACCTGCGATGTACAACCAGGATTCGCCCGGGCCGAACGTCAGAGTTGCGCCGTCGGACTGTGCGCGGTGATTTACATCACCGCGCCAGGCGATCTGGTACACCACGCTGCGCGGATAGGGATAGCGGCTGTAGAACGGCGTGCCGGCCGCGACTTCGCACAGCAACCCGCCTGCGCCGTGGCTCAGCAGGCGGGAGTTATCAACCGCTGTGCATGCGAGGCCCAATGTCAGGCGCAGGTTCACTGGCGCACTCGACCGGATGCGACGCACCAGGCATGGGAGATCGGCATCGACGAAGTCGGTCAGCTCAGCGAACGGCGCATCGCCGGCAAAGAGCTGATGGGTCCAGATGGCGGCGCCGGGCTCACGGCGCGACTCGGCTCGAACGCTGGCGTCGGCGTCGAGCATAAGTGAACCGAGCATGGGGCTGCTATAGGGCGGGCCGAACACCTGGAGGATGTTGGGGCCTTGCTCATAGGCGCATAAGCGCCCGTTGCCGAGACAATGTATTCCTAATGAACTATGATTAGTAGACTGCATTTCCATCAGTACCGCCGTTACTCTGCGTGCATTTACAGCTTACAGCTACAGTAATGGTAGTCTGTTTTTGACTATATACAATCTGCATGGGACGGAAAACGATTCTTCGAAGTTGATAACCATGACGACACCTGAAGCACGCGCACGCCATGATATTGACGACTCGCTCATCGCCACCGGCTGGGTTATCCAGAACCGCGCGGAGATGAACCTGGGCGTGTCACGCGGCGTGGCCGTGCGCGAGTTTCCGCTGAAGACCGGCTACGCCGACTACCTCCTGTTCGTGGCTCGCAAGGCTATTGGCGCGGTCGAGGCGAAGGCGGCTGGCGCAACGCTGACCGGCGTGGAAGCGCAATCGGAGAAGTACAGTGCGGGATTGCCCGACATTCCGCCCGCATGGCGCAAACCGCTGCCGTTTTTGTACGAGAGCACGGGCATCGAAACCTTCTTCACCGACGGGCGCGACCCGGCGCCGCGCAGCCGCAGGGTGTTCGCGTTCCACCGGCCCGAGACGCTGGCGCAATGGATGGTGGAAACCGAAGACAGTAGGGGCCTGCTACGCGCCTTGCGGTTGCCCCCGTTGCGGTCGCCCCCGTCCCCTCATACACTGCGCGCGCGGTTGCAGCGTATGCCCCCGTTGATCACAAAAGGGCTGTGGCCGGCGCAGATCGAGGCGATCACGAACCTGGAGCGCTCGTTTGCCGAGGATCGCCCGCGGGCGTTGATCCAGATGGCGACCGGCAGCGGTAAGACTTTCACCGCCGTCAACGCGATTTACCGGCTGATCAAATTCGCGGACGCGCGGCGCGTGTTGTTCCTGGTCGACCGCGCCAACCTGGGCCGCCAGACCCTGCGCGAGTTCCAGGCCTTTGTAACGCCCGATGACGGGCGCAAGTTCACCGAACTGTACAACGTGCAACGGCCCGGCTCTAACACCTTCGACCCGGTCAGCCGCGTGTGCATCACGACGATCCAGCGGTTGTACAGCATGCTCAACAACGAGCCCGACCTGCCGCCGGATCAGGACGAGATGTCGCTGTTCGAATTGGGCGCGGCGTTCAAGGACCCGAAGGTGGTGCGCTACAACCCGCGCATCCCGATCGAGTATTTCGATTTCATCGTCACCGACGAGTGCCACCGCTCGATCTACAACCTGTGGCGGCAGGTGCTGGAGTATTTCGACGCGTTCCTGATCGGGCTGACCGCGACGCCGTCGAAGCAGACCTTTGGCTTTTTCAACCAGAACCTGGTGCAGGAATACACGCGCCAGCGCGCCGTGGCCGATGGCGTGAACGTTGACGGGCTGGTGTATCGCATCCGGACCGAGATCACCGAGCGCGGCAGCACGATCAACGCCGGGTATTACGTGGGCAAGCGCGACAAGCTGACGCGCCAGCAACGCTGGGAGATGCTGGACGAAGACCTGACCTACGCGCCGGAGCAACTCGACCGCGACGTGGTGGCCGAGAGCCAGATTCGCACCGTGATCCAAGCATACCGCGACAAGCTGTTCACCGACCTGTTCCCAGGCCGGACGCAAGTCCCCAAGACGATCGTGTTCGCCAAAGACGACGCGCATGCCGACCAGATCGTGCGCATCATCCGCGAGGAGTTTGGCAAGGGCAACGACTTCTGCAAGAAGATCACGTACAAGGTGACAGGCGTCGATCCTGAAACGCTGATCGCGCAGTTCCGCAACAGCTACGATCCGCGCATCGCGGTATCGGTCGATATGATTTCGACCGGGACCGACATCAAACCGGTCGAGGTGCTGTTGTTTATGCGCGCGGTGCAAAGCCGCCTGTTGTACGAGCAGATGCTGGGGCGCGGCACACGCATAATCAACGCGACCGATCTGCAGGCGGTGACCTCGGACGCGCCAGCGAAGACGCACTTCGTCATCGTGGACGCAGTGGGCATCACCGAAAGCCCCAAGCTCGAAACGCAGTCGCTGGAGCGCAACCCATCGGCGCCGTTCGAGAAGTTGCTGGAAGCCGTCGCGCTGGGCGCGCGCGACGACGACACGCTGTCGTCATTAGCCGGGCGGTTGGCGCGCTTGGAATGCAACATGACGGAGCAGGATGCGTACGCCGTCGCCGCGGTCACGAACGGCAAGAGCATGCACGATCTGATCAACAGTCTGCTGAATGCCATCGACCCGGACCTTGTTGGCGACGACCCGGAGGCGAACGCGCAAATGGTTGAGGCCGCCGCCGCGCCGTTTGATAACCCAGACCTGCGTAAAAGGCTCGTCAATATCCAGAAGCGCAGCGAGCAGATCATCGACGTGACCAGCATCAACCGAGTGACGCAGGCGACATTCGCCGATAGCACCGCCGCGAAGCAGGTGGTGACGTCGTTCCATGCGTTCATCGAGCTACACAAGGATGACATCACGGCATTGCAGTTGATCTATAGCCGGCCGTACCGCGAGCGCGCGCTGACCTTCCAGCAGGTAAAGGACCTGGCCGAACAATTGAAACTGACGAACAGCGCGTGGACGACCGAGTCGTTGTGGATGGCGTACGCGCAGGTGGAACAGGACAAGGTGCGCGGGACGGGCGGGCAGCGGGTGCTGGCCGACCTGGTGTCGCTGGTGCGTCACGCGGTGCAGATGGACGACGAACTCGTCCCCTACCCCGACCGCGTGACGCGCCGCTATGCCGTGTGGGTGGCCGATCAGGAAGCCGATGGGCGCACGTTCACGCCCGATCAACGCTGGTGGCTGGATCAGATCGCGCGGCACATCGGCGTGAACCTGGCGATGACGCCGGCCGACCTCAGCAGCCCGCCGTTTTTCGACAAGGGCGGCGTGTTCGGCATGATGCGCGTGTTCAAGGGCGATGTAAATCAGGTCATTAGCGAGATGAATCAGGCGTTGGCGGTGTGAGGCTTCTGAACGCTTAGAATATGGTCATGACATACGCACAAGTGGTTAATGATGCGAAACAACTCACCGCGACTGAAAAGCTCGATCTGGTGGAGGCATTGTTGCGCGATTTGCGGCTGGCGGTGTTACCCACAGTAAGCGAGTCGAAACTAACGGTCGAGGATAAGTTGCGCATTGTCGATCAATTGGGCGGGAGCCTGAAACCGTCGACTGGCGCGATACCGACGGATGACGAAATGCGCGATATTTCATACACGGCAAATTGATCATCGGACTGGTTATGTGATTAATCATGGACGATGACAATGATATTTCGCTACCCGATGGGTGGGTGTGGACGACCATCGGAGAAGTCACGCAATCTGTCAGGAAGCTTGATCCGACCACTAATCCTGATAAAGAGTTCATTTACCTCGATATTTCTTCGATCGACAACACTACTCAACGAGTCGTAGAGCCGAAGGTCTACAAAGGCGCAGAAGCCCCGTCAAGAGCGCGTCAGTCAGTCAAAAGTGGCGATGTTCTTTTCTCGACAGTGCGAACGTATCTGAAAAACATCGCAATTGTCCCTGCCATAAACGGTGAGCAGATTGCATCAACGGGATTTGCTGTTTTGCGCGCAAATGAAGTAACGACATCTCGATATTTGTATTACTACGCGTTAACAGAACACCTTCTGAATGAATTATCAAAGCTACAACGTGGAACAAGCTATCCTGCCGTACGCGATAGCGATGTGCGATCACAAAAAATACCAATTGCGCCACTGAACGAGCAGCACCACATCGTTGCGAAGATCGAGGAATTGCTCACCCGCCTGGATGCTGGTGTGGCGGCGCTCAAACGCGCACAGGCCAACCTGAAACGTTACAAGGCCAGCGTGTTGAAGGCGGCTTGCGAAGGCCGGTTGGTATCCACCGAGGCCGAACTGGCGCGCGCCGAAGGGCGGTCGTATGAGCCGGCGAGTGCGTTGTTGGAGCGCATCCTTGCCGAGCGTCACGCCAAGTGGGAAGCCGACCTGCGGGCGAAGGGCAAGGACCCGAGCAAGGTTAAATATGTCAAGCCGCAGTCGCCGGATACGAGTGGGTTGCTGGTGTTGCCGGAGGGGTGGTGTTGGGCGAGTGTGGAACAAATCCTTGCAGAACCACTTGCTAACGGTAGATCGGTCACTGATGCGATTGACGGTTTTCCAGTATTACGGCTTACTGCACTGAGAAATGGACGCATATTGCTTACAGAGCGCAAAACTGGAGCATGGACAAGTATTGATGCCACGCAATTTCTGGTAAAGAAGGGAGATTTCCTAATCGCACGCGGAAATGGTTCTATGTCGCTTATTGGACGAGGTGGCCTTGTCGAAGATGATCCTGATCTAGTCGCATATCCCGACACTATGATTAGGATCCGGCCTCTATCTATGGTAATAAATGCCAGGTTTTTGCGAGCAATATGGGATGTGAACTCTGTTAGACAACAGATAGAGCGCCAATCTCGTACAAGTGCTGGCATCTATAAGATTAACCAATCGAGTTTGCATAGTATCGTTTTGCCCATACCCCCCATTAGTGAACAAGTGCGAATTGTTGACGCTATTGAGCAGAAGCTATCTATCGCGAGTAACCTTGTTACTGTTATCGAAAACACCTCAGTACGGCTAGAACGTCTGCGTCAATCCATTCTAAAACGTGCATTCTCCGGCAAGCTGGTGTCGCAAGACCCCAACGACGAACCGGCAAGCGTGTTGTTGGAAGGCATCCAGGCGGAGCGTTCCATTTAGGGGCATGCTTCGCGCCTTGCGGTTGCCCCTGTAACGGTTACACGAGATGCGGCGGATATGGGTGATGACTCCATCGTGATTGGCGCGCGGTACGTGTGGTGTTGTAGGGGCATGGCCTTGCGTCTGCCCCGTATTTGGCGGACCGGCGTCGCGGTTTCAACACAGGTGCAATCATTTGGTAATGTGTTTGCGCAATGATGTGTGCCGTTGTTGCCCATTACGATTGGGTAGGGTTACATCGGGCAGGCGCAAGGCCGTGCCCCTACACGGAACACGTCGTCACCCGATGGGGTGATGCCACAACGACGATTGCCATTGTCGCCCGTTATGATCGGGTTGGGTTACATCGCGCAGGCGCAAGGCCTGGCAAAACAACCACACGCGGCGCTCCGTGTAGGGGCACGTTTCGCGCCTTGCGGTTGCCCGGTCGCGGCACACCCACAATTACATTTCGCAACAGAATCGATATCGTTTCGTCGTCGCCCGTTACGACCTAAATTGGTGTAACCCCATAACGACGATTGCCGTTGTCACCCGTTTACCAATGGGTCGGGTTACATCGTGCAGGCGTAAGGCCATTCAACGTGAACGCGGCACGTTCTGTGTAGGGGCACGCTTCGCGCCTTGCGGTTGCCCGGTCGCGGCACACCCACGATTACATTTCGCAACAGAACCGATATCGTTTCGTCGTCGCCCGTACGACCTAAATTGGTGTAAGGCCATAATGACGTTTACCATTGTCACCCGTTATGATTAGGTCGGGTTACAACGGGGCAGACGCAAGGTGCGGAGCATGCCCCTACACGGAACGGATCGTCACCCAATGACGTGACGCCACAATGACATTTACCGGTGTTACCTATTACGTTTGGCAATACAATCATCCGTGACCATGAATCAATACCATCGCCGATCGATCAGGATGCCGACGTATGACTATACACAGGCTGGGGCATATTTCGTGACAATGTGCACGGAGGACCGTGTGTGCGTACTGCACGACCCGCCTGTCGCCGATATCATCCTCGATGTGTGGGAATCCCTGCCGGCACGGTTCCCGACGATTGCACTGGGCGAATTCGTTGTCATGCCCAATCATGTGCATATGATCGTGTGGTTGCAGGCGCATCCAGACGCAATCATTTGCCAAGATGTGCCGGCGTCGCTGATCGAACAGAAAGGACGCGATTGGGCGGTGCCCGCGCCTCTGAAGATCAACCTGAAACCCGCATTGGGGGATGTGATCGCCGCGTTAAAATCGCTGGTGTTCACCGTATACCTGCGCTGGATCGATGCGCACAAGGTGGATCGTCAGGCTAAATTCTGGCAACGGAATTATTTCGAGCACGTTGTCCGAGACGAACGGGAACTGCGCGCCATCCGGCAATATATCGTCGATAATCCAGAGCAGTGGGACATGGATCGTGATAATCCGAACGGGCATTCGGGATTGCCTGTGCCCTGTCATATCAGCCACTATCTCTCGGACCTGAAATACACAATGGAGCGACAGTGACCAACACCTCTTCTGCCATCGTCCAACGCCTGTGGAACTACTGCAATGTCCTGCGCGATGACGGCATGTCGTACGGCGACTACGTCGAGCAGTTGACCTACCTGTTGTTCCTCAAAATGGACGAGGAGCAGCAACTGTTGCGCCCCAGTTCGATCCCCGATGGATTGCGGTGGAGTAGTTTGATCGGGCGGGACGGCGATGCGCTCGAAGTCCATTACCGTCACATCCTTGCCGAGTTGGGCAAGGGTAAGGGGTTGATCCCCACGATTTTCCGCAAGGCTCAGAACCGCATCCAGGATCCCGCCAAGCTGCGCCGGCTGGTCGAGTTGATCAACGGCGAGACGTGGATGGGGCTGGATATCGACGTCAAGGGCGAGATTTACGAAGGGTTGCTGGAGAAGAACGCGCAGGATGTGAAATCCGGCGCGGGGCAATATTTCACCCCGCGCCCGCTGATCAAGGCCATCGTCGACGTGATGCAGCCCGGCGCGCTGATGGACATCGCCGACCCCGCGTGCGGCACAGGTGGATTTCTGCTCTCGGCGTTTAACTACATCACGAAACAAGGGCAGTTGGATTCTGCGGCGATGGCGCACCTGCTGCAGAAGGCGTTGCGCGGCTGGGAGATCGTCGACAACACCGCGCGACTGTGCGTGATGAACCTGTATCTGCACGGCATCGGGCTGGACAGCATCGAGAGCCCGATCACTGTCGCGGATAGCCTGGCCGGCGACCCAGGCAGGCGCTTTGACATGGTACTGACGAATCCGCCCTTTGGGAAGAAGAGCAGCGTCAGCGTGGTCACCGATGACGGCGACGCCAAACGCGAGGCGCACAGCTACGTGCGCGATGACTTCTGGGTTGCCACCAGCAACAAGCAATTGAACTTCGTCCAGCACGTCAAGACGCTGTTGAAGATGCACGGGCGCGCCGCGGTCGTCGTGCCGGATAACGTGTTGTTCGAGGGCGGCGCGGGCGAGACGATCCGGCGCAACCTGATGAAGGAATGTGACGTGCACACACTCCTACGTCTGCCGACCGGCATCTTCTATGCGCAAGGCGTCAAGGCCAACGTGATCTTCTTCGACCGCAAGCCGGCGCGCGAAGGCGCATGGACCGAACGGTTGTGGATCTACGACTTCCGCACGAACATCAACATCACGCTGAAGCAGAACCCGCTCACGCGCGCGGTGCTGGACGAGTTCGTGACGTGCTACAACCCGGCCAACCGGCACGAGCGCAAGGCGACGTATTCAGAGACGAACCTACAGGGGCGCTGGCGTGCCTATGACTATGATGAGCTGGCTGGGCGTGACAAGGCCAACCTCGATATCTTTTGGCTGCGCGACGAGTCGCTGGAGGATTCGGCCAACCTGCCGGAGCCCGACATCCTGGCGGCAGAGATCGTCGAGGATTTGCGCGCAGCGCTTGAACAATTCGAGGCCATCGGCGAAGAGCTGCAATGACATTACTACTGCCTCCACCAGCAAAGTAAGCATAAACCTTGCAGAATTCAACGCATTTAAAGCGGTCTCGTCTTCGGCCATTCCAGTTCAACTCCCTGCTTGATCAGGAGTTGCTGAAAATCCTGCAGCAAAGGGGCTTCTGTCTGCACCTGACGAGGTTTCACTTTGCGTTGCAGGCAAAAGGCTGCCAGAAGCCCGCTCGCTTCGCCAATGTTCCATTCGACCGGATGCAACCGAAAACATCCATTGGTGATGTGCGTCACGCCGAGGTTCTTGCAGGCCGGCAATAGGTTTTCGACGCGCACCGGCAATAACGCACCCAGCGGGATCTGGAACGGCAGGCTGGAGATGTCGATGTAGTTGACGTGCCCCGTACTCGGATGCAGGTCGATGCGATATGAGCCGATACCGACGCTGTCGGCGAAGTGCTCTGCTTCCTTCCCAGCCTGTCCTGAGCCTGTCGAAGGACGCGCCTCGGCGCCTACGTGCTGTTCCAGCACCGTGAAAACCGCTTTGATCCGGCGCGACTCGCGGATATACGGATACATTGCCAGCCCATCTTCAGTGCCAGTGATGTCGGGACGCATGTACAGGCCAGGATAGCCTGTACCGCCATCGGCGCGCGGGGCTTCGGTCTGTAACCAGTACATCAGGCTGAGCGACAACTGGCGCGATTCGTTCAAGTAGCGTTGCGCCTTGCTCTCAGGTTTGTCGATGATGTTGCCTTCCCAGTAGTCGTTCATCGGCCAGTTCACCAACGTCACCTCGTGCGGCATCGCGCCGGTTTCGTAGTGATCGCGGCAGATCAGGCGGCGATACGTCCACAGCGAATCGTACGGATTCGCGGACTCGTGCGGGAACAGCACGCGCGGGAATGGTTGCAGCGTGATTGGATTGACCTGGTTCATGCTCAACTGTTTCGCCGGCCACGGCGGGGTCAGTTGCGGCCAGTAGTCGCGCCAGCGTTCGTACTGCGCCGGCTTATCGATCACGTGCTCGCCAGCGGGATCAAATCCCATCGCGAAGCACCAGGTGAATGATTGAACATCATCGGGGCGAGGCGGCCCGCTGACCGCGTGCGGTTCGCCTGTCTCGTCCTGCGACTCCGCGCCGCTGACATATTCGACGCGCGCCAGCGGCAGCAGGTCGCCCAGTTCGGTCGCGTCAAGAATGTAGTCAGCGGTGATGGTCACGATGTCGGCGCTGTCGAGGTTGCGCAACGTGACGGCGCGCACGGTATCGCCGTCCGTCTCGGCAGAGACCGCCTTGTAGCGCAACAGGATCGTGAGCAATCCGGCGCTACACGCATAGGACATCAACTGCTCCAGCACGGCGACCCCGATGCGCGGTTCGTGACACAGCCGCGACACCCAGCCGTTGCCGGGGTTCAATGTTGCATCTGCGCGGGCTTGTGGCGTCAGCGGATAGTGATCGCGATAGTACTGCCGCACCCCATTGCGAAACTGGCGATATCGGCGCGTGCAGCCGAACTGCTCGATCCACGGGTGTTCGTCAGGCGGCACGGCCTGTGAGGTGAGTTGCCCGCCGATCCAGTGCGTCTCTTCGGTCAGGATGACCTTGTAACCCAGTGACGCCGCGGCCAGCGCCGCCGCACAACCACCCGTGCTTCCGCCAACAATCAGAATATCCGCGTGTTTTTCGCTCATGGGGTTTAGTGTAGTACAGCTCTTGCAGCGATCCAACGCGCGTTTCATGTTGGCCTTGCGGTGTTGAGCCAATATAGCAGTAAGATAGTTGTCATTGGAAAGCGTATGTTGAACGATAAGGTGTGGTGGATATGCAACATGTGACACTTGCCGGTCTATATCAGCAGTTGGGCAGTTCTGAGAAAGGTCTGACGAGCGGTGAAGTTCGTAAGCGACTGACGCAATACGGCCCCAATGAAACGGCGACGGTCAAACGCGCCGGCCCGATCAGGCGCATTCTCGCGGGGCTTGCGAATCCGCTGGTGATGATCCTGCTGGCCGCGAGCGTTGTCTCTGCGGTTCTGGGTGAACCCATCTCCGCCATCATCATCGTCCTTATTGTGTTTTTCAGCACCGCCATTGACTATTTCCAGACGAACCGCTCGCAACAGGCCGCCGAGCGCCTGCGGTCGCAGGTGGCGCTCACCGCCACCACGTTGCGCGATGGCCAATGGGTCGAAGTCCCACGCCATGACATTGTGCCCGGCGATGTGATCCGGCTGTCGGCTGGCGACCTCGTTCCTGCCGACGCGCGGCTGATCGAAGCGCGCGACCTTCATGCCAACCAGGCGGCGTTGACCGGCGAATCGTTGCCCGTCGAAAAGGAAGCGGGCGAGGATGATGCTTCGTCGGACAACCCGGCGAATTCGCGCAACGCGGTCTTTCTGGGCTCGTCCATCGAAAGCGGCACGGCCACTGCGATGGTGACCACCACGGGCAGGAATACCTCGTTCGGCGATATCGCCACACGGCTGGCGACGCGCGCGCCCGAAACCGAGTTCGATCGCGGCACGCGCCAGTTCGGCATGTTCATCATGCGGGTGGTGTTGCTGCTGGTGCTGTTTGTGTTTCTCGTCAGCGCGCTGCAGAAAAAAGACGCGCTGCAATCACTCCTATTTGCCGTGTCACTGGCAGTTGGCCTGACGCCTGAATTCCTGCCGATGATCACGACGGTGACGCTGGCGCGGGGCGCGGTGCACATGTCGAAACAGAAGGTCATCGTCAAAAACCTGGCATCGATCCAGAACTTTGGCAGCATGGACATTCTGTGCAGCGACAAAACCGGCACGCTCACAAGCGGCGACATGTCGCTCGACCGCCATGTGGACCTGGCTGACCGCTCATCCGACCGCGTCCTTGCGCTGGCGCTTTTGAACAGCACTTTCGAGACCGGCATCAAGAACGCGCTCGATCAGGCTATCGTCGACCATGTCAAGGCGAAGCCGGTCGATCCTGCGCTGCTGCAGAGCGACGGACTCGACCCGCAGGCGTTTCACAAACTGGATGAGATCCCCTTCGACTTTACCCGCCGACGCTTGTCCATCGTTCTGGCCTCGGATGTGCGCCGTCTGATGATCACCAAAGGGGCGCCCGAAAGGGTATTCGTGGTGTGCACTGCGTATGAGTTGGATGGGCAGACGAAGCCGTTCGACGCCGCTGGGCTGGCGTTGGCGCACAAGACGTACCAGGAGTTGAGCGCGCAGGGTTTCCGCGTTCTGGCCGTGGCGTGGCGCGAGGCGCCGGTTCAGGATGCATATCGCGTTCCCGACGAGACAGCGCTGACCCTGGCGGGTTTTGTCGCGTTCATCGATCCCCCCTTGCCTGACGCCGCCGAGGTGTTGAAGCAACTGGCCGACGACGGCGTGCGCGTCAAGATTCTCACTGGCGACGGCGAGTTGGTGGCGCAGCACATTTGCAAACAAGTCGGACTGGACGCCGGGCGCATCATCCTCGGCGATGAACTGGATCAGGTCACCGACACCGCACTGGGGCAACTGGCCGAAACCGGCACGGTGTTTGCGCGCGTCTCGCCAGCGCAGAAAAACCGCATCATCCTCGCGCTCAAGAGGCGCGGGCACGTGGTGGGCTATATGGGCGATGGCATCAACGATGCGCCCTCGCTGCATAATGCCGACGTCGGCATCTCCGTCTCAACCGCGGTGGATGTGGCTAAGGGCGCCGCCGATATCATCCTGCTCGAACGCAGCCTGCGCGTGTTGCACGCGGGCATCCTCGAAGGGCGCAAAGCGTTCGGCAACGTCATGAAGTACCTGCTGATGGGCACCAGTTCGAACTTTGGCAATATGTTCAGCATGGCCGGCGCGGCGCTATTCCTCCCCTTCCTGCCCATGCTGCCCACGCAGATCCTGCTCAACAATTTTCTCTACGACCTGGCGCAGATCACCATCCCCACGGATAACGTCGACGACTCGTACATGCACAAGCCGCGCAAGTGGAATATCGATGTCATCCGCGACTTCATGCTGGTCATCGGCCCGATTAGTTCAATCTACGACTTTCTCACATTTGCCGTAATGCTGCTGGTATTTCACGCTGGAGCCGACCTGTTCCACACCGGCTGGTTTGTCGAGTCGCTGGCTACGCAGACGCTGGTGCTGTTTGTGATCCGCACGGCAGGAAACCCATTCAAGAGCCGCCCCAGCCGCCCGCTGACAATCACCACGCTGGCGATCGTATTGATCGGGTTGCTGCTGCCGTTCACGCCGCTCGCTGGGCTGCTTGGCTTTACGCCGCTGCCCGCGACCTACTTTTTGTTCCTGATCGCTGCCACCAGCACCTACCTGTTGCTGGTTGAGGTTGCCAAGCGCCGATTGATGAAACGCCTGCTCGGCGACTAAAGTTGTTCCTGCAATGATCAGCGCGACAATTGCCTACTTCATCACCCCGCATGGCTTCGGCCATGCCACGCGCGCCTGCGCCGTCATGGCGGCGGCACAACGCATCGACCCCACCGTCCGTTTCGAGATATTCACGCGCGTGCCGCGCTGGCTGTTCGAGCAATCTCTTGCCCTGCCGTTTGGCTATCACGATGTCCTGACCGATATCGGACTGGCGCAACACAACGCGCTGCACGAGGATGTCGATGAGACGGTGCGGCGGCTGGATGCGTTTCTCCCCTTCCGCCCGGCGCTGGTCGACCCGCTGGCGCAACAGGCGACGGCGTTGGTCTGCAGCATGGTTGTCTGCGACATTGCGCCGTTGGGAATCGCAGTGGCGCAGGCTGCCGGCCTGCCGAGCCTCCTGATTGAGAACTTCACCTGGGATTGGATTTACGCGGGTTATGCGTCCGACGCCCCGGGGCTGATCCCCCACATCGTAACGTTGCAACACACCTTTGCTGCGGCGACGCACACGGTGCAGACTGAACCCATCTGTCAGTTACGCCGCAACGACCTCGTCACGGCGCCGGTGAGTCGCGTGCCGCGCCTGTCCCGCGACGCCGTGCGCGCGCGGCTTGGCATCCCGCTCGATGCGCCGCTGGTATTGATCACGATGGGCGGCCTGTCGGCAGCCGACCAGCACGGTTTTCTCGATCAGTTGGCAGCATATCGTGACGCCTGGTTTATCCTTCCGGGCAGTAGCGCAACGCTGGATGTCACGGGCAATGTCGCGCGCATGCCGCACCAGTCGTCGTTCTACCATCCTGACCTGCTGCATGCCGCCGACGCGGTAGTGGGCAAGACTGGTTACAGCACGGTTGCAGAGACGCACCATGCCGGGCTGCCGTACGGCTACGTGTCGCGCCCGAAGTTCCGTGAGTCGGATGTGATGGAGGCGTATATCCAGGCGCACATGCGCGGCATCGGGTTCACCGAGGCGGAATTCCGCGACGGGGCATGGCTGGAACGGTTGCCCGAATTGCTGGCGCTTGGCCGCATCCGTCGCGACGAAGCAAATGGGGCAGAACAGGCCGCGCGATTCCTGCTGGCGCATTACACAACCACCGGCAATGCGAGGCCGGCGGCGCCGAGTTCGGACTGGGTCGCTTCGGGGTAGTAGCGGCGCAGCAGATCGAGGCCGATCTCGGCGCGGCGCACGCGTTCCCTGCTGAGCGCAATCACGCTGCTTTCGAGGTGCGTGCCGCTGGGGTACACGTCGGGCGCGTTGCGCAGCCCGAACTTGACATACACCGGCGCAGTCACGCGCACGATTTCGGGAATCTCATAGTGGCGCACGAAGCCGCCGAAGTTGTCAGGCACTTCAACGTAGATGTCGAGCGGCAGGGCGACCGCTGCGCGGATAGCTGCCAGTTTGGGCAGGTCGAGGTCGGTTGGCACGTTGTAAGTGCCGGCGCCCAACTGTTCCTGTAAGCGGATGCTGATCGGGTTCGACGCGCCCATCTGCACGGACACTTTCAACACCAGTTCCGCCGGTAGTTCGCCCACCTTCTTCATCTCGTTCACCACCCACAACAACCCTTCGTCGGCGACGAGCACGCTGCGAATGCCCAGGCTGCACGCGCGTTTGATGTCCTCAATCGCGTATACCACCTGTTCCATGCCGCGATGGCGCGCTCCCAGGTTCTTGCCTGCGAGCGCGGTGATCTGTGCGCCAGTCTCCCACGACGCGCGCGGGCCGACGAACAGGCTGACCTCGATGCGCGCCTCGGCGCCGAGTTTCGCCATCTCGCGAATCTCGCCGTCGGTCAGAAGCATGATGCCGCTGCCCTGGCTGACCCGGTGCACGCGCACCTTGCGCCCCTCGGCCTCGGACAGCACGGCTGCGAGCGCATTCGGCCCTTCGACGCTGGGGATTTCGACGCGGTATTGTGCGCCATCGGGGAAACGCTTGGCCGATGACGGCAGTTCGTTCAGGTCGCCAGGCGGAAGACCGAGCTTCTTGAGAAAATCGCGGGTTGCTTGCATGTGTTTTCCTTTTATATGGATGGGGCAGACGCAAGGCCATGCCTGATCTGGGCAGGCGCAAGGCCATGCCTGACCTGGGCAGGCGCAAGGCCATGCCCCTACACTATATTCTGCGCGAAGCGCGCTAATTTGGCCTGAAATCCTGGCCTGTCCAGCACGGCGGGGTTGATAACATTTTCCGGTATCTGGCCCATTGCGGCGCGGATCATGCCGGTGCTGGTCGCCTTGCCGGTTGCCTTCCAGATGTCGGTCGTCGCCGGCGACCAGTGCGGCGTGACGATGACGTTGTCGAGCTTGAGCAGTGGATCATCGACCGGCACTGGCTCGATCTCGAATACGTCGAGCCCCGCGCCGGCGATGCGCCACTCCTGCAACGCGCGCACCAGCGCGGCCTGATCGACTAGCGCTCCGCGCGCCACGTTGATGAAGTACGCGCTGGGCTTCATCAACGCGAAGTGCCGCGCACCGATCATCTTGTGCCGCTCTGGCGTGAGGCTGGCGTGCAGACTGATGTAGTCAGCCTCGCGGCACAGGTCGTCGAGCGAGGTGAGTGTGACGCCAAGCGCCGCTGCCTGCGCAGGATCGGCCTTTGGCGAGTAGGCGATGATGCGCAGGCCGAATGGCGCAACTAACCGGGCAAGCTCGCGCCCGCTGGCGCCCAGCCCGACAATGCCGAGCGTGCGACCCTGCAACTCGGAACCGACGACATCGGGCTGTAAATCCCAGCGCCCTTGCCGGGTGATGCGCTCCTGCGCAGGTAGACGCTTGGCAAGCGCAAGCATGAACATCAACGCAGACGAAGCCGTCGCGTGGGTAAGTGCGGTCGGCGCGTTGAACACGGCCACGTCGTTGGCGGTGCAGGCGGCCACGTCGATCTTGTCGTAACCCGCGCCCGACCTGCCGATGACGACGAGGTTGTCTGCGCCGCGGCTGAAGGTTTCGGCCTTGACCCACGGGCGCAACAGCACCAGCCCGTCGATATCCGCGATGTGATTGGCGGTGACTTGAAGCGAGTACAACCGGTCGTAATACGTCGGATCGCTGAGCGAGGGGATGTGCTCCTCGGTGAAGTGATAGCGGATGAACGGCGTCGCATCCAGCAGGCTGAGCCCAACGTCGCCATAGGCGCTGGCGCGCGCGGTGTTCAGGAAGTCGCCCGTAATGCCTACTCTAAAGATTTGCATCGCTTCAGGCCCTTGATACGTCGTGGCGGTTCTGCGAGTCAGATACCTCGATGGTCACGTCAGAACGATGCAGGACTTCCTCACGCAGCGCAGTCCCCAGCCCGGGTTTGCCCGGCAACGACAACATGCCGTCACTGATCGCAAGCGGTTCGGTCATCACGTCGTTGTACCAGCCCTGCGTGTAACCGCGCACGGTCTCCTGGATCAGGGCGTTGGGGATGTGCAGCATCAGGTGCGCGGCCGACCACAGCGCGACCGGGCCGATGGTGTCGTGGCACGTGATCGGCAGGTAGTACGTATCGGCCAGTGCGGCGATCTTGCGCGTCTCAGTGATGCCGCCGGTCCACGCCATGTCGGGCATGATGACGTCCGCCGCGTGTTTCTCGACGACCTGGCGGAACCCGAAGCGCGTGAACAAGCGCTCGCTGACGCACAACGGGATGCGCGTCTCGGCCTTCAGCCGCACATACGAGTCGACGTTGTCGGGCGGGATGATCTCTTCCAGCCACATGATGTCGTAGGGCTCCAGTGCGCGTGAGATTTTGACCGCCTCGGGCAGGTTCCAGCGCGCGTGCCCTTCGATCAGAATATCCATTTTGTCGCCGACGGCTGCGCGGATGTCTTCGACGTAGGACAGTCCCTTCTTCAGGTTTTCCTTGCTGATGAAATGGGTCACCGGCCCCACCGCGCTCGCGCCAGCGCGCTGTCCGATCGGCCCGCCCAGCGAGACGCCGAACTGGTCAAAGGGCCATATCTTCATCGCCGTGATGCCAGTGGCAAGCAGGTCTTGCGCCAATTGGCCGGCGCGCCCCTGCGACCAGGCGTGGTAGTCCTGGTGCGGCCCGTGCGACACGCACGTGTTGTAGATGCGCACGCGGTCGCGGTTGCGCCCGCCCAGTAGTCCGTAGATTGGCTGGCCGGTGTGCTGGCCGAAGATATCCCACAATGCCACGTCGATCGCGCTCAGCGCGCGCATCTCTGTCCCGGCGTAGCCGAAGAAGTTGATCGTGGAGAACAGGTTGTTCCAGTGGTTCTCGATGTCGAGCGGGTTGCGGTCAAGCAGCAAGTTGGCAAAGACATCGTGAATCATGGCGCTGACCGCGCGCGGCACGTAGTAGGTTTCGCCCAGCCCGATCAGCCCATCGTCGGTGTGGATGCGCACCCACATCGTATTCTGCTGTTCCTTAAACCAGATTGTCTCGATACGCGTTATTTTCATATTTCCCTTCCTGCCTGCGATTTGAAATCGCAGGCTGACATCGCTTTGCGAAATGCGCTAAAAGCGCATTGGAGCCGGATCCGCAATCATCAAACGCGCTTTAGCGCGTTTCCGCAGGGTGTCAGCGGCGAATTCATTCGCTGCGTTGCTCGTCAACTCCCACGACTTAACCATGCTTCATCGACACCCAATCGAGCTCTATCCCCGCTCGCGTCCCAAGCCGTTCCATCAACTCGCCAGTATGTTGTTGCAGGTGCCGGATGTTGTATATCTGCAATTCCGGCTTGTTGAAAGGCAACCAGCTAAAGCCTGACTCGGCTTCCAGGTTCAGGCGCGGGGCCCTTTCTGCAACTTGCTGTTGACAAAAGGCCAGATAGTCCAGGACGGTTTCTTTGTCGTAGGGCTCCCCGATTTTTGGTGCCGCATGGGGCGGCCAGGGCAGCTGCCCCAGGAACTGGTACTCCGGCCGGTGCAGGCGCCATGGCGTGAAATCCTTCTCGGTGTCCTGCAGATAGAGGTGGGTGTAGAAGAGCGCGTGGTAGGCGATATGCCAGAACTTCGTTTTGTCTGCAGGGCTATTCCAGATCGACTCGGGGCATCGGGTGATGGTCTGCTTAAGCATCTCAAGAGAGGCGAGATATTGGGAACTGATAATCGCTGCGAAGTCCATTTTCTTTATCTCCTGTTATTCAGTCACTCACTTCATTCTCCAGCGTCAGCACCTGACCATCGCTCGTAGTCGTGCTCACGCGCACGATGTCATCGACCTGCAGCGTGAACGTATCGGGCGGGACGACGCCGGTGCCGGTCATCAGAAACGCGCCCTCGGGGAACTCGGTCTCCTTGAACAGATACTCAACCAGTTCCTCAAAGCGGCGCTTCATTTGCGTGATGGCCGTTTCGCCCTTGAACACCACCGCCCCATCGCGCTCGATCTCGATCCGTATGGGTAGGTTGCGGAACTCGTCCGGTTCGGCGATCACGATGCCGGGGCCGAGTGCGCACGAGCCGTTGTAGATTTTGGCCTGTGGGAGATAGAGCGGGTTGCGGCCTTCGATGTCGCGCGAGGACATGTCGTTGCCCAGCGTGAAACCGACGATCTCGCCCAACCGGTTCATCACCAGCACAAGCTCCGGCTCGGGCACGTTCCACTTGCTGTCGGCCCGGATGCGCACAGACGTGTCTGAACCGACGCAACGCCAGCCCAGCGACTTGAAGAACAACTCGGGGCGGTCGGCGTCGTACACCATCTGGTAGACATCGCCCACGCTCGATTCCAGCTTGCGGGCGTCGCGGCTGCGCAGATACGTCACGCCGGCGGCCCACACTTCCTGGTCGGCCTCGATGGGAGGCAGCAGCCCCAGGTCATCGGTTTCCTCGTCGTGCGGCAGCGCCGCCAGCACTGCGCTGATGGCGGCGCGCGGCATGGTCAGCAGCAGCGCCAGGTTGAAGCCCTCGGGCAGGTACTTGCCTTGCAACGCCCAGCGCGGGCCGGTCAGCGTTTCATGAAGCGTCAGAAAGATCATATTGGTTCACTCCTGTGTGAATGCACAGACCCGATGTTAAATCAAAATGCCAGAATTCGATATCGCAGATCCCGTCCACGTTTAAAGATATTCACCACGGAAAACACGGAACCAGAAGTATTCTGTTTCCGTGTGATCCGTGTTTTCCGTGGTTATACTCTGCTCTTCATCTCACGACCCGACGGAGTTCCACGACCGTCAGAGGTTCCCCTTCGTTCTTCAATGCCATGTTGAGGGACGAAAGGAGCCGTTCAGCATTTTTTGGAGACCGCAACAGGTGCGCTGTTTCCATGAGACTGCTAAGCTCCGCGGCAGGGATCATTGCCACGTCTTCCTGTCCACGTCGCTGTATGACAACCACCTCGCGATCACGAGTTACCTGATTGAGCAATTTTGCCAGATTGGCGCGAGCATACGTATAGGTTGTTTGGATCGTCATATTTCACCTTGTGACACAAACAGGGTTACCCACGCGTCGATATCATCCGTGGGACGTGGGTGAATTGTAATAGGTCGGAATAGAATTAAGAGAGATTAGCGATTGGAGATTTGAGATCGCAGCCTCCTTGCGAAGGTTGTAGGCGCGTATCACAATCGCTACGAGACCCTTCGCAAGGATTGTTGGAAGCAGTGCGACTATTTGTAATAAGCTTCGGCGCAGGATGGATAAATGAGCATCGATCAACGGCCAGGACAATTGCAGTTCTTCGGGAGTGAGTCGGCGGAGTTGTTCACGCGCCAGGTCGCGGCGTCGTATCACGGCGTGCTGACCCGCAACATGGTCACCGACCCGAACGACCCGATGATCGGGTTTGCCTCGGCGTCCATCGACGGGCGACCGTGGACGGGCACGATGTGGACGCGTGACGCCGGGGTGTTCCTGCGCGAACTGGCGCAGTGGGGTTACTTTGACCACGCTTGCCTGCTGGCCGCTAACCTGATGACGTTGGTGCAGACGAACAAAGCCGGATATTTTGCCTTCCCGGAGCGCTTCGACCGCGGCGTACCCGGCAGTGGGACCGAACTTGACGGCACCGGCGCGATCATCATCGGCATGGTGCTGTTGAGCGAGCGATTGCCAGAGGGTCATCCCGTTTGCATGCGCATGCGCGACTTCCTGCTTGGCCCGGCATCGCCGCTGGCGTATTTCGAGAGACGGCTGGCGCGCGAGCCGCTGCTGTCAGGCAGTGGTGAATTCGGCGGCGGCGTGGGGACGAGCGGCGAGTTCTACAACGTCGTGCAAAACAACCTGGTGCGGCTGGCGTGTCTGGCTGTCGCGCGTATCGCGCCGGATCCTGAGCGCTACCTGCGCCTGGCGAGGCAAGTGTCGGAAAACATGCTGCACTACCTGCGCGATGACGATGGCGCATGGATCTGGTGCATCGACGCAGCCACGCTCAAGGCCGACCCGCGCGTGTTGAATTCCGTCGCCAACAAGGGTTTTGGCGGGCTCAACGGCGTGCTGTCGATGAGCTGTGACGTGCTCGGCTTCGAGCCGGCGGACTGGGGCTGGGACGGGCTGGCCGTCAGCCAGAAGACCTTTGACACCCTGCTTGCGTTCCCAACACGGCGCGCCATGTTTGACAAATACGGCGTGTGGACGCAGTTCGACGACTTTGGTTTCGGCTACTTCACTGGCCCGTCGTATGGGCACGGCTACGCGTTGCAGAACATGCTGCTGACCGACCGCATGGACATGGCCGGGCGCGCGCTGGACTGGCTGGCGCAGGCGACGCACACGCCGCCGCG
>CAIXPS010000028.1 GCA_903921365.1 uncultured bacterium | reverse complement strand
CACAGATTGGTGACGACGCACCTGTGAAGGAGGGCACAACCGAGCACCCATTGCGCCAACTGGCTGACCTGATGCGCCAGATCGACGGCTGCCCCCGTCATTTGTCGATCCATTCCGGTGGGATGTTGATCACCGGCCCGCCGCTGGACGAAGTGGTGCCCCTGCAACGCGCCACCATGCCGGGGCGATTGATCTGTGAGTGGAACAAGGACAGTGTCGAGGATGCCGGGCTGATCAAGATCGACCTTTTGTCGTTGCGAACGCTGGGCATGATCAGTGAAGCGCTCGCCGCCATCGATCAACCACCCGATATGGACAAGCTGGCTCTGGATGATCCGGCTGTCTACGACCTGATGTGCAGGGGCGACACGATTGGCGTATTCCAGATCGAGAGTCGCGCTCAAATGCAGATGCTGCCGCGGCTTGCGCCCAGAATATTCGAAGATGTGATCATCGAGGTGGCTATTGTGCGTCCGGGTCCCATTCAGGGCGGCACGGTGCACCCCTACCTGCGTCGTCGCGCGGGCGAGGAGTTGGTTGGCTACGCGCATCCGTGTCTTGAGCCAGTGCTGAAGGAGACGCTGGGGGTGCTGCTTTTCCAGGAACAGGCTATCCGGATGGCAATGGTAGCGGCTGACTTCCAGCCGGGCGAGGCGGATCGGCTGCGCCGGGCGCTCTCCCGTTTCGGCGGTGGTGAAATGACTCCCGCCCTGCGTGAGGCGGGAACACGCTTCCTGCAAGGCGCAATGAGGAACGGCATGGATCAGGCATCGGCGGAGGCCGCTTTCAAGCAACTGGCCGGTTTCGCGGGGTATGGGCTGTGCAAGTCGCACGCGGCCAGCTTTGCGCTGATCGCCTATCAGACCTGCTGGTTAAAACTCTATCACCCGGCTGCGTTCTACTGCGCGCTCCTAAACCAGCAGCCAATGGGCTTCTACTCGCCAGAGGTGATCGTGGGCGATATGCGCCGGCACGGTATCGACGTGTTGCCGCCAGACATCAATCTCAGCGACTGGCGCTACCGTGCGGAGGGCGGCTCTTTACGCATGGGGCTGTGTGCGCTGAATGGCCTGGGGGCGAGCGGGTGGGAGCGTATCCAGAAGGCACGCGAGGTGGGTTCCTTCGCCAGTCTGGAGGACGTGTGCCGGCGCACGGGACTGCCGCGCGATACGCTCAGTGACCTGATCCGCGCCGGTGTGCTTGATGCGTTTGGCGAACGGCGCACGCTGTTGTGGCAGTTAGGGGACATGGTGTATCAGGAGGAGGAACTGCCGTTCGACGCCGTGTTGAGCACAGCAGACTTACCCAGGCTGGATGAGATGGAGCAGATGGTGTGGGAATACGAACTGCTGGGGCTCTCGCCGACCGGACAAACGATGCAGCACTACCGCGCCGCATTGAACGACCTGGGGGCGCTGACGGCGGCGCAGGCCAAACAACAGCGCGACGGGCGGCATGTGCGCGTGGGCGGGATGCAGGTGATTCGTCAACGCCCGCCTACGGCGAAAGGCGTGATGTTTATCTCACTGGAGGACGAGACAGGCGTGCTGGACGTGGTGCTGCAACCACGGGTGGCAGAACGCTATCGTCACATGCTACGCGACGAGCCGTTGATCCTGGTGCAGGGGACCATCCAGACCGGCAGCGGCGCCATCAGCTTGCTCGCGAGCCGCGTCACGCCACTGGCAGTCAGGTAATAGTGACGTCACTGCCCTCGGCCTGCCAGCCATGGCCGAAACCCGGTTTGCTGTCTCACGAGAATTACGAATCCAGCCCCGTTTCCTACAGTTCGCTCCCATCGAACCGCTGGTAAAACCAGAGGGCTCCGCTACGGACTGGCAATGTTACCGAGAACCCTTGCTGCACCAACTGCTCGCCGGTGGCTTCAATGCGCTCGCTACTTTCAGGGTTTTCAAAGACATACCTGCTTTCTTTGCTCAACGCTTCTGGAGAAACGACAAATGTCTCTTGGGTGCATGCTGCCGGCCGGATCGTTTGCACAAACCCCCGCCCCTGTTCGGGAAGGTCAAACTGAAACCCCACCCAGCTATCCTTGTGCGCATGAAACGGTGTGAGCGGGTAGTAATCGCCGTTCAAGAGAATCGGGGCCGCTTTGCGCCACAGATCGATTTGCCTTAATTCGTTGGAATGGTCGATTGTGTCCGACTTAATGTTGATGATCGGCCAGTAAAAAGCCGCCAGGCTGCAGTGGAACGTATAATTGTCCAGCGGCGCGTTCGTCTTTGGGTTATTATAGACCGCGCCTTCTTCGATTTCCCAATCCATGGTCCATTCCTTGAAATAAGGAAGCCATTGGAAAAGGGTTTGATGAAACGACAATTTAGCCGTGGGCTTGCCGTAGCCGTAATCGGTGTAATGCAGAGGAACCGCCCGGCGCATGGTTTCGAGATCATTGCGCCGCCCACCTGAAGCGCATGAATCGATCCACAACCCCGGGTTCCGTTCAAGTAAATCGTCCCAATACTGCAAATATCCCTGGACATAGAAATTCTCCACCGCTCCCTGCCGATCTTCCGCCTCATTCTCACGCCAGAAAGGCAGTGGATTAAAATTAAAATCCTGCCGATACACGCCAATCCCCTCTTGCTGGATCGTTCTACAAATGTGCTCTGTCAGCCAGCACCGAACGGCCGGATTTCCCAGGTTGAGGAGCCGGTTCCCGTCTTCTCCGGCGGCACGCAGCAGCCATTCCGGGTGATCCGTATCGAGTCGGCTGCCACGGGTCACCCGCTCGGGTTCAAACCATAGCAGCAGGCGAGCGCCGTGCCCGGCCAGATTTTCAGTGACTGGCCGCAATCCGCGCGGGAAGCGTTCAGGATCAGGCGTCCAGGTTCCCGTTAGCCACCAGATACGCTCGCCTTTTTCATCGGCGCAGGGGTACCAGCCGGCGTCGAGCCACCAGATGTCAAAATGAACTCCGGCCGCCTTGAAGCGGTTTGCATAGCAGATCTGGTTCTCCTCCGTCGCCGCGGTAAATTCATTCCCATCGTCAGAAGCCGTCACCGCCAGGAGCGGCTGCAAAGGCTTTCCGTTCGGACGGGGAAGGACGTGGCTCAGATACCAACGCCGCCAAAGGTTCACCGCCCGTCGTTCCTCACCCACCCAGGACATCAAGGTGATACGCGGTGAACGGATCATTTCTCCTGGGTTGAGGCGCAGGTGCGTTTTCTCCTGACCGGCCTCGATCCTCACCCGCCCTCCCGTTTGCGCGAACTGCGCAGACCATTGACCAGGCCATCCGACAGCCAGGGTGAGGCCGCAGCCCTCGCCGGTCAGCCGAAAGTATGGAAAAGCCTGATCGCATGGGCGACCGCCAACCGGAGCAATTCTCAAAGGTTTCCCCTCTGCCAAGATCGTCTCTTGGGGTGTATACCCGTCTGCGTTGTAAAAATCGCCGTTGCAGTGAATAACTCGCCCCGGCGATGCCACCTCAAATGAGGCGCTTAGCCCTAGAAAATCGCTGAGGATCGGAGAAGGCTGTGCGCCCTGGTTGCTCAAGTAGGCCGTCCACTCCACCACTGGATAATCGCGGTAGACCAGGCATTCGACCTTTATTGTCAGGCCGGTTTGAGCATCGAACCCGTTAAAGACGATCTGATCAATATTGGCATCGATCCCGTTTTTTGAGACCACCGGATTCCACAATTCGGGGATGCCGTTGACCGGTTGCCCGTCGTATCGGAAAGAAATGGGTAAGTTGCCCGGGTTTGAGAACAGGCGCCCCGTCCACAATCGGCTTTGGGCCATATCTTCCGATGATGTTGTCGAAACATTGGAACCCATATGAATACCTCCATGGGGGATAAATGATCGAATTGGATTGAGGAAAGTCGTTCTAAAGCCATATTACCATGAATAATCACTGTCATTTCGATGATTTCTGATACCTAAACAGAAGATTATTGCGCCAGTTCACTGATTTCGCGAGATGAAGTCAAATCACAACAGTCGACTATACTATTTTCACATTAACCTGATAAGGAAACGCGGAGGCGCTGAATGCAATACGACCCAATGTTGGAAGTGCCCGATCGAATTACGCAACTCAGGCATGAATTGTTCGAGACCCCAGATTCAGTCTGCTTCGAGCGCGCCGGTATCGTAACGCGCGTCTATCAACAGACCGAGGGACAGCATTCGGCGCTCCGTCGCGCAAAGGCATTGCGGGCAGTTTTCGTCGAGATGCCCATTTTCATCCGCGAGGGTGAACTGATCGTCGGCCAGCGCGCTACTCATCTGGGCGCGCGCGCCGTGTATCCGGAGTTTCACCTCAACGGGCTGTCAGCCGAAACGACGCCGCCGGATATCTGGAACTACTGGCACGGGCGCACACTTGGCGACGAAGTCCATAACGCTTATCCCGAACGGTTGCGCCTAGCAGAAAACGAACTGGCTGCCGGCTTCTGCACCGGCGCCGACAGTGGCTTCGGCCACGTCATCGTCGATTACGAGAAGGTATTGCGGCGCGGATTCCGCGACATCGCGGCAGAGGCAAGCCGGTTGTTGGCTGAGACACCGCCACAGGATATCGAAGGGCGCGCTTTTCTGGAAGGCGTCGAGATCGCTATTGATGGCATCCTGAAATGGGCGCAGCGTTATGCCGACCTCGCAGAGGAGCAGGCGCGTGTCCATCCCGATCCCGCGCGGCGCGCCGAATTAAGCCGCATCGCAGACATCTGCCGGCGCGTGCCTGCCGAACCCGCCCGTGACTTTCACGAGGCGCTGCAATCCTTCTGGTTCACGCATCTCGCGCTGCATATCGAGCAGTACGGCTGGTCGATCTCCGCCGGACGTTTCGACCAGTACATGTTTCCGTTCTATTCGCGCGACATCAGTAGCGGTATCTTGTCGCATGAACAGGCGTGGGAATTGCTGCTGAACCTGTGGGTCAAATTCATGGAGAACGTCGGCACGCGCATCAAAGACACCGCGTTCCAGAATCTCACGCTGGGAGGACAGGATGAGCATGGTCGCGACCAGTCGAACGAACTGTCGACCCTGTGTCTCGATGCCACCGTCGCTCTGCAGTTCAATCAGCCGGCGCTGTCTGTGCGTTGGCACCCGAACATCGCCACGGCATTCTGGCAGAAGGCGCACCAGACGATTGCCCGGGGTCTTGGCATGCCGGCGCTGTTCAGCGACTCGGTGATTATTCCCGCGTTGATCGAGCACGGCGTGCCATTGGACGAGGCCCGTGATTACGGCATTGTCGGTTGCGTGGAAGCCTGCGTGCCGGGTCGAATGCAGGGCGTCACCGCGGGCGGCCATCTCAACCTGGCCAAGGCGCTCGAACTGGCGTTGAACGAAGGCCGCTCCATGATCAGCGGAGTTCAGATCGGTCTGCCCACGCCTGCACCAGAGTCATTCAGTGGCTTTAACGATCTGTGGCGCGCCTACGTCACTCAGGTCGAGTACCTGGCTGGACTGGATATTCTGGCAACGGTAATCGCCGGTGAGGGACAGAAACGTCGCGGTCACTGCCCTTTGATGTCGTCCTTGCTGGATGATTGCCTGACGCGCCGTCGTGACCTGGTGTTTGGCGGCACGCGCTACAACCTGCCGGGCGTCGGCATCTTTGGCCCCAGCAATGTGGTGGACAGCTTTAGCGCCATCCAACGATTCGTGTGTGACGAGAAACGACTTACCTGGGGTCAGTTGCGCCAGGCATTACTCAGCGACTTTACGGGTCACGAAGCCATGCACCAGGAGCTGGCGCATGGCGCGCCGCGTTTCGGCAACAGTGTCCGCGATAGTGACGCGCTTGCGAACAAGATCAACGCAGTGCACGCCGAATTCTTCTGGAAACATGTCGATTCGCGCAACGGGCGCTATACCTGCGGTGTGTGGCCGGTCGAATCACAGGTCTGGGTGGGGCGCTGGACTGCGGCCACGCCCGACGGACGCCACAAAGGCACACCTATCGTCGACGGCGTAGGCGCGTGCCAGGGCGCGGATCGCAACGGGCCAACAGCGTTGCTCTTGTCGGTTGCCCAACTGGACAGTGTGCGGCACTGGTCGGCCGGCTACGTGTGCAACGTCAAGTTCTCGCGCAGTTGCGTCGATTCTCCGGATGATGTCGCGAAGATCGCCGACCTGGCAGCGACGTTCATGGCGATGGGTGGGCAGGAGTTGCAATTCAACATCGTAGACGCCACGACATTGCGCGCGGCACAGGCGGCTCCTGAACGCTACGCGGACTTGATCGTGCGCGTGGCCGGATTTAGCGCCTACTTCACACAGTTGAGTCT
>CAIXPS010000027.1 GCA_903921365.1 uncultured bacterium | reverse complement strand
TCCCGACTCCGGTCGGCCTACGGCCTCCCTCCGTCGGGACAGCGCTAACGACAACCGATAGATCAACCCATAACAACATCCCAGACTAACACACGGGGTGGCTCGAAAACTTGAGTCCGGTCACCCCGAAAGGACAAGAGACGAGCGGGGGTGTGATGAGAGCCGGTGATTTGGCCGTTACCGCATCGCCCCTGTCCTAGGCGGCTGATCTCTTAAGAAGCGAGTATTGCCTGATTATTCGGGGGCAAAGGTTTCTGCTGGTCTAAATCGGGGCATTAGCCTGATTGGGCGACGTGGCAAGTAACCTTCACGAGCCAATTTAATAACCAAGGAAGATAGCCGGCGAGTGTATAGGTTAAGATCGTACTCGTAAGAGGAAATTGTAGGTGAGTTCCAGCTTAGGAAATAATCATACTCTAACGAGATCACAGAGAAATGGCCCGGGACGCTTACACCGTTTTGCAGTAGGAAGCTCACAGTTGTGAGGGCCGCTTGGGGTTCGGATGCGAGAATCGCGCATCGATCCGGACACCGTTTAATTAGGCCGCCTATCACCGATTTGAGCCCATTGATTGTGCTATCATGGCGTATGACTTGTCCGGCAGCTTCTGAGTACGGGCTGCGCTGCAAGGCTTCTGTGAAGGCCTGTTCACAGGCGAGATCTCCCGCCCTCCCGGCGCCAGGTGATAGAAAAATCAAGTTACGATATCCCGCTCGAAGGAAAGAAGCGACGGCATGTCGGCATGCGGCTGGGTGATCTAAATCTATGGAAGGTAGTTTCACGCCATTATGGGTGAATCCATCGACAAGAGTTGGAAATTTATGGTTCATAAACCAATTTTGAACAGATTGGTTCACTGATAATAGCACCCAGGTAGCGTCAGGGTATTGGCCTACAATCGTCTCAAATTGATTGCCCAACCGATCGCGCCTAAAGCAGGGGTTGGATTGAACAATGAGGCGTAAGCCTGCCGCCTCGAGGTTCTCTTGAAGGCCGCTTATTTGTAATATGTTTGGTACAACCCTGGTCGAGAGTGGCTCCGGCTGTATAGCGACAACCATCTGATGATCCTTGACCAGAGGGCGCTTGCGCGGTTGGCGGAGAATCAAAGTACGCCGACCATGTTCGACGCGGATCAGACCCTCTGTCTGCAATGTGCGGTACGCCTCGTCGAGGGTAGGCCGACTTATCTGCAGGGTGGCGCAGAGTGTGCGTTGGCCAGGCAATGACTTTGTCCATCGGCGCAGCTGGATCTCATTCTTTAGGATATTTGCGACTTCCACAACGACAGAAGTTCGTTTCGGGATGAGCGAAAGATGTGAATGCTTCATTCGTTTAACGGTATAACTGTCAGGGCAACTATTGCAAGCAACTGGTCTACGCGGTTTGCCAGTTATCTTATCTTGTGCGTGATGTAGTTCGACTGCAAACAGAGCTTAGAGTGCAGTAAAGAACATCTACATGAATCAACCATTCTGCCCATGAGGCTACTCCCCAATGCCATTAGGTGTATTCCTGCTATGGGAAAAGAAAGCGCGAGTGAAAACAGGGATGAAGTAATAGAAGAAATCCGCT
>CAIXPS010000026.1 GCA_903921365.1 uncultured bacterium | reverse complement strand
GGAAAACAATTTAGGGTTGTTTCCCGATTTCCCTTATGCTTTGAATGAGTTTACAGTACATAAACAGGATACTTCGCAAATGATAACGGTTCATGTGGAAGTTGGCGGCGATTTCCTTAATTCGTATTGGGCTGATGGTCTGATTGTATCAACACCAACCGGATCAACGGCCTATTCACTGAGTGTCGGTGGACCGATAATCACCCCAACGGCCGCAAATTTCATAATTGCGCCAATTGCTCCACACAATCTGGCAATTCGTCCTGTAGTAATACCCGACAGTGAAGAGATAAAACTCAGAATAGAGGGTCGGGGTGAAAGATACATGGCTTCACTCGATTCCCGCTCAGCAGCTTTTGGCGCAGGTATTGAGATGCGTTTAAGCAAGGCAGATTTTTGTATTAACGTATTACAATTTGATAATCAATCATTTTACAGTACACTTCGAAACAAATTGATGTGGGGAATCGATAAACGAAATTGAGCTGGTTTTTCAGTCCTGTCAGAATATCTTAATTTTATCCGTTAAATTTTGTTTGAAAAAGGGGAAATTAGGCTTAATCTATTACTTTTGTAGCCTTTAGTGAAAACAAGATAATTCCTGAGGTTGCAATTTTAACAAATTCATTGAATACTCTTGCAAATGAGAAAACTAATAGTGATCGTTTTGTTCTTCAATTGTAGTGGTTTTGTTAAGGCACAACAGACTGCTGATCTTGGGGTTCAAATTGCAGCGGCAGCATATTGGGGTAATATTAGTAGCGTTAATTATTCCAAATCTGTCACCCCTTTGGTTGGAGTTCTTGGTCGATGGAACTTTAATAAACGGCTGGCATTAAGAGGTCAGTTGTTTACCGGAAATCTGAAGACAGAAGACTTGAAGACAGAAGATGGAAGACTCCGCCACGCAGAGTCTCTTGTATTGGTTTTTCCTTGCGATGCATGATTTTCAATCTCTTATCTTCTGTCTTCTGTCTCTAAGTCTTCTGTCTTCATGCCATGTGAATGGTGGCTTTGCCGATGAATTGCGCGTCCGGCATCCTGTCGTTGGGATTCTTGACTCGGGCGAGATAGCTGGTGCGCGGGCGGGTGCCGATGTAGTTGAGCAGGTCGTAGTTGCGTTCGATCTCCTTGCTGCGGCCGACCACGGATTTTCCCTTATCCAACAGGTTGCCGAAGGTGATGGCGTTGGCCGGGCAGGCGTCCTGGCAGGCGGTGCGCACGGAATCCACCGGGATGCGCAGCGTTTCGGTGGTGACTTGGATTTCGGTTGAGTGCTTGCCGGCGGCGAGCGCATCCTGTTTCTGGCCGGCCTTCTGGCGGATGACCGCATCCTTGAGCCGTTGCACGCAGTAGGTGCATTTTTCCATCACCCCGCGCATGCGCACCGTGACGTTGGGGTTGCGCTGGAGATGGGGCGCCTCGCCGACCTGCTTCTCGCCGAGCGGGCCCTTGTAGAGGTTGTGGGAAATGAGCGGGTTGCGCTTGTTATAATCGAAGAAATTGAAGCGGCGCACCTTGTACGGGCAGTTGTTCGCGCAATAGCGCGTGCCGATGCAGCGGTTGTAGGCCATCGCGTTGAGGCCGTCCTCGGTATGCACGGTGGCGTTGACAGGGCAAACCGTTTCGCAGGGAGCCAGCTCGCATTGGAGGCAGGCGACGGGCTGCGGCACCAGTGCGGGATTGTCCGCGTCGAAATCGTTGTCCTTCTGGGTGGCGAAGTAGCGATCCATACGGATCCAATGCATTTCGCGGCCCTTGGCGACTTGTTCCTTGCCGACGATGGGAATGTTGTTCTCTGCCTGGCAGGCTACGAGGCAGGCGTTGCAGCCCATGCAGGCGGATAGATCGATGGCCATGCCCCACTGGTGGAGCGTGTCGCTGAGGAAATCCGGAGCCTTGCCGTCCTTATCGGGATGCCAGGTGGCGGAGCCCTTTTGTTGATAGAGAGAGATGTTGGGCGGGGCGTGGGCGTCGTTGCCCTGTTTCTTGACGTTGGCAAGCTGGCTCTCGAACGACCCGCGTTCGGTGTCTTC
>CAIXPS010000025.1 GCA_903921365.1 uncultured bacterium | reverse complement strand
GCTGATCTCGCACAGGGGTTGACGGTAGCAGACCTCCACCGCCTGACGGACGAGATGGTCGACACGGTGAGCGCATTAATCGCCGATGCGATTGACGCTGATGTGACGTTCACGCCGGTTGACCCGGCCGCGAACGACACTTTTGCAACTAATCCGGAAGAGTTAAACATCGCATGGACGCTGGGGCATGTCATCGTGCATGGGACAGCGTCGTCCGAAGAAGGCGCGGCGCTATCGACCGAATTGGCGCGCGGTGTTGAGATCAAGGGACGATCACGCGCCGAGACACCCTGGGAAACCGTTACGACAATCGCTCAGGTTCATGCAAGGTTAAGCGAGAGCCGCCGAATGCGACACGCATTTCTGGACGCGTGGCCGGATGCGCCAAATCTCACGCTTACTTTCACGATACCCCGACCTGGCGCTGCGCCTGTGAACGCAGTAGGGCGATTTATTGGCGGTCTGGCACACGAGGACTCGCACGTCGATCAGATCAAGGAGATCATGCGACAAGCGCGCCTTGCGCGCCTCGCGCGCGCATAAGCAGTGCGCCGGTATTTGTCAGGGTTTTGAGACACAAGTCGGCAAAGCGACTAGAACTCGACGATGCCTTTGAGCATGCCCGATTCGGGCGAAACCCACTTGGGGAATAGCTCCGGGAGGGCGTCGGCACTGGCGCGGTGGGTGATCCATGGATCGGTGTTTACCCGGCCGCTCTCCATCAGCGCGATGATGCGCGTGAAGTTCGCTGGCAGCGAGTTTCGGCTGGAGAGGATCGTCATCTCACGGCGATGGAAGAATGGATCGCTGAAGGTGATGTCGCCCTGCATCAACCCGACAAACACCAGCCGGCCGCCATGCGCGACATACTGGAAGGCGCCCATCATCGACTCACCGCTTCCAGTCGCGTCAAATACCACCGTGGGGAGATCGCCGTCGGTGATCTCCATCACCCTGGCGAGAGGATTGTCCTGCGCATTGACGATATAGTCCACACCAAACTGGCGGCGCGCAAAGTCGAGCCGTTGCGCGTTAACGTCGAGCACGATCAACTTGACTTCGGCCAGACGGGCAAACTGGATCACCGACAGGCCAATGGGGCCCGCGCCGATAACCAGCACATATTCACCCATCCCCAGCATGGCGCGATCCACCGCATGTGAGCCGATCCCCAGTGTTTCGACGAGCGCAAGTTGGTCCAGCCCAAGCGTATCGGACTTATGGAGCTTGGTGACCGGCACTTTGATCAACTCGCGCATCCCGCCATCGGTATGAACGCCAAGACACTGCAGGCTGATGCAACAGTTGGTTTTGCCGTGACGGCAGGCGATACAGTGGCCGCAGTTGAGGTATGGCTCAACTGAGCAGCGGTCGCCCGCCTTCAGTCCGCGCTCGTTCAACCCCACCTCGACGATTTCGACGCCGAGTTCATGGCCGATGATGCGCGGGTAACTGAAATACGGCTGCCGGCCGCGATAGGCGTGTATGTCGGTGCCACAGATGCCGACGCGGTGGACGCGCACCAGCGCCTCGCCGGGCTCGCAGCGGGAAGGTTCTGGCGTTTCGCTCAGCGTAAACTGAAAGGGTTGATCAAGCGTTACTGTTTTCATATCCGTCATCCAACTTGCACGAGATGGTTCAATGATACTCAAAATATGAAAGCCGGTTACGGCTCGATCTTGCTCGATTCATACACCCAGGCGTGGAGCGGCATAGGGGACCTGACTTAAAGGTATACTGCGAACATTATGAGTATCGTGGAATTGGAAACTGCTATTACGCAATTACCAACGAAGGATCTGGATCAATTGGCGGAATGGCTGGAAAATTATCGTGAAGAAATGTGGGATAGGCAGATCGAGAATGACCTGGCAACCGGTCGTCTCGATGCGTTACTTAGTGAAGTTGATAAGGAGTCTAAAGCGGGTTTGGCCAGGTCCATTTGAAACACCTGGCTTTGCCGATCTTCTGGCGACACTACCAACAGTTACCCAGGGAAGTGCGCGAGTTAGCCGATAAGAACTTCAAACTGCTTAATACCAATCCGCAACACCCATCATTGCATTTCAAGAAACTTAGAGGGGCAAAACCGATATGGTCAGTACGAGTTGGAATAGGCTATCGGGCTCTGGGAAATGAGAACTTTGACTGTATCGAGTGGTTTTGGATTGGCACACATGCCGATTACGATGATTTGCTTTCGCACTGAGCTTCGTGAGGATTGACAGGAAAAAGTGACTCGTCCCGCGCCACTGGTCGCGCCGGGAAAGGATCGCATAACCATCAAAGCGAGTCATCGAAAGCGCCTGCGCCCACTCCTGTGCCCGCCCTACTGCAGCGCGCCCGACTGGCGCCCGAAAGCCTGGAATAAAATATTTGGCAGGCCAGGCGGAAATACTATTCGACGTGATACTGTATTTGAAGTCACCAAGATAGAGCAGAAGAACAATAAAAACTTTGTGGCAGTGGTGCTGGAAGAGCACCGAGGCGCCAGGCCGCCATTAGTGAAGGGGCAGAGTCTGGCGGCCAAACATAGCGGCGCAGAAGCAGGCGGCGATCACGTAGCAGAAGTCTGAATCACGGATGAATCGAATTAAAGGATGATACGGATTACAGAGAGTGGGCGTCGCGACTGCGCCGTGTGTGTCGCCTGAACCATGGTCTTCGGCTTTGCGATGCGCGTGATCAGTTCGCGGTTGGCGGAGTAGTTTGAATCACGGATTGAACGGATTAACGGATTGCACGGATTCAGAGTCAGAGTCAGAGGTGTTCTGATCCTATCCGTGTAATCCTCTAATCTGTGTAATCCGTGATTCAGACTGTTTTCTCCTCGCCCCACACCCCCGCGATGGCCGCCTGTATCTTCTTCTCCATGCGCGTGATCAATTCGCGGTTGGCGGCGACGAGGGCTTGTTCGGCTTCGATCTCGGCGACGATTTGTTGCTGGGTTTCGATGGACGGGAGGGGAAATTGGATTGTCTTTATTCGCTCAAGCGCAAGTTTTGGAACTCCGACCGAGTGAGTAAGAGATCGTATCTGACTTTGCACTCGTTCCCCATTTCCAACAAAACACAGGAATTTTTTGTCGATCAGGATTGGATCAAAAACTAGCTTGGCAGCATTTTCAGTCAGATTAGCGCCTTCTAGCGCATCGGGAATTGTGCCCATTAATCCAATTGTTCCTGCTATCGATATATAGACATTGGCTGATGAAATAGTGTAATGAGTAATCTGCTGGTGAATCTCATCGGAGATATAGCGTAGATTACTCATATCAATAGACTGTTCCCTGAAATCCGTGACTCGAAGATATGGATGCGAAGTTGCTATATTGC
>CAIXPS010000024.1 GCA_903921365.1 uncultured bacterium | reverse complement strand
TGGAGGCCGATGTCGTGGCGCTGGAAGCTGAGATCAAATCGGACACGCTGGCCTGTGGCAAGACGCAGGACGGCCTGCGCTATCACGCGATCTACTTTCATGGGCGGGTGTCGTGGAACACCGAGCAACTCGACACTATCGCAAAAATCATGCCGATTATCGACCAGTGCCGCAAAACTGGCGATCCGTATGTGGTGATCAAGGCGAAGTAAGAAACGGGCGGCGCGTGTGATGCGTGCCGCCCAGGAGAGCCGAAGGAATGGCGAGTAGCAAGGTCGTGTATAAGGTGCCTGCTGACGTGCAGCACCGCATGGATGCGCGTGTCACCGAGGACGTGCGCGGCGTAATCGTGGGCGGCGACAACGCCGTGCCGTATGAGTTCTGGACTGAGGGAAACCCACCTCGCCCAATCGTCAAGGGCGTGCGCTTTGAGAGCGACGAGCAGGCTATCGCGTGGTTCGAGAAGGCGCACCCCGCCGAGTTTAAGCGCGGCGTGGAGGTGAGGTGCTTCGACCAATGACCAATCATGCCATCGGCCTATGGCGCGGTTTTAACAACCAGCCAGCACATGCCCCCGTGCCAATCAGCGGGCAACTGATTAGCTGCAAGACGTGTGACGAGGTGACGTGGGCAGCGTCGTCGATCGGCCCGGCGCTGCGTGGCGGAGGATGGCTGGTGCGCTCATTCCCCGGCGAGTGCTACTGCCCGAAGTGCCGGGGCGCTCTGTCCCTGCAATCGCAACGGACGCGGGCGGCGACGCCTGTCGCGCAGATCGCAAACAACGGTGAAACCTATCATGGACGCCCGAAAACAAGCCAGTACATCGGCGTCAGTCACCGCCCGGAGAACAAGAATAACCCGTATCTTGCGCGAGTGATGTACCGGCGCAAGTCGATCACGTTGGGATCGTTCCCTACTGAGATCGAGGCGGCGCTGGCGCATGATGCCGCTTCGCGCTGTATGCGTGGTGATGACACTCAGTGCAACTTCAGCCCGGAGCAGACCGCCGAGATCAAGGCGGCGCTGGCGGCGGGAATTAAGCCGCATGATACGACCGGCGACCACACGCCGATCACGTGGCTACCGGAGGACCGGCGTGCTCACAAGTAAGCACTACTCGCTCGCGGCGCTGCAGCGTGTGCTGCGCCCAGCGCGTTGTAGCGCGGACGGTGATCACGGCTGGCGCTCAGCGGCTAAGGACTTCAAGCGATACGCTGCCGACAAAAGCCTGTCACGCGCTGACCGGGCGTATGCGGCGGCGCTGCAGGCGCGGGCGGAAGATGTGCGGGCCGATCGGGAACGGCCAAAGAAGGTGACGGAATGAGATTCGTTGATCGCAAACAGGCGGCGGTGGCCGCGTTCAGGAGTGTTTATGTATCAGACAACAACTATTGTAGGCAGACTGGGCGGCGATCCGGCTATGCGCTACATGCCCAACGGCGACCCCGTGACATCGTTTAGCGTGGCGACAGATCGCCAGCACACCAAAGGCGCTGAGAAGGTTAAGGAAACCACGTGGTTTCGTGTCAGCGTGTTCGGAAAGCAAGCTGAGAACGTTAACCAGTTTCTTCACAAAGGCAGCATGGTGCTGGTCGAAGGGCGCCTGGGCAGTGACGCCAAGACCGGCGGGCCAAAGGTGTTTACCCGGCAGGATGGCACTGTGAGCGCCTCGTTTGAAATCGTTGCCAACACGGTTCGGTTTCTGTCGCCAAAGGGCGAAGCGACGGGTGATGGCGAATCACGCGCCCCCGCCCAACGTGGCGCGGAGCCGGACGATGAAAGCGACGATCCCGGCTATGGCGAGAGTGGAATCCCGTTCTAGCCCCCCCCGACAATCGACGCCCGGCACTCTCGCCGGGCGTTTTGCTAGTTGACAACTTTCTTGTACGGTAGTAAAATCATCCCACTAAGCAAGTAGCCGCGCAACTGCCAAATCCACGGCGCGGACGAAGGAATCTAGTGAAACAGAAGTTTACCGAAAAGTCATTCTCAGATGTCAGCGAATCGCTGATCGCGCAAATCAACACCATTCTCGACAGCTACGGCGCGGACGGCTATGTGTTATCCCTGCGCCAGCTTTACTACCAGTTGGTTTCGCGGGATATGATCGTCAACACATTGCGTAGTTACAAGCGCATCGTGGACATTGTGACGAACGCGCGTCTGGCTGGGCGAATCGACTGGTCGATGATAACCGACCGTGGCCGTTCAACCGCCATAAACTCGCACTGGAACAACCCAGCCGAAATCATCCGGGCGTGCGCCGACCAGTACGCCATCGACAAGTGGGCAACACAACCCAATTACGTCGAGGTCGAGGTAGAGAAGGACGCGCTGTCGGGCATTCTGGAGCCAGTGTGCCGGGAGTTGGATGTCGCATTCGCCGCAAACAAGGGGTATTCGTCGATCTCAGCGATGTACGTGGCGGGCCGTCGGCTGCGCGGTCATGGCGCTGCGGGCAAGCACGTGCACATCCTCTACCTGGGCGACCATGACCCCAGCGGAATCGATATGACGCGCGATGTGACCGACCGGCTGGGTATGTTTTCGGCCATCGACATCACCGTACAGCGGCTGGCGCTGAACTACAGCCAGGTAAAGGAGTTGAACCCGCCTGAGAACCCCGCGAAGGAATCAGATAGCCGCTATGCCGGTTATGCGGCTGAGTTTGGCGAGTCATCGTGGGAACTGGACGCGATAGAGCCGCGTGCACTGGCTGAATTGGTGCGGAGTGCGGTGCTGGCGTTGCGCGATGAAAACCTGTGGGGTATGGCGATGGAAAAGGAAGGCTATGAGCGCAACAAGATCGAGAAGTACGCGCTGATGGCGCGGCGGGAGGCTGACGGTGGG
>CAIXPS010000023.1 GCA_903921365.1 uncultured bacterium | reverse complement strand
CTATAGCGTAGTGAAGAGTAGTGACACTGGCGCGGAGATGAGCAATTGGCTCATAAGTGTTGAAGAAAAATATGACCACAGGTAAGCAGATTCGACTGACATCATTAGCCTCTTGCGCGGGCTGAGCGAGTAAACTAGACCCTGAAGCATTGGCGCACGTGTTGCGCCCGCTCCAGGAACGGTTCTCACCCGCACAATACCCCGACTTGATCGTGGGGTTGGGCCAACCGGACGATGCCGCGGTATATCGTCTGTCGGATGATCGCGCCATCGTGCAGACAGTCGATTTCTTCCCGCCCGTTGTGGACGATCCTTATAGCTTTGGCGCCATTGCCGCTGCCAACGCGATGAGCGACATCTACGCGATGGGCGGCGACCCGATCTTCGCGTTGAATATCTGTGCCTTCCCCGAAGACTTACCGGCAGAGGTCATCAGCGCTATCCTGTGCGGAGGCGCTGATAAGGTTGCCGAGGCCGGCGCTGCAATTGCCGGTGGGCATTCCGTCCGCGACCGTGAGCCAAAGTACGGGCTATCTGTAACCGGGATGATGAACCCCGCGCACTTGATGACCAAAGGCGGCGCTCATCCAGGCGACGTGCTTGTGCTGACCAAGCCCCTCGGTGTGGGTGTCATAACGACTGCGATAAAACGTGATCAGGCTGCGCCTGGGCATGTTGAGAGCGCCATCGCCAGCATGATGCGGCTGAACAGAGCAGCCGGTCACGCGGCGCGCGATCTGGGCGCGCGCGCCGCGACAGATATCACTGGTTATGGGTTGATCGGCCACAGCCTCGAGATGGCCAATCAGTCCGGGGTCTGTTTCGAATTTGAATGGGCCGCGATACCATTTTTGCCCGGCGCGCTGGGATATGCCGAGCAGTGGATATTCGCTGGCGGCGCCGAGACGAACGCTAAAGCGGCTCGCGCACAGGTCGTGTTTGATGCCGCACTGACCGACTGGCAGCAGATGCTTCTGTTTGATCCTCAGACCAGTGGAGGACTGCTTGTGCCGCTGCCTTTAGATCGCGCTGAACAGTTCATGGCGCAATTGCATGCGCATGCGCAGCATGCGCATGACGAACAAGCGTGGATCATTGGGCGCGTTACGGAAGGCAGCGGCATACGCATACGGAATTCGCCAGTTGTGTCGTAACCGTGATTTAAGGTTCTCGAAGTATCGATCGGCGATTTAGTTGAGGTCCTGCCACGGGATGGGCAAAAGCGCGCCGCGCTGATTTGCGCTGGCGGTGATAGTCTCAATCAGTTGATCCACCACGTAGCCGTCCCATGCGGATGGCGACGCTGGCTCGCCGGCCTCAAACCGTCGAAGTATCTCAGCCATTTCAATGTGAAATGGATTGACCGCCGGATATCGGTGCTCTGTCACGCGCCCTGACCGCGCGTCCTGATGCACCAGCAGTGCGCCGTTGTTCTCTGGATGATCCCACTTTACCGTGTATATATCGAGTCGCCCCTTAGCGGTATTGATCTCAAGCCTTTCATCCCAGCCATTGCGTTCATAACCGGCGAAGGCATGTGGATGCCAGAGCGCCTCAAAGTGGGCAATGCCGCCGTCCTTAAGCCAGAGCATTGCGTTGGCCTGCACATCGAAGTCGAGCCCTTCGCGTGAGCGCATCTGGCCACTGACCTGGGTCGGGCGACCCGCGTAGAAGTGGATTAGATCGAGAATATGGCTGCCGCCGCACACGAGCACGCCGCCGCCATAAGAGCGGATGACGGACGACGGCCTGTCGCTATACTCACGCGGCAGGGACTCATCCCATAACACGCCGAAGGGTTGCCAGGAACGCGCGTACAGGCTGACGACTTCTCCCATGTCCGCAAGCAATGTTTTTGCCTGCTGCATAGCGGGAAAGAAACGCTTCATGAAACCCGTTGCAAAAAAGTTCCCGGCTTGCGCAGCGGCTTTGACCACTTCAGTCGAGGACTCGGCGCTATCCGTAAGCGTCTTCTCACAGACGACCCCTTTGCCTGCCGCAATCGCGGCCAGGCAGGCCTCACGGTGCAGCGAGGCGGGCAACAAGATGCTGACCAACGCCACTTCCGGGTCGTCGAGGACGGCGCGGTAGTCGGTGCTGGCACGCGCGCCATATCGAGATGCAACTCCCTGGGCGACCTCCAGGCGAACATCGCACACGTGCGCGATCCTGGCGCCGGCGGCCGCATATCCCTCGTGGTGGAATCGTGAAATGTTCCCACAACCAATGATGCCTACGTTAACCATTTTCTTGCTCCTTATCTTGATCTTGCTCCATTTTTTGCTCCATGTTGATGCAGGCGCGGAACCTGCGCGAATCTATTTCTCTTTATCGCCTTCATCGATTGAGACGGTTTATTTGATTGTAGGCATTTCGGATAATCCCGTAATAGCAGGGTGAAAACCCATTCAATTGCCAATCGTGATGTAGAATTAAAGAGTAAGTGGAAGTTTGAACCTGGCGTATTACTGTCTCGTCGTGTTACACCTGACTTTCTCGTTGTAACGCCGTATGGTTGCCACGCCTTCGGGTCATTACAGTTTTCATTACCGCCCTTTCCGCTGCTATCGTCTGACGTAGTATTTTGTGTTTGTAGCTGTGTTGTATTTGTAATCGAGTCGTCGTTTGGGCGTATGAAATTTAACAGGATCAAATCGCAATCGGTGCGCGCCGCCGATATGGCCGACCAGAGTTTCGCGCATCTCCAGGCAGAGATCGCCAGGATCGATGTGCTGATTCGCAAGGCTGTGCGGCAGTGGCAAGTGGCTGGTCAAAATCCAGACGACGCGTTGCGCGGTCTGTACGTTTCACCGAACAATATCGATGCAATCGTGACGCGTCGGTTCGGGACCAACTGGAGCGAAGGATCTGTTCTCCCCCCCGATGAACTCGCGGCGTTCACGGCCGCATACAACAATGCAAGCGCCGAAGTTGGCGCCGTAAAGGATGCCGCCCGGCAAGCCGGCTTATCGTTGCGTTTGCTGCAACTGGCTCAGGCATTTGGCCTGACCGAGTTTGATGTTGACGCACTGCTGGTGTGCCTTGCGCCTGCCCTGGACCTGCGATACGAACAACTATACGGTTTCCTCCAGGACGATGTCACACGCCGCCAGCCGATGGTGAATCTGATCCTCGATTTGTTGTGTGAGCCAACACCAGAGCGATTGCACAAAATCGAGAGGTTCATGAGCGACGCGCCCCTGTTCAAATATCACCTCCTGGAGCCAGTCACTGACACTCATAGTTCACAGCCGCACATGCTCAGCCAGATGCTGCGTGTAAGCGAGGCGGTGGTCATGTGGCTGCTGGGTCGCTATCAGTCTCCCGCTGAATTGGGCTCACAGGCGATACTGTCTCAACCCGTTCTGTCTGGCGCCGATGGATTGTTATTGCAGGAAATGCAATCAAGCATTGAGAACAGCATTGATGATCAAGCATTGCTGGTTTTCTATGGGGTTAACCAGATAGGCATGCGGGCAGCCGCACGATTCGTCGCGTCCAAACTCGGGCGAATGCTGCTGACGGTGAACCTGGCGGGATCGGTCACGACAGAGGTGAGTGCTCTGCAGGCGACTCGGTTGGCGTTGCGTGATGCCAGGATGACAGGCGCATTATTGTGCCTGACCGACTGGGATGTGACACTGAGCGAGGATTCTCCTGACGCCGTTTTGTTCAGCGAATTATGCGCGCATCCAGACATTGTTCTGATCACTGGCACTCGGCTGTGGCAGACGCGTCTGGTTGAGCGTGATCGCAATATCATCTGGCTCGAATTTCAGTTGCCAGGTTATGCGCAACGCGAAGCTATTTGGCAGTATTACGTCGGCGACAGGCTGCAAGCAGACAAGGAGCCGATTGACATCAACGGGTTGGCAGGCCAGTTTGTGCTAGGCCCCTCACAGATTCGCGACGCAGTTACCAATGCCGTTGACGTGGCGAAACAAAAGCAGGAACCGCTGTCGAATCGATTGCTATTTGCGGCTGCGCGGGCTCAATCCACGCCGGCGCTTGGCAATCTCGCGCGCAAGCTCAATCCACGGTACACATGGACCGATATCGTTCTGCCGATAGATCAGGTTGAGATGCTGCAGGAGTTGGTGAAACAAGTCAGAGGACGCCCATTTGTGCTGGAGCAGTGGGGCTTGGGGAAGAAACTTACTGCAAGCAATGGTATTACAGTCCTGTTTGCCGGCCCGCCCGGCACTGGCAAAACGATGTCCGCTGAAGTGGTTGCCTCCGAGCTTGGTCTCGATCTCTATAAGATCGACCTGTCCACGATCGTAAGCAAATACATTGGAGAGACCGAGAAGAACCTTGATCGTATCTTCTCTGAGGCGGAAAGCAGCAACGCCATCCTCTTCTTTGATGAAGCCGACGCTATATTTGGCAAACGCTCCGAAGTCAAAGACGCGCATGACCGTTACGCTAATATTGAAGTCAGTTACCTGCTGCAACGCATGGAAGGCTATAACGGCGTGACCGTTCTGGCGACTAACCTGCGCGCTAACCTGGACGACGCCTTTACGCGCAGGCTTCAGTTTGCGATTGACTTCCCGTTTCCAGATGAGGTGTATCGACTGCAGATATGGGAGACGCTATTCCCGCCGCAGGTGCCAGTCGATAAGGCAGTTGATTTTAAGATTATGGCTAAACGGTTCCGGCTGGCCGGCGGTAACATCCGTAATATCATCGTCAGCGCTGCTTACCTCGCTGCCAGCGATGGAGGCGTGGTCACGATGTCGCACCTGATGCATGGCGCAAGGCGTGAATTGCAGAAGATGGGCCGGCTGGTGAACGAAAAAGACCTTATTGTTACTTGAAAGAAGGCTATATGGGAAAAATACTCGACGCGGTAACGGCTTATCTGGACAGCGATAACTGGCCGTATGAAAAGATGGAGGACGAATTTGTTGTGCGTGTGCTGTTCCGAGGCGATAACGCGCAGTTTGCCTGTTTTGCGCAGGCGCGCGAGGAGCAGCAACAGTTTGTTTTCTACTCGATTTGCCCCGTGGCAGTGCCTGAGCACAAACGGCCGGAGATCGCCGAGTTCATTACCCGCGCTAACTTCGACATGGTGATCGGGAATTTTGAACTGGACTATGAAGACGGCGAGGTGCGCTTCAAAACCAGTATTGATGTGGAGGGCGCCGAGCTGCTGTCTACCCTGATCAAACCGATTCTATACGCGAATGTCCTGATGATGGATCAGTACCTGCCTGGAATGATGGGCGTTATCTATGCCGACAAAACACCGGCTGATGCGGTAGCGCAGGTTGAGGATGATTAACTCCCTTAATGGCTGACCTTTGTGGGGTCGTAGCCCGACCGGGTCGGGCTGCACAGTAGTGTTATTGGGTATTGGTGCTACACTTCTGATTGAACCTAACACTTGAGTTGCTGGCTTTGTTTGATATACAAGGAGGTCATCATGGCTAGACAGCTACAGTACACAAAGCATGACGCAGAGATAGCATCCAGGAAACAACACAGTAAGACTGTCCGGGAAAGACAACCGGGGACTCTGGCAGCAGTGGTGCAGCGTGTCATGGCGAGCCCGGACAAGGCAACCCCGCCTGATATCCTGACTCTTCAGCATGCCGTTGGAAATCGCGCAGTGGTTGCCCTGCTCAGACGTGGCGACCAGGCGCCGGCAACGCGTTCCCACCTCACTGTTGGCGCACCGGGAGACCGCTATGAGCAGGAGGCCGATCGCATGGCTGAGCGGGTGACCCGAGGCGCTCCATCCCCATCGGTCCCTCAATCTGGATACAGCGAGTCTGCGCCGTTGCTGCAGAGACGCGCAGAGGACGGTGGTCTCGCCAGCGGGGAACTGGAACACCAACTGGCAGCCAGCAAAGGGGGCGGCAAGACTATACCTCAGGATGTGCGCACGCGCATGGAATCGCGTTTCGCTGCGGATTTCAGCGCAGTGCGCCTTCACAGCGGCCCGGACGCGATGCGATTGAACCGCCAGCTAGGCGCGCTTGCCTTTACGCATGGCAAAGACATTTATCTGGGCACTGGCGCCGGCAGCCCTGGTCAGGCGACTGGCGACCATTTGCTGGCGCACGAGCTGACACACACGTTGCAGCAGGGCGCGGCCAACCACGTGCGCGGCTGGTGGCCCATAGGACACCGCCAGGTGACGGAACTTGCCATCACGAAGGGGGCGTTCTCAAGCGTCTACGGTCCTCGCGCGATAAGGTTGCTGGTTGATCGCTCGCCGGATATCGACTTCATCCAGGACGAGTTTGACACCATGAACAAGGGCATCGCCCAGTCGAAGCCGCGGCTTGACCTCTATAAGCGATTAATTCTGGCGGAGCAAGTCGACCCAGCCCGCCGCATGTGGGAGAACAACGAGTTGCACATGCGCAGACCGGAGTACATGCTCAGCCACGGTGAGGGCGGGCGGTATAAAGTAAGAGATGGTGCGTCGCTCAATGAAGCGATGACAAGCCGCCTGGTGAACAAAGCTGTTGGCCTGTGGGATTGGACTGACAAGAGTGGCAAAGCGCAAGGGCGCAGTCTTGAGGTATTGAGCGACGCGTTGCACCAGGCAGAGGACCGCGGCTCGCATGGTGAGGGGAATGCTTTTACAGGCCATGACGTGCGCCTTAGCCTGCCTAAATGGTTGAAGAAACAGGATCGCCCGAAGAAGAGATGGGAGCAGCTTCCTCCTGACGCTCCCGGAGAGGGTTGGGAACCGGACAATTTCTCAGTGAATAAAAAAGGCGCCGTGATGGGGGTCGCCTTCGCTGAAGGCGCACTGAGCAAATTCGCCAATATGGTCCAGGCGAGCAAGGAAAGGCCGATTGAGCTTGAGTTTCGGGGCGGCCATGCTGTCAGCCCGGAGAGAAGGAAGATGGCGGCAAAGTCGTGGTTACCCGCTCTCCCGTCCAGCAGCAAACTAGTGAAGTGGAAAGAAGGGAAAAGCGGCGGCAGCCTGAAGGATTTGACAAAAGTATTCAATGAGAAAAAGGCGGAGTCTGAGGAGACCAATTACGGGAACGCCAAGACTGCCCCTACCGAGACAAACGCGCCAGAGGAATTCCGCGCGGAAGGCGGCGGCCTGGATAAGGGTATGGCCTTCTATGAGCAAGGCACAAAAGGGCTCAAAGATGAGACCGATGTGAACAAACAGACCGAGGCCGAAATTCTGACCAAAGCCTACATCCAGTTCAAAACGTGGGGTCAGGTCGGGGTCAGGTTTGGGCGTGGTCTGCCGGAGAAGCAGAGAATCGAGAAAAGCAAGAAGTATTACCGAGACGAGACGGCCAAGTACACGGGACCAACCAAGGAAATTGCTAAAGCGGCCATCAAAGCGGCCTACAGGGCGGTCTTTGCATGGAAACTGGATGTGAGTTGAGCAGCGCAAGAAGTTTGTGTATCTTAGCCAGGTCTCTACTAAACGGGGTATGGAAATAATGCACAACCCATGTATAATTTCGTCGGTCGAGTTACTAGGGTTGGGTTGTGTCGTGTAAAGGTATTATGTTATATTGTGTTGTAAAGAACGGGAGGTTATACCAAACCGCCTATGATTGATGAACTGGATGAAGTGCTCCGTCAGTTGCTGATACGCGAGCTTCCGGTTAAAAATGCGGAGGTTGATATTGCATTCAACCAGCCTTCACGCGCATGGTCCGCGCGGATCAGCAAACCCACGCTGAATCTATATCTCTATGACTTGCGTGAAAACACGAAGCTGCGTATGCGCAATCCGGCTTATGAAGTAGAACGCACGGCTAACGGGACGATCATGCAGAAGCGCATGCCCATTCGGCTGGATGTCTATTACATGATCACGGCCTGGGCGACCGAGCCTGAGGATGAGCACCGGCTGATGTCGCGGGCGATCATGGCGTTAACTCGGTTTGCCAATATCCCGGCAGACCTCTTACCGGAGAGCTTTTCTGATCAGCCAGCCAGTATTCCAATTCTGGTTGCTCAGCATGAGATTCTTGATAAACCCGCCGATGTGTGGGGTGCTCTTGACAATGAACTGAAGCCATCGATTGGTTGCCTGATCACCATCGCTCTGAATCCCTACAAGGCGCTGGAAACGCCAGTTGTTCGCACGGCTGAATTGCGCTTTGGCCAGAGCGACAGCCCGCCCAGCGGCGCGTTGACGGCGCCTGATGGCTCAGGAAGGTTCATGTGGATTACAGGTCAGGTGAAGGGCAAGAAGGGTAAACAACTCACAAACATCCAGATGATGCTGGTTGAGCGCGGTGTAAAAGTCCCGGTCCAGGGTGAAGGGCAATTCATCATTGGTGTTTTGCCAAGCGGCGTCTACACGCTTGAGGTTTCGGCAGACGGGGTAAAACCCGGTCGATTCACCATAACCGTCCCATCTAAAAGCTACGATATTCAGATATGAGAATTGATTATTGTGGCGACTCGCACTTCGTTTCTGCGAAAGGAGGATAGTGGGATTGTAGAAATATGAAATCGGTTATTTGGTTTTTAGTTTTCGGATCACGTTCGTATATAAATAGACAAAGGAGTTTGAAATGCCAGAGTATTTGTCGCCCGGTGTTTATGTTGAGGAAGTAGACCGCGGCCCCAAGCCTATCGAGGGTGTTGGGACAGCGATGGCGGTCTTCATCGGTTTTACCGAAAAGGCGCAGATCACAGAGCGCATCAACGGCGAAAACATGACGCGCGATCTGTTTAATAAGCCGCAACTCGTGACAAATTGGTCGCAATATGCCGAGCGTTTCGGCGGCTTCGTTGATGGAGCCTATTTGCCCCAGGCCGTGTACGGGTATTTCCTGAATGGGGGTTCGCGCTGTTATGTGTTGAGCGTCAGAACCATACCGCGCGCACAGGCCGGTTTGCTCAATAGCGAAGGCGTTGCCCAGTTGGTTGTTCAGGCCAAGCAGGCTGGATACGATGGGGCTCGTCTGCGCGTCAAGATTGAAACTGCCACGCCGCCCGCTGCGGATGGCAATGGGACGTTCAATATCACTGTTGAGCGCGAGCGCAAGAGCGGCGGCTTCAAGACCGAGGAAGTTGTGCGCGGCGCCGCTTTGACTGAAGTCGTGGCAGAAGATGGCAGCAAGAAAGTCGCGGTCGCCTATGTTAACAACAAGCGACCCGAACTGATCGAGTTGCTGGTGGCTGATGTGGCGGCGCCGCTGGCAAAAGTGCAGCCCCGCGATCAGCAGCAGTCTCTGTCAATCGACACCAAGCAACTCACGCCTGCGACCGTTTCTGACTTTCAGGGCGCGGTGCTCGAACGCACAGGCATTGAGAGCCTTGAGGCGATTGATGACATCACCATGGTGGTTGTGCCCGACCTGGTCAGCACACTGCCCGGCCAGTCGCTGGATCTGAACACGGTCAAGGCTGTTCAAACCGGGATCATCGCTCATTGCGAACGCCTGGGCGATCGTGTCGCGATCCTGGACACACCGCCGAACTTGAACCCGCAGCAGGCAAAGCAGTGGCGCATGGATGTCACCGGCTTTGACTCCAGTTATGCTGCGATGTACTACCCCTGGATTGAAGTCTCCGACCCGGTGACCAACCAGCCGGCTTACATCCCGTCCTCCGGGCATATCGCTGGCATCTGGGCGCGCAATGACAACACCCGCGGCGTCCATAAGGCGCCTGCGAATGAAGTTGTGCGCGGCGCAACCGGGTTGGCATATAACACCACCAAGGGTGAGCAGGACACATTGAACCCGATTGGCGTGAACTGCACCCGCGCTTTCCCCGGCATGGGGATTCGTGTGTGGGGCGCTCGCACGCTGTCGAGCAATCCGTCGTGGCGTTACATCAACGTCCGCCGCTTGTTTAACTTTGTGGAGAAGTCAATCGAGCGCGGCACCCAGTGGGTTGTGTTCGAGCCAAACGAGCCGCGCCTGTGGGCCAAGGTTCGCCGTGATGTCAACGCGTTCCTCTCGAACGTCTGGCGTGACGGCGCTCTGTTTGGCCTGAATCCATCCGACGCCTTCTATGTCAAGTGCGACGAAGAGCTGAACCCGCCAGCCTCGCGCGATTTGGGTCGCCTTGTGATTGAGATTGGTCTGGCGCCTGTCAAACCGGCGGAATTCGTGATCTTCCGAATCAGCCAGTGGCAACCCGGCGCAGAATAAGTGGGAACGTTATTGGTAATTCGTTTCAAAACCAGATTACTGGTTTGTTGAATGAGGTGAATACAAATGGCAACTGAAATTCCTGATCCTTTGGTTGGTTTTCAATTTGCGCTCGAACTGGGCGGCAAGCTTACAGGTTACTTCACAGAAGTCAGCGGGATTGGTTCTGAGCATGAAGTGATCGAGCACAAGGTCGTGGACGCGAAAGGTCATGATCACATTCGCAAAGTCCCTGGCCGCATGAAGTGGAACGATGTCACGCTGAAGCGCGGCATGACCGACAATCTCGACATCTGGGATTGGCGCGAAAAGGTGATTCAGGGCAAGTTGAAGGAAGCACGCACGAACTGCTCCATCATCATGTTCGATCGCGATTACACCCCGCGCGCGCAGTGGGACTTTATTAATGCCTGGCCGGTGAAGGTCACTGGCCCGGAAGTCAAAGCGGATGGCAATGACTTCGGCATCGAAGACCTGACGCTGGCGCATGAGGGCATGAAGCGCGTCAAGATCTAAAATCAGTATCGTGTAACCAGTCGGCAACCGAATCAACAGTCGCCGTTGCCGGCTGGTTTACGTAAAGGTCATTGAGAATAACTATGAGGCCACAGACAGAGTTTGAGTTTACGCTGCCCATTGGATTTGTGGACCAGGACGGCGCCGTTCACAGGGAAGGCGTGATGCGTCTCGCTACGGCAATGGACGAAATCGCTCCGTTGCGCGACTTGCGCGTGCGCTCCAACCAGGCGTACCTGGCAATTATCCTGCTGGCGCGCGTGGTGGTTCGACTGGGCGCCTTGCCAAATATATCGACGAATGTGATCGAGAATCTATATGCCGCGGACTTGGCATATCTCCAGACCTTGTATCGACAGATTAATGAACAGGGAAAGAGTATCATCACGATGACCTGCCCCGAATGTAACGCTAAGTTCGATGTGGATCTGGCGGAACTGGGGGGATCGTAGGCTACCCCTCCGACCGCCTGCAAGAGGAGGTAGCCTATCTGGCATATCACTTTCATTGGCCGATCGACGACATCATGAGCCTGGAGCATGAAGAGCGGCAACAATGGGTGAAGCAGGTGGCTGGTATCAATCGCAGGTTGAATGACGCCGCGAGTCGTCCGCAGGCTTGAAGAGTGAAGCTTTTTGGTGAGCGTGTCAAATGACAGAATCGACAAGTGGATCACAGAACACTGAAATCGTGGTTGTGACCAATCCTGAAGCTGTGGATCTCGATAAACTGGCGGAACGCGTCTATCAATTGCTATTGAGAGAACTGGTTATCGAGAATGAACGTTCAGGCAGGAGGAATTAACCGTGACAGGTTTTAAAACACCGTCTCAGGAGCAGCTCCAACAACAGCGCAGTGATCGAGCGATGTACCGGATGAGCGAGGATTTCGTCAGCGGATCCAGCAGCGGGGCGAAACCGCCGGCGCAGGCATTCCGGTTCTATGTTGAGATCAGCGGGATTGTCACAGCTGAGTTCACGGAATGCTCCGGTCTGGATATGACGCGCGAGGTGAAAGAGTATCAGGAAGGCGGCACAAACGATTTTGTGTATAAGTTGCCTGGACGAACCAGCTACTCGAATATCACGTTGCGCCGGGGCATCACGTATACCCGCGAACTGTGGGATTGGTACATGGCTGGCCTGTATGACGGCAAAGTGAAGCGCATTAACTTTTCGATCATTCTTGGCAATGGTGAATTAAAGAAAGTAAAACAATGGGACGTGTTCGAAGCCTTTCCTGTAAAGTGGTCGGGCGCCGATCTCAGCACCGAGACTTTACAGGTCGCCCTGGAAACGATTGAGATCGCACATCACGGGATTAACTTGAGCGCAGAAGAGACCCATGCCCTCTAAATGCCGTTTCTAAGCCAGTTATGACTATGGATCAGCCACCCTCCAGACCGCCAACTGACCCGACGCCGCGTTTTATCGAACGCGCGATGTTGTCCGTTCAGCGCAAGGCGCGGAATGCCGTGTCGCCATGGGTACAACGCGCGATGGCTACAAACACCGTAAAAGGCGCAATAACGGCGAGTCCATTGCCTGCATCCTCGCAAAACACGAACCGCCTGATGCGGCGCGCGCAGCGTCAAGCCGATAAGTCAACTGCCTTGCATCTTGATCTGGGTTCTTTGCAGCCCGGCATGGTCAGTCGATTTACGGATTCCATCAGCAATCGCTTCACACCAATGATGACAAAGCATCAGCCTGTTGCAGGCGCGCAAAGACAGGGTGTTGATGATGCGACATCAATGCCACTCGCCGATGGGCTGACTCGAAGTGAGCCAACCGCACAGGGAATGGTTGATGGGACTGGCTCACGGACATTTGAGCCATTTGGTCCCGGAAATTCTGCTGCTTCTGCGTCGTCTGATGCGCTACAGAGGACGACATCGACTCCACCGACGGCGAGTGTGCAGCGCAAAGCGGATGATCCCACGACAGTGAGGCCGAGCATGGCGGATGTGCGCGCCACGCTGCAATCCAGTCTGGCCTCCGCGCGGCGCAACGTCGAGGCGGCGCAGCCGAAGCTTGTAAACCCACCTCGCCCCAGCTTGAATCAAGTGCGCCGTGTGGCGCGTGTGGAAGAAATTGATCCAGTTGCGCTTGCCACACGCAATGAGCAGATGTTGAGCAGGATACCGGACGCCGCCGCCGGCGAACCGCCTGAGACAACTGCGCCGCATCTCATTCAGCGGAAAGTGGACAACGGCGAGTCCGGCACTATTGAACCACCAGAAACGCCACTGAGTCGTTCTGCAGGCACACCCGTGCAGCGTCGGATTGAGTCGCCCAATCAAAGTGCTGATGACTCTTCAGTGAAGTCGATGCCTGCGCAGATAAACAGGCCGACCCTCCAACGCGCGCCCGCCGCCAGTGTAAACCGGGGCGAAACGCAGATGGATGCGCCATATGTCGCCCAGCCGACAGGGCCGAACGGTGAATATACACCGTTGCAGAGGATGAGGCAGGTTCGCGCATCTCAGGCACAACGCGCTCAGGCGGCGCCAAAACCAATAGCCAGTCCGCCTCCTGCTGAGTCCATTTCACAACCCAGATCAGAGGGCAGAAGGTCAGAGGGTGGAGAGGGTAGAAGTGAAGATGCGCCTGCGACGCCCTCAGAACCTTCGTCACCGGTGATCAGAAGAAAAATCAGCGAGATGGACGCTATTCAGCCGGCATCGACGCCTGAAGTGCGTCAGCCGGTGGAACTGGCAGATTCGGCAGTAGAATCTTCGGCCGCTAATGTAGCGCCACAGTCGGTAGAGACGCCACGATCGGCGCAGTTGCCACTGTCAGCAGAGTCGCCGCAATTGGCAAAGTCACCACAAGCGGCGCCGCTGCAACGTAAAGTCACAATGGGGCCAACTGAAGAGGTTGTTGCAACGCCGCCAGTGATTTCGGCTCCTCCTGTGCAACGCAAACAAGAAGTTGTGGATGATGTTCCCGCGGCGCCACAACCACACATGCAAGTGGAAAGCGCTAATCCGACGATCAGTAGTGACCCGCCGGTTGTGACGGAGCAACACACAGACACCGTACAGCGTAAGCTTGTTGAACGTCAGACGCCATCACACGGTGATACCGACAACACCAACACTGTCGAGTCTGCTATTGAGCCGCCGCCGGCTCAACCCGTTACTCAACGGAAGCCAGCCGGTCACACAACGTTCCCGCCTCAGCCCGCATCGCAGGAACCTGAGTCGGGAGCTCCAAGTGCGCATGTGGCTACTGAACCTGAAACATTTGCTTCGCTAAGCACGCCGCCGCCTGAGTCGATTCAACGCTCACACTCTGAGAAAGCGCCGAGTTTTGAAGCGCACACCATTGCGCGGGCAGAGCAGAATCTCACCATGCCCTTAACTCAGCGCCCGCTGGCGCGCCGGCCGGCGATCCAGCGGACTACAGATACTGCGCCAGCGTCTACCTTCAGCGCGCCTCAATCCGGCGAACCTCCTGTTGCGCGGTCAGTGGATACGCAGGTGACTCGATCCGCAGAAACATCCGTGATGCGATCTGTCGAACCATTAGATACGCTGTCTTTCACTCAACCTGCGGCAAGTGATGGCGACAGTGTGTCACCGGCTGGGCTGCCCGCACTCCAGCGCAGCATGAACGCGGGTCAGGACGCAGGCGCCGCCGAGGTTGAAAGCAGCGAGCCTCTACAAAATGTAAAACCTCAAGTCAGGCAGGCGGCACAACGGCGTCCGGCCAGTGCTATTAAGCTGGCGACACAGCCCGGCGCTCTGCCGTTACGCATGCCGGCAGTCCAAAGGGGGTTCGACCGATCTGTCCCTTCGTCCGGACCGAGCCCCTTAGAGGTTGTGCTTCCTCAGGTGCGTGAAGCTGCGGGCGCAGAGACACAGGCTGCGGTAGGTGAACATCAAATTGTTACAGGAACCGATTTCCGAGTACAGCGGTCAAACACGCCCGCAATGGCGCGCACGAGTGAGGCGACCGCGCTAAGCATGCCGTTGCTGCAGCGCAGTGTTGCGCCAAAAGAGCCGCCTGTTGCGCCGCGTCGAGACCCGGAAATTGAAATCAAACGCCTGAGCGCACCGGAGAGCAAGCCTTCCCTTGTCTTACGAAAACCGCTGACGCCGGAGAAGGTATCGAAAGACGCTGACGCGGATGTCAGACGAGAGCTCAGCACGGATGACGCGTCGACGCCGAGAATAGCAACAAGCGAACAAGCGAGTGCGCCGACTCAGGTCATCAGGCCGAATATTGACCAGTTGGCAGTCGCCATTATGCCGCTGATCAAGCGCATGCTGGTTGTTGAACGTGAACGACAGCGAGGGCTTTAGCTTTCAGGAGAGAGATCATGTCATTACCGACTGTCAATTTGAATACCACATTGAATATCAATGTAAACCGCGCGAGTCGTATGCTGCGATCCGGGCATGTGCCGGTGAAAGCGCTCATTGTCAGCGTTGATCCCCCGTTTATCACGGTGCCTTGTCAGTTCAATCCATCAGAGATCACCTTCAGCAAAGGCGCGAAATGGAGCAGTGACGAAAAGAAAGTCAGTGAGTCTGGCGCAGGTTCGACCACGCCCAAAGTGGCCAAGCGCAACGTGCCAAAGGCGCACTTTGAGGGTGGCGAAGCGCCTAAATTGAAGATGTCGCTCTTCTTCGACACATCGGCGATTGGTTACACCGACGTGCGGTTCTACACCGACTTGCTGGTTGCGCTGACGCTCATAAATCCACTGACCAAGCTGTATGGATCGGAGCGACCATCGCTGGTGAAGTTTATCTGGGGTGGTTTCTCGCTGTCATTGACGATGGCATTTACTGCGTACATCCCGGATGTGTCGATCAAATTCACGATGTTCCTGCCCGAGGGAACCCCGATTCGCGCAGAGGCGGAAGTTGAGTTCGTGGCCGTATCGAGCATGCTGCCATTTCAGAACCCGACTTCGCGCTCAGAGGCGCGCAGCATCTGGGTGGTCACCGAAGGTCAGACATTGGACTGGATTGCGGCACAAAATTATGGCGATCCCGCCCACTGGCGTCATATAGCCAAGACGAACAATATGATGAACCCGCGTGATCTGAAAGCGGGTCAGATTCTAAAGCTGCTTCCTCTACCCGAAGAATAAGGACAGGATGAATTATCTAATTTCACCTCTGTCAGGCAAACAGGAGTCAAGACTTGGGTCTAGGTAACTTCAGCATCAGCGTGAATGGGATGCCATTGTCACCGATGGTGGCAGATCAAGTCGTGCGCGTTGTGGTCGATACCAGCATGCACATGCCGAGTATGTTTGAGATCCACATTGCAGAAGATCCCAGGCTGGTCACTTTCCCTGCTATCGACAGTCCGATGTTTAAGGTCGGGTCTATGGTCTCGATCACTGCCACAAAGCAGGGAATGTCTGAAACACCGCCGCCGCTGCCAAGCATACCGGGAGTGTTAATCAAAGGCGAGGTCACGGCGCTTGAACCGCACTTTAATGCTGACGGCACAGCGGTGTTGGTTGTGCGCGGGTACGACAAAACACACCGCCTGCATCGGGGTCGGAAAACAAAAACGTATCTAATGATGCCCATCGGCACAATAGTTCAACAGGTGCTGGCGGCATCTGGATTGATGGGCGCAGTGATGCCGGTTCCAGGTCTCCGTCAATTTGAACTGCAAAACAACATGACGGATATGGAATTCCTGCGCATGCTGGCGAATCGCGTGGGCTATAACTTGTTCATGAACGAGCTCGGTGTCGTGCAGTTTAAGAAAAGTGGCATTCCAATAGGGGCGCCTGTGCTGCTCGAATGGAACAAGGATCTGCAAAGCTTCCACCCACGGGTTGCGAGCGCAGCACAAGTCAGCCAGGCAGTGGTTACTGCCTGGGACCCGCTGATGAAACAGCCCGTAAAGGGGATGTCGCCCGTGCTACCCTCCACACAGGGAGGTGCCGCGCTGCTGGTTGAGTTGGGCGCATCAAAAGCTTTTGCATCCAGTGCTAAAAACGTGACTACGAATGCCGCGGCTGGAAATGTGGCCGAAGCAATGCTGGCTGCGACTGCCGAGGCCGGGAAAGTGGCTGCCGATTTCCTGCAGGCAGAGGGTGTTGCGCCGGGTAACCCAGGCATCAAAGCCGGGGGCACGGCGCTAATAACAGGCGTAGGCCTGAAATACGGAGGCCCCTATTTCATCACAGCCGTAACCCATGTCTACGACGAGCATGGGTATCTGACAAAATTCCGCGCGGATGGCGCCGAGCCAAAAACATTCAACCAGTTGGTGTCCGGTCAATCCACTCAGCCCGGCAAGGTTTATGGCGTTGTTGTCGGGATCGTCAGCAATAACCTGGACCCTCTTGGTCTTGGGCGTGTGAAAGTGAATTATCCGTTTCTTCAGGCGGACATGCCTATCTCCAGCGATTACATCCCGGTAGCCACGCCCATGGCCGGGCCTTCAATGGGGTTGATGATCATTCCTGAAGTGAATGACGAGGTTCTGGTCGCCTTCGGGCAGGGCGATGTGAACTCGCCCTATATTATCGGTTCTGTATGGAATGGGCGTGACAAGCCTCCTGTGCTCAGTAATACTATCGTTCTTGGAGGAAAGGTCACGAAGCGCGTCTTCAAGACGCCTTCCGGGCATACGGTGACATTCGATGATTCACCAAGCACGCCTGGCATCTCGATCGTGGACAAAAGCATGAACAAAATTGAGATTACATCGACACAGGGTGTGCTCAATATGGAGATGAAAGGAAACATCACCTTTAAGTCAACGACCGGCGATCTGGCAATCGAGTGCAAGAACTTCTCCGTTAAGGCAATGCAGGACGCCAAGATTGAGGCAACCGGCAACTTGAATATGAAGGCGACTGCCGGGGTAAAGCTCGATTCGGATTCAACGATTGCCATAAAAGCGGCAGCCACACTTACTGCCGAGGGAACGGCTTCGGCGACGCTCAAGACAAGTGCTGGTCAAGTCGCCATCAGTGGGCCTGCGGTCAACATAAACAATGGCGCATTGGAAATCACGTAGGTAAGAGGGATATTACTATGCCTGGATTTTTACTCACGATGTCTGCGGTGGTAATCTGTTCGCACGGCGGCAAGGCCAGCGCGACGGCGCCTAACCCGCGCGTCAAGGTAATGGGCGTTCCTGTCCCCATTCCATCGCCTCCATGGCCCATCGCCGGATGTATGGCAGCCGGTATGACCACGTCCGTGCCGCCAGTGCCGATCCCTCCGGGCGGTTCACCGTGTATCATGTCCACGTTTCTGCCGCCGACATTTACGATGCGCGTGAAGTCCATGGGGCAGGGGCTGCTCTGTTTCAGCAGCTCGACAGGACCAACGGTCATAACACCAACCCAGATGCCGCCAATGCCAAAGCCATTGACGATCACATTCGCCGGCCAGGTCAGAGTAAAGGCGATGTAGCGAAAGGCAAAAAAGTATGGATAGAGATATACGCAATCGTGAGTTTCTTGGGCAAGGGCTGGCCTTTCCCTTGCAGTTAAGCGCGCGCGGCGGTGTCGCCTTAGCGGCAGGGCATGATGACATTGAGCAGGCAATCATGATCATCCTCGGCACGGTGCCGGGTGAGCGCGTCATGCGCCCGACGTTTGGTTGCCGCGCCTGGGAGCTGCTTTTCAGCCCGAATGAAACAGTGACGCAAAGCCTGATGGCCGAATATGTGCGCGATGCACTGGCCATGTGGGAACCTCGCATCGATGTCCGCGATGTATTTGCCTATCGCGACCCTGATCGCGACGGGGCGATGATGGTTGAGATCAAATACGAGGTAAAGGCAACCCACGACCCACGCAGCATTGTCTATCCGTTCTATATTGCGGATGAACCAACCGTATCCTGATTGTGAGCTAACCGGAATACCAGATGGCATTACCTGAACCAATTCTTGACGACCTGCGCTTTCAGAAAGATATTGTGGACGAAGCGCGCCGGCGCATTGTGCGCTACTGTCCCGAGTGGACGGATTACAACCTGAGCGACCCGGGCATCACGCTGATTGAACTGTTTGCGTGGATGACCGAGATGATCACGTACCGGTTAAATCTGGTGCCGGATAAAAACTATATCCGGTTCATGGATTTTCTAGGCATTAGGCTGCTGCCGGCGACCAGCGCGCGCACCGAATTGACCTTCCGGTTGTCCATACCATTTCCCATCATTCCTGAGGACACGACGGATGTGACGATACCTCAAGGCGCCGAGGTGGCAACTCGTGAAACTGAGGAAGATCGGGAAGTCATCTTCACGACCGATGACCGCCTGCTGATTGCGCCGCCAAATTTAGTGCAGATACGCCGGCAGGATGATGTGAATAAGAACTTCTTGTCCCGCATGGGCATCGAGATTTTCTACCCCTTTACACGCCCTGCGCCTCAATCGGGCGACACGTTCTACTTTGGCTTTGACGAAGCCAACGACTTGAGTGGGTATATTCTCCAGTTTGATTTCACCTGTGAGGAAACGCAAGGCGCGGGCATTCGACGCGAAGATCCACCGTTGATGTGGGAGGTGGCGCGCGGCGATGGCGTATGGAGCGAGATTGTCCCGAGTTCGCGCTATGGCGAGAAAGACACTACCGGCGGGTTAAACAACTCGTCTGGACAGATGGTGTTCTACCTTCCTCTCGATCTGCGCCCGGATGATGTGCAGGGGCGGCGCGGTTACTGGATTCGTTGCCGGCTGGAGCAACGGCGCAAAGAGCAGGGCATGTATCGCGAGTCGCCACGAATCAAGGAAGTGAAGGTGTACTCACTTGGCGCGACGACGCGAGCCACCCACGCCGTTGTCGTTCAGAACGAAGTCATCGGTGTTAGCAATGGCGAGGCTGGCCAGACCTTCCGGCTGTTGCATGCGCCGATCCTCGGCCTGCGCGAGGGTGAGACTGTTGAAGTTCAGGAAGTGCATGACGGCGAAGTGGTTTATGTTCCATGGCAGTGTGTGGAGGATTTCTCAAACTCGACCCTGCACGACCGTCATTACACGCTCGACACAGCTGAAGGTGAAATATCCTTTGGCCCTAACCTGCGCCAACCGGATGGATCGGTTCGCCAGTACGGCCGCGTGCCGGAATCAGTGCGATCGATACGCATCAGCCAGTATCGTTATGGCGGCGGCGTCATTGGCAACGTGCCCTCTGAAAAGATCCAAGTCCTGCGCTCCGCGATTACGTATATCGATCGCGTCAGTAATCTGAACCGGGCGACCGGCGGGCGCGATCAGGAGAGCCTGGCCGAAGCCAAGATGCGGGCGCGGAGAGAGTTGCGCGCGCAGCAACGAGCGGTCACCGCTGAGGATTATGAGAACCTCGGCAAGGCCGCCAGCCGGCGCATCGGTCGCATTAAGAGCAACACCTCTGGCGCTGGAAGCGCCGGGCTCGCGCCGGGGACTGTTGAACTCCTGGTGATACCGGCGGCGTATGACGCGATTGCAGCCGGTGATTTGAGCAAGTTGACGCTTGAACCGTCGCTTCGCACCGAGATCGAAACGCATCTGGATCAATACCGGTTGTTGACAGCGACGCTCAACCTGCGTGAACCGACCTACATCGGCGTGAAAGTGCAGGCGAATATCGTCATTTCCGATTACAGCCGTCCGGAGGTTGTGACGGCTCGCGTTAAGGCGGCGCTTGGAAACTTCATCACACCGCTCGCCTTGAGCCCTGCGGCATCGCAGGGCGTGGCCATCGACGATCCTGCGGCATCGAACGGCAAACAGTCGTCGGAGTGGCAGGGCTGGCTGTTTGGCCGTAATCTGTATGTTTCGGAACTGTACTCGCTGATTGCGCAAGTGCCGGGCGTGAAGCACGTGCGCGATGTATTGATGGGTCAACGAGTGGTGACTCCGTCCAAAGAGGCAGCGACCATCGACGGCAGACCGGCCGATACGACGCCGGTGACTGTCGCAGATGTGCGCATCATCTATGTCCCCGCGGATGGCGTATTGTGCTCGCTGGACCATGAGGTCAATGTCGTAACCCTGTAACGTGACTCATGACAACTCTACAACCGACCCTCCTACAGACAGTGACGCTGCAACGCCGCAAGCGCGATGTGGAATATGTGACGCTGTCACACGTCGCAGATGCTTACCGGCGTTATCCCGGCGAGCCAGTCACCTTCCATACCCGTATTGATGTATTGCTGCCGATTGCGGAGTTTCAACTAGGGCTGGATATCCCGCCAGGGATCGAAGTCGGCGACATTCATGCGCCCGATCAATTGCGGAATCCGGCGCCGGCAGTTGAGCGGATCGGCGACGGTTCACGCATGACGTGGTCTGACTCACAAGGATTTGCCAAAGGGACTCGCCTTGAGTTTGAAGTCCACGCTACCGTGCAACAGGACGCCGTGTTCGGCGAACTGGAGAGCTTGCTCACCTGTGATGCGGATGTGCGCCTCACGGGTGGGGATGGCGCCGTTTCAGATACGAGCACCGGCCTGAATATCGCGGTGGCGCCAAAAGGCCGCTACCTTAAATATCTGCCCAGCATCTACCGCGAAGATGACTTTATGGGCCGGTTTCTGATGATGTTTGAGAGTTTCTGGACGCCCATCGAAAGCCAGATCACCCAGATTCCATACTATTTTGACCCGAAGTTGATCCCGGCGTCGCTCTTGCCATGGCTGGCCTCGTGGGCCGATCTGGTGCTTGATGATCGCTGGACGCCGGAAAAACAGCGCAGACTGCTCGGATCGATTGTGTCGCTCTATCGAAAACGTGGAACGCGGATCGGCCTGGAAAAGATACTCGAGATATACACCGAAAGCCAACCGCAGATCATGGAGCATCGCGCGAACAACCTGATCCTTGGCGCTTCAGCGCGACTAGGTCCGAGTGTTGCATTGGGTCATGGCAATGTGCCGCATACGTTTACCGTGACCTTGCGTTTGCCGCCGGTCAAGTCAGCAGACGGCGCGCTCTTGAGCGATGGCGACCGTGAAAGACTGGAAGCGGAACGACGCCGTGTCATTGAATCAATCATCGAGTCAGAAAAACCAGCGCATACGCGCTATACGCTCGTAATCAAGCAGTTGGAAAACTAAGTAAACAAATAGCGCCCGCGTGACAGACAACAGGCGCTCTTCTTTCTTCACAAAAACAGGAGATAACTGTGATCGATAAAGACTTGCTACAGGCGTATCCTCTCAAGCGGCTCAAACCAATCGATGGACTATCGGTCACGGCCGATGTATGGGACGAAGCGCATGAATATCACCGTCAGAGGCAGCGCTACCATGCGTTGATTGCGCATGGCGTTGGGATCGTGGCAGGGCTTGAGGTGATTGCAAGCGACCCAGCGGACTCGCAGGTGTACATCCTGCCGGGGATGGCAATCAGCCCTACTGGGGATGAAATCGTTTTGACTCAGGCCGTTTCCTATGACCTTGGCAAGGCGCAGGGGATGTTGTATCTGATGCTGACCTATGGTGAAAGCAAACCCAGCCCCGACCAGGGCAGCAGTGATAGCGCGCGCCTGTATGTCTATTCGGGATTTGAAGTCGAAGCCAGGCCCGAATTGCCTGCCGGCTCGACCATCGAGATCGCGCGGATCAAACGGGTGAATAAAGACTCGCCGATCACCGATGCATCCGATCCGATGCATCCGGGCAATAACCAGATCGACCAGCGTTTTCGCAGCCTTGCTGGCGCTTCTAAAGCAGTCAAGCATGGCATTGGCGTGTGCTATATGCCGGGCGTCACCGATAAGGGCCATGGCAAGGGCTTTGATCACGTCATCAAGGCTGCCGGCGCCTCCGGCGCCGTAGAGGCGTTTGTGGATGACGATATCGCGCTGGCAGCAGGCATCGATCAGTACGCCCTGGTGCATCTGGTGGGGCAGGGCAAGTTCCAGATTGCCCCAAACGACATGAACGTGATCTATGGGTATCTCCAGTCCGGCGGCACCCTTTTTATCGAGAGCGCGCGCGGCAGCACTGCCAGCGGCGAACCGGCTGCGGATGCGGTGTTTCTCGATATGCTGAGTTCGTTCGGCTTGCAATTGCAGGATATTACCCCTGGTCACGAACTGTTGCAGAGGCCGAATTTGTTTGGCGCGATTCCGGCTGGATTTGAATCCCAGGGGAAACCCAGATTGCAGGATGGCGGAGGCGTGATCTTCAGCACTTATGACTTCGGAAGCCTGTGGCAGGGCTTGCGCCGTGGCGCGCCGGCCGCGCGTGAAGACATTCGCTCTGCGCACGAGTTTGGCGCCAATATCGTGGCGTACGCGATTTCTCGTCGGACAGCGGCGCAAAAGACCAAATAATGGCAACGCAAGCCGTAACGCAATCGAGTTACGATCAGGTTCCGTATCCAAGCCTGCCCATTCGCAGCACGCACCCGGATCACATCGCGTCTATTGCGGCGATGTTTGGCATGGCGCCCGCGTCGCCGGATGCCTGCCGGGTGCTGGAGATTGGGTGTGCTGATGGCGCCAACCTGATCCCAATGGCCGCGTCGCTTCCCAACAGCCAGTTTATCGGGGTTGATCTTTCGGCTGCGCAAGTGGCGCTGGGTCAGAGGGTCATTGACCAGTTAAGCCTGAAAAATGTGACGCTGAGGCAACTCAATGTCATGGACTTCGGCGCGGAGTATGGCGTCTTTGATTACATCATTGTGTACGGTGTGTATTCATGGGCGCCGCATGAAGTGCAGGACAAGATCCTCGATATTTGCAGCCAGCAACTAGCGCCGAATGGCGTTGCCTTTATCAGCTACAACACCTATCCCGGCTGGCATATGCGCGGCGCCGTGCGCAATATGCTGTGGTACCACACCCGCCAGTTTGAGGATGTTCAGACCCGCATCACACAGGCGCGCGCCCTGCTGCATTTCCTTGCTGAAGCGGCGCCGAAGATCGGGAAGGATGCTGATCAGCAGGCGTACAGCATAGCTCTCGACTCCGAAGAGAAACGCATTGCGAAGCAATCTGATTCGTATATGCTGCACGAACATCTCGAGGAATATAACGAGCCGCTCTACTTCTACCAGTTTGCCGAACGCATCGAGAAACACGATTTGCAATATGTGGCTGAGGTTGAGATTTCATCGATGACGCCGGATGTTTTGCCGAAGGATGTTGCACAGACCATCGGACGGCTCGGGTCTTCAGTGGTCGCCACTGAACAGTATCTTGACTTCGTGCGGAACCGCATGTTTCGCCAATCGCTATTGTGTCACAAAGGCATAGCGCTCGAACGCACATGGGGCATCGACCTGTTACACAAGATGCACATTGCATCGCCTTTGAAGCCATTGTCTGAAAAACCAAGCATTTTGTCGCCGTTAAATGAACGTTTTCGCGGGCCAACAGGCACAGTTGTATCGAGTTCAAACCCCCTGAATAAGGCTGCAATAATTTATCTTAGCAAAATTTGGCCAAATGCGGTAAAATTCGATCAGTTGCTCAGGGAAGCGCGAGACCGATCTCAGTCGGTTGCGTCCGTCGAAGCGGATGCACAGATGTTAGGAGACACTCTGCTCAAATCCCTGGTAGTTGACCTCATCGAACTCCATCTTTATCAACCAAGGTTTGTCATTGAAATCAGTGAGCGTCCACTTGCAAGCGTGATTGCGCGCTGGCAGGCAACGTATGAAGAGCGCGTAACCAACCAGCGCCATGAAGCGATCGAGGTTGATGGTTTGATGCGGGCTGTCCTCAATTATCTGGATGGTCAGCATGACAGGGCGGAGATCGTTCGATTACTTGCTGATATTCTCACTCAGGAGCTTGAGCCAGAGAGCAAGGATGGCAAGACGCTAGAACAGGTATTGGAAGCCGAATTGCATGATATCGCGCGAGCGGCATTGCTTGTCGCTTGAGCGCGCAAAGCGCGCAATCGGTTATTTAAAACGGGAGTGCGACTGTGCAGAACATCAGAGTCGAAGTCACGGATAGAGATGGTTGGCGTAAAGAATTTGTGTTGCAGAAGGTCATCAATCATGTCGGGGTTGATGCCCGCAATGACATCGTGCTCGAAAGCGCGCATGGCGGAGGCGTTGCCCCACGGCATCTTCAGATCATCGCAAGCGGTGATACCTGCCGCGTGGTGAATGTCGGCAACATGGACATTACGATTGCCACGGGTTTTGACCCTGCGACGACAGCGCCCACGCAGGTCAGACCATTGCCGCAGTTGTCCTCAACCGATGTCATGTATGGCGCCTGGATCAAGCTGGGTGATTTTACGGTGCGGATGCGCCTTGTTGACCAGATAGGATATACAGCGCCGGCAGTGCCGATGCAAGCCACCGAGCAAGCCGCTGGCGCGGTGGCAGCCGGGGGCGTGTCGACGCCGCCTGCCACCCCGCCCACTACATACAGCCCGGTCACTCAAACGGCGCCAACGCCGCCTGTTGCGCCGACATCCCAGGCTGTCACTGGCGCACCGGCGGGCGCTTCAACAGCCGGGCCGGATGTGCCAATCGGCGACTCGATCGGGCTGCGCTTAAAGCTGGATCAAACTCAACTCGGGCTCGATACGCCGATCGAAGGCTCTGTGGTCGTGCGCAACGCGGGCACGCGTCCGGGCGCACAATTCAAGCTGGAAGTCATCGGCCTCGCCCCGGAATGCTACGAGATCGGCACAGGGCCAATCCTGTTCCCGAATGCGGAAAGAGAAGTAGCTTTCCGTTTTACGCACTCAAAGAAGATGACCCCCAAAGCTGGTGATTTGAGGGTGGTTATCCGCGCGACATCCCCCGACGCCTATCCGGGTCAGGTGGCTGTCGCGGTTGCGACGATTCAAGTGACCCCGTTTTTTATTCATGATCTCAAGCTGACTGCAACTGACTGATGTGATATGAGTTTATTAACTACCATTGTCCTGTTAGTTGTCCTTGCCGTCATTGTTGTTGTGGCAGTCATCCTGATCCTGTCGCTGACCAGAATGCAACAGCGCAAACTGGTTAAGACGTTTAATGTTGATGTGGCAAATCGCGGCAATGCGCGCAGCCGCTATGAGTTATGGGCTGATGATGCCAGCCATGAACTGGCGTTCGAGTTTATGTTGAACGGCGCCAGACTGGGGCAGGCACAGTCTGCGACCACGGGCGCGCCGGTCGGCCAGAACCTGCTTTCCGGAAAGGCAGGCGCGAAACAACCTCCTGTGCGCGCTGGCCAGAACCTCAAGGCGTCTGCGCAGAACGCAGGTGAGAAGGTGAGTGGGTTCAACGAAACTGTTGGCGGCATCCTGGACACGCTGGGACACATACTGCCAGGGGGCGCTGGATCTGGATTACTCTCCTTGAGCTACAGGATGCGCTCAGGTCAGGCGGCGGTCGATCGGACGCAACGCGTTTCCGCACAAGCGAAAGCCATGGTCGCAGGACGACAGGCCGCTTCACCCATGGGCGGTGATAGCGATTACGGTGGGCCGAGTGACTCCAACCCGATGGCCGCTTCGGATAACGCAACAGGAACGCCATCCACATCCGCAGCCATCACCCACCCGCAAACGGCGTTTGTCGAGCCAGGCAAGCAATTGCAGCTTAGCCTGGTTATACGTCCAGTCGCGCGGTTGAAGGTGGAACGGGTTGCGTTCAAGGTCTACTCCAAATCGCTTGAAGCACAGGATACTGAGGCGATAGCGCAGGAAGGCGCGGCGCTTTTCAAGGGCATGACAGGCATCATGTTCTATCTCCCCCAGATCGTTGTGGGCGCTGTTGCGCTCGTGCTGGTAATTGTCTTGCTGGCCGTCGTTGCGCGCGCGTAAGCCTCAGTTGAGGGAATCATCATGGCTAAAGTCGACCAACTAGAAATCATCATGCCCGATGGGCAGGTCTATTTCCTTGACCTGGATCCGAGCCGGGGCATTACCAATATCGGCCGGCACCCCGAAAACGACGTCGTGATTGATAGCCCGAACGTCGCCGAGTTTCAGGCGGTCCTGGATCATCGCCAAAGGCCCTTCGCCCTGGTGCTGCTCACTGACGAAGGCGATGTGAGTTTCGACGGCGCGCGGTTGACGGCGAATATGCGCACGCCGGTGCAGAACTGGGATACGATCCAGATTGCCGGTGTGTCTGTTGTTGTTATCGAGGGCGATGGGGCAGCAGGCGCCGGGACAGCGACTGACGGTGCCGGAGCAGCGGGCGCCGCTGCGGCTGCGGCAAAGGCGGCAGACGCGGCCGGCGCTAAGGGTAAACCCGCCACGAAGAAAGCCACGCGCGCGCCGGAGCCGGTGTATCAGATCATGGGCGCGCCGCCGCCGGATATGTCTGACGACATTATCTCGCTTGAGCTGCCCGAACGCGCCTTTACTGTCGATGTGTCGCAGACCGGGGTCTGGCGTTTGACTATTATTAACGGCGGCCCGTTAGTGGCCGAATTTGCCGTGTCCATCACCGGCATTGAAGACCCGTGGCTGCAATTGCTGCCGCCCAAGGTGAACCTGAACGAAGGGCAGCGCACGACCATTACGATTACGATCACCCCCCCACGGTCGCCATCCAGTCGCGCCGGAAATCACCACTTTGCGATCGTCGTGACGTCGCCCGATTACCCTGGGCACAAGGCTCAACTGGGCGCCACACTCACCATTAAACCCTACTATGAATATGGGGTGGGTGAGTTGTCGCCGCGCCAGCAGAATGTGGGTTATTTCAAACGCTCCAGCGAAGCGGTTCTGACGATTGCCAACAAGGGCAACAGCGTTGTCCCTTACGAGGTTGTGGCCGAGGATGAACAGAAGGCGTGCACCTTCGAGTTTATGGTCCCCGGCGAAACGGTTGGACTGGCAAAGCAGGCCGAAGTGCGCATCGAGCCTGACCAGGTGCTGATGCTGCCGGTCAAGGTGACGCCCTTGAAGCGGCAGTTTGTCGGCGCGCGTAAACGCAATTTCACGCTGACAGTGACGACGACGCCAATGGAAGGCGAACAGTCGCCGCGCTCGGTCCTGGGTCAATTGGACGCGGCGCCGCTCATTGGCCCGCTGGTGATCATGCTGATCATTGCGTTTTTCTTGATCATGTCCGCCTTGATCTTCCGCCCGTGGATCAAAAATTTCCAGGTGACGACTGGCGCAGGGCAGCCGGCGCAGGGCGCGTTTAACCAGCCCGGACAAACCACATTGGTGATTGGCGCCGGAAAAGGGCTGAACCAGCCAGGGCTGAATCAGCCCAGTTATGTGTTGCTAAACGCTGAGGGCGATAGCGCCAAAATCCAGGCGGGCGAAACAGTCCGGCTGACGTGGGATGCATCGCCATTTGCAAACCTGCGCATCGACCCTGACCTGGGCGTCATCAACAATGGTCAGACTTCCATGGTGGTCAGCCCGGCGCTCAGCACGAAGTACTCGTTAGTCGCAGAAAACCTGCTGACGAAGATCAGCGATGTCTGGTTTAAGGATCACAAGGACATCTCGATTGAAGTTGTCCCGGTGCTGCCCAAGATCATCCTGTTTGACTCAGACAAGAAGGAGATGGTCACAGGAAGCAGTGCAACAGTATCATGGCAGGTGGCTGACACAACCAAGCTCGAACTCTATATCAATAATTCGCCCGAAACGCTTGATTCAACGCAATACACAGGCCGCCGCAGCATTAAACTGGATCAGGATACGACGTTTACGCTCAAGGCCTATAACCGCTACAACGAAGGCCAACCGGTACAACTGAGTTTCACGATAAAGACGAATCCGCCGACGCCAACGCCAATCCCGACGCCGGGCATCGTGAAATTCGATATCAACCCGAAAGTTATCACAGCGGGTCAGTCGATCAAGATCGAATGGGATGTGCTGGGTGTGAACGAAGTGCAAATCTCGAACATACCGGGCTCAACCACTTTCCCATCTCAGGGAAGCACAGACCTGACGCCGCAGCAGACGACGGTTTACGTCTTGTCTGCCGGAACAGGGAGCGCCAAGGTGACGCGCCAATGGCAGGTGGTTGTCAACCCGGCGCCTCCGACGCCGACCTCGACGCCAGAACCCAAGGCGCCCGTGATCGAGTTCTTTACCGTAACACCGAACCAGGTGGTGAAGGGTAACCCTGAAGCCAACGCTATCAACCTGACGTGGTCGGTGTTGTCCGGCACGACGAATATCCAAATCAGCGGCCCGTCGCTGGCGAGCCCGCTGCAGAACCTGTCGAGCCGAGGCAGTATTACAGTTGCGGCTTCATCCACGACGCTGTTCATCCTGACGGCATTCAATGGCGCGCTAACGACGAGCTCACAAGGCAGTATTACGGTTATCGATCCGACGCCGACGCCGCTGCCGCCGCCCACGGGAACGCCTGTGCCAACGGCGACGCCGCGACCGACGCCGTTTCCGCCGTCTATTATTAACACGTTCAAAATGAAAGCGGATCCAGCTGATGGTGGTGCAAAGGTTGATCAGGTTGAATCATCCAGTGCGTCACCAGGAACGACGGTATACAGTGTGAAATGGGGATCACGTGTTGTGCTTGAATGGACGACGTCTGGCGCACAATCTGTGAATCTGGTGAACTTTGGATCTCAGCCATTAAGCGGTACGACAGGCTCGCCATCTTCGATTGTGATCCAGGCTCCGAGAAATTTCCAACTTCAAGCGATAAACCCTGGTGGAACGACCGATGCGTTTATACAAGTCAATCTGGCGCCTGTTCCTGTTCCACCTTCACCAGACATAGTAAATGCTGTTGATCAAACTGCCACATCAGTAAACATTACCTGGAATTACGATAACCTTAATGTCCAAAAATATGATGTTATTGGATTTAGAGTTTATAAGGCGGCAAATGGTTCTACGTCGTATCAATTGGCAAACAATAACGGATTGATCACAAATACTGCGAGGAGTTGGGTCGATTCAAACGCCCCTATTACCTGCCAGCAGTATAAGGTGGTCGCCGTGAATCTTGACAGTACTGGAAATCCACAAGAGTCAGGGTCAGGAAGTAATATAGGAGGTTCGCAATGCCCAGCCACCCCTGTTCCTGCCGCGTATAACCTTCCTGACTACTCCAATGTGAGTGCAGGCACTATGTGGACGAGTAGCACATCGCTGGATGTGTTGCTGCCCCAGGACGAGACTGTCGCAAGTAGCTTTACTAACAGACTGCGTGGCATGGCGCGCGTCCCACAGTATCGATGAATTAGTTAATGGCAATACGCATGAACAAACACTCTCTCGGATGGATTGGTGGGACGCGGCGAGTGCGCATGGCTTCGCTGCTGGCGGTAACCGCGTTGCTGGCAGCCGTTTTATCGCCATTGACGGGCGCGCAGTCGGCAGTCATTGGCCCTCAGTCGGCGACGCCTTCAGCGCCGTTGGTTCCATTGGTTGTCGCGCCGTCTGCACCGATTGCGCCAGAGGCAAACGGGCTCACCATCAGCAGCATTGCCGAAACCACATCGGGTGACAACTCCGTCGTGATCAATGGCGAAGCGATCACGTATACGTTTGCCATCACGAACACCGGAATTGCAGCCGGGGCGACAAACATCAAGGTGTTTGACTCGATGCCGCCGGATACGTTCGACCAGATTACCTGTCTGGGCGCCATCCCGTGCAACCGGCAGATTGTGACACTTTTCATCAATAACCCATTAGGCGGGTTCATCGAAGTGACCAAGACCAGCTTGTTGACGTGGACTGTGGCGTCGCTGGCGCTCAACACCACGGCGGCGGTCAGCTTCAGGGCGCGCGTGGTGGGAAAGTCAGACGGCACAGTGTTTTACAACAATGTGTTTGTTTCATTTGACCAGGGCAGTCCTTTCCAGGGACAAATTATCACAACCACCGTGCGGCAGAAAATGCCCGACACTGGAGGCAGCAGCCTGCCCACTGCGGCGACCTGGTTCTCATCCGACTCTGGTGGCACACTCGCTCAGGCGTGGGGAGACTTTGACCGGGATGGCGTGATGGATCTGGCGCTGGCATCCTCCGTCGGCACAACGATCTACCGCAATGACAAGGGCAACCTGAAAGTTGCAATGACCAATCTGACGCAATCCTATGGCGTCGCCTGGGCAGATGTAGACGGCGATGGGCTGCTCGAGTTGATTGCCGTCGGCGACAGCACCGATAAAACTGCGCTTTCGACCGGCGTGAACTATGTGTATCACTATGTGCCAGCAACGGGCAAGTTTACGTTGTTCAGCACTTTTCAGTCGCCCATACAGTTTGCGCGCATCGCGGCAGCGGACCTCAGCGGAACAGGCAAGGTTGACCTGGTCGCCAGTTCGAATGCGATAAACATTCAGAATCTACCTGGAAAGTGCGCCGTCTATGTCTATCACAACGATGGCAGCGGGAAGTTCAGCGATAGCTCGGCCTGGCAGTGTTTCAGCCAGGTCGCAACCGCTGCGATTGGCCTGGGCGACTTCCGCAATGTGGGCAAACCCGATCTGGTGCTCGGACAGTTCCCGAATGGTATGGTGTATCTGACGAACACCAGTTACTTAACCGCGCCAGCAACACCAATCACCAGCAGCGTCATCATCTCGTTTGGTGTGCCTATCCCGATTGACCCTGCAATCACGTTCCTGCCTTATGGCTTCAGCGTCGGAGATATGGATGGTGATGGTTATCTCGATCTGGCCGCCGCATACCCTCTGCAACGCGAGGCGCGCGTCTATCGCAACCTGGCCGGCAATGGATTTGCGCTCGCAGGAACCATACGAACCAATGTGTTCTGGACGCCTCTGTCGCTCGACTGGGGCGATTTCAGCGGCGACGGTAAACCGGATCTGCTTGTTGGCGACTTGCCGCCGAAGATATATCACTATGACTTATCGTCGAACCGCTTTGTGTTGCAGGGTGAACTTGCGCCTGGTTCTGTGACTGGTCAGGTGTGGGATATCAAAGGTGTGCAGGCGCGTCCTTACCAGGATATTGCAGTTGCGTTGACCGACCGGGATCAAGCCAGCATGATCTTTGACGGCGCCGTGCCGCACCTGGCGCGCACGCTGACAAAGGTCGATCCGAAAGGCAATCCCCAGTTTGCCGGCAGTGTGGCGCTGGGCGACACGACGGGATCCGGGATGCTCGATATTCTCTATGGCTCGGCAGGCGGCAACATTGGCAGCCGGCTCTACTTTAACAACGGCGATGGCTTCCCCAGCTTCAGCACGCCAAATCCAAGCGCCGTGCTCGGCCCTGAGCATGTGGCGGTGGCCGACATCAAAGGCAACCACAAGTTGCAACTAGCGATTGGGAGCGCCGTCGACGTGCGCATTTATAACGTCTTCGACGGCAGCCTGCAGCCGCAGATTATCAGCATCCCTGACGGCGGCCCCTACACAGTCGCGTGGGGCGATATCAACGGAGATGGTTTGCTCGATTTGCTGGTGGGCAGCAGCGCGCACGTGTATGTCTATCTCAACGTTTCTGGCGCGATATCGAGCACGCCGGTATGGATATCGGCCGAAACATGCAAGGCCACCAGTGTGGCCTGGGCGGACTACGACCGCAGTAACTGGTTGAGTTTTGCCGTGGGTTGTGATGGCACTCCGGCGCGGGTATACCACAACACCACGCGGAATGCGTTTACACTCGCTTGGTCTTCTTTAACCCTATCGCACACAACCGGCATTGCGTGGGCTGACTATGATGCCTCAGGGTATCAGAGCCTGGCTTTGGCAAACAAAGGCGACCACACGGTCATTTATGAGAACAATTCGGGAACCTTGAGCGTCACACCGGTGTGGAGTTCCCCCACGATGAGCCAGACGACCAGTATCGCCTGGGGCGATTGGAACAACGACGGGTATCCCGAACTGGCGCTTGGAAACCAGAACGAACCTGTGCAGGTGTTTGCAAACCTGGCCAGCAAACCGGGCCAGCCGCGCCTGGCCTATATCTGGTCGTCCAGAGAAATAAGCAATGTGACCGGCGTCGCCTGGGGCGATGTCACCAACAATGGTTATCAAGATCTAGTGGTCAGCAGCGCGGATGTGGGCGGCAACGGCATTTATAAGAATGGCAGCGCACTGCCAACGCAATTCAGCACAATCTATACACCGACGCTCCCGCTTCCCATTGAGCCTCTTTATGTGACGCTTAAGCGCCCCGGTAATACACAGGGCGCGTTCGGGTATTCGTCCGCTGAATTGCTGGGTGGCCCCCAGTCGCCGAAAGTCGCGGTTCAGTATGCAGTGTATGGCCCCGATAGCACGCGCAATGGGCAGAACGATTTCGCGGCGACGACACCGATTTCAAAGCTGGCCTTCGAATACACACTCGACGGCGGTGCGAATTGGCTGAGCGCGACACCAGATATCAGTTCGCCACTCCCAATCACGCGTGCGTCGCGGCTGGGAACGGTATCGACTTTCATCTGGAAGCCGGTTGTCGATAAGGCGATCAGCGATAACGCTCAGTTCCGCGTGACTGTCGTTAAACCTGACCCGGCGGGCACAGTGCGCCAGTCGGCTGGCAGCGCGATTAGCCCGCCGTTCCGGGTGCGCGCGACGACATGCGAGTGGCCAGCCTCACCGCTGTTTAATTACACACCAGCGCAGCCAACAAATAACCAGAATGTCTCATTCTTCGCTTCGATCGGAAATGGCAGTGGGACGATCACACTCACCTGGAACTTTGGTGATGGGTCTGCGCCAGTATTTGGTCAGAGCATAGTGCACTCGTTCACAACCGTGATTACGTCAGCATTCAATGTCAAGTTGACGGTCACTGGGCAGCCCTGTCCAATTACGCGCCCTGTCTTTACGACCACGCAGGTGCTGATCGGCAATCCGGTGCCGCCAAAGCATCGTTTGTTCCTGCCAATCGCGCAATCTCAGACAGTTGTATTGCTTGCCGCAGCGACTGCGGCGTCTGCGAGCGAACAGCCGGCCGCGCCTCAACAGGTCAATGACCTTACCGGTGAGGTTTTGGCTGATCAGAACGTAACGCATTTGGCGTGGACTACAGCCCTGGGCGCAGTAACTGGCTACAAGGTCTATCGAGGCGCCCCCGGGATTGCTGGCCCATTCGAACTGATTGCCCAATTGCCCCCGGATGCAGTCACCTACGACGACGCGACCGCGACGTGTGGACGCACTTACTATGTCACGGCGATAAATGGGCCGGATATCGAATCTGCTCCCAGCACGTCAAGTTTTTACAGCACGCCCTGTGCCGGACAGGGCGGCCAGAACCACTAGTTCAATCGATTGTCTGAAAAATGACTAACATGACTCACACCCTACGGCAGACTTCCTTCAGGCGCGTTATGCTCAGTAGCGCTCTGGCTGTCGCAACCCTTTTCTCAGTGGTTCAGCCGGCGATTGGCGCGTCCCTGGCTGCCCCGGCGGACGTCTACACCGCCAGCCCATTGTCCGCGCCGGCTTTCATCCCTATGCAACGTTCTGCGCCGCTCAAGGCGGTTGTAGAGACACAGACCGCAGCGCCGCGGGATAGTGCTGCGCAGCCGTCGGTTGTGGATCATCCAGTCAATGTGAGTAAAAAGGCTCCATTCCGCTTATTGCCGGCAATCAGCGCGAGTGCGCCGCTGTCGACGACATGCAGCACGATACAAATCCCTGGCGGCAACCAAACCCTGGGCCAACCCGCGATCAGCGGCAATGGTCAACAGGTTGGATTCTGGTCGATTGGCTCGATCGCGACCAATGGCACTGGGATTAATCCGGATGGCAATGTCGAAGTGTATGTGGCAGACACCACGAACGGGATCGGCAATGTGCAGGTTACACAGGTGACCAGTTCAACCGGCAGCATCCTGGGTGGTTTCAACCTGTTCCCGAGCCTGAGCGGCGACGGGATGCGCGTGGCGTTTGCCTCGGATCGCAACTTCACCGGCGGCAACGCGGATGGCAACTTTGAAATCTTCGTCGCCGATGCCTCAGCGAGCGGTGTGCCGACAGTGACCCAGGTGACGACGACGAGTGTCGGCGTGAATACCACGCCTGCATTGAGCGCCGACGGCAACCACGTGGCTTTTGCCTCCAACAACGAACTGATCCCCACGGGAAATCCAGACAATAGCACGGAAATTTACGTGGCGACGCTTAGCGGCACTGGCGTCCTGAGTTACACACAACTGACTCATTCCGGCATCGATATCGTTAACGATGAGCCGGCGATCAACCAGGATGGAACGGCGATTGCGTATATCGCCAGAACAGTTGAAACCGCGACTGTTTTCCTGATGAACACAACCCTGATCACGCCGACGGCCATTGGCACGAGCAGCCTGGCAGTCGATAACCATCCGTCGATCAGTCAGGATGGAGACAGCGTTGTATTTGTGTCGGACTACGATCTTGATCATGGCAAGAACCTCAGCGGCGCAGCGCAGGTATTCCTGTATGTTGCTGGCCTGGGACTGACTCAGGTTACGACGAATGGGGCGAATAACAACCTTTGCGCATACCCCTCCATCAGCGGCAATGGATTGCGCGTCGCCTGCGTGAATCAGAATAATAAGATCCTCCTTTACAACATCCGCACAGGGAGCAATCAGCAGCTCTCATATGCGGGCGCGAAATACTCTGACCCGCATATCAACACTGATGGGCAGAACATCTCCTATATTCAGGATGGCAACCTGTATGTGACAAATTGTCCGGTGGCGGATCTCGCCATCAGCAAATCCGTTGATCCAGGCACGTCCACAGAAACCGGCCGTGTTGCCTATACCCTCATCGTGACCAACAACGGGCCGGGTGTGGCTAACAATGTCACCGTTTCAGACGCGTTACCGCTTGGTATTGCATTACCGTCGCAGCTTGTTCCAAATCAGACTGACCAGTTCAAGGGTGACTTTGATGCAGGGCTCTACTATCAGACTGAATTCAGCACAGGACTCAGGCTGAAAGATAACCAAAACTATTGGGAACTACCCAATAACGGTGCACATACATGGACAGACATGTTTAGCACCACCGTTTTGCTGCATTTGAATAGGTTGACTGGAACTAGTGCTACAGATGACTCTGGTAACAACTCTATCAGTGTGAAATGTGTCACTGGTGTCGGGTGCCCCACTATTGTCCCCGGCAAGCTGATCAGTGGCGCGGAGTTCGCCACTGGGAATCAGGGGCTGGAAATAACAGACAGTCAAAAACTAAACTTCGGGAATGGCCAGGATTTCACAATCATTCTGTGGGTGCGTCCAACACCTAATCAGCCATCCAATAGCTATGGTCACTCGTCGATACTGGAAAAATTCATGGGTAATCAACCAGGAAATACTGGATACCCATTTGCAATTCAGATCTACAACCAGGGCAACACCACCTACAATGGGAAAATCTGGGCTGGGCGCAATGATGGGCTCTTTAGTCCGGCAATTTTCTCAACTAGCCGGGTAGACGACGGAAAGTATCATCAGATTGTGTTCAAGCGCGATCGCGCGCCGGGCAACCCTGCCTACAGTGCGATCTACCTGTATGTCGATGGGCAATTACAGGGATATCAATATGACTATACCGGCTTCTATCCCCTATCGTTCTGTCAGGCTTACTATAACATTCCGTGTGATACGCAAAATCCATCAGATATTCATATTGGGCATTCCTCCTCAATCGTTAATCAGAATATCAATACGTCCTATATGGGTGATATTGACGAAGTCGCCATTTTGAGTCGCGCCCTGGCTGAACCGCAAATCATTGACATTTATAATAAACAGTCAGCAGTCTTGCGATACAGCGGTTACTTCACCTCCCGCATCATCGATGCAGGGCGCGCGGTCGATTGGAACCGCTTGACCTGGACACTGGCAAATCCGACGCGAGCCGCCTCCGGACCATTACCGGACAATGGTGGATCAGACGCTGGATATCCACTCCCCGGAACCACCTCGATGTCCGGGAATATTCTGCTCATGCATTTTGACGAACCCGTCAACAGCACAAGTTGGGTCGATTCTTCGCCAAAACACATCGCGAACATATTTAGCAGTATTAATCGCGCGCCAATCATGGGAGGCACAGGGATTTTTAATGGCTCCGCATCGTACAGTCAACCGAATTCCTATATTGAAATCCCGGATGGTGGGGCTCTGAATGTTGTAGATTCCGTCTCAGTCGAAGCATGGATTAATCCGACCAATAGCAGCCCTTATCAAATGATCATGGGCAAATGGACTCTCTGTTGCGTGGCTCCTGCGCCTGCAGGATACATGCTTGCGATCAAATCCGGGCAACTGCTGGGGCAAGTCGCCGATACAAATAATCAAACATTTAGCCTGCAGGGCGGCGCAATTAGCAACAACTCGTGGACGCATGTGGCGATGACGTGGAAGAGCGGCGGAAACCAGGTTCTGTATATCAATGGAACGCCTGTTATGACCCGCACTGCAAGCCCACTACCGGTACAATCGACCTCCGTTGATGGTTTTATCGGCTTGGAGGCTTATCAAGGCAATACATTCACCGGAAGTATGGATGAAGTGGCCGTGTTCCAGCGTGAACTGAGCGGCGGAGAGATCCAGGAACACTATCTGCGCGCCCCGGCGAATGCCAGCAGTGTGAAATTCCAGGTGCGAACATGCCCGGCGAGTTGCAGCACCGAACCATTTATCGGCCCCAATGGGTTGTCGTCGAGTTATTTCGTTATTACGCCCGGCCTCATTGCTACCGGCTTTACCGCCACACTTGGGGTTGCGCCAAACCAGTTCTTCCAATATCAAGCAAACTTCAACACGGATGACTATACGATTGAGTCTCAAAAAGTTGTCACCGTGGACATTGGCCCATCGCATGGCGCTGCAAATACGTCGCAAGGCGACTGTAATACCGTCAACCCTGTGGTTTGCACACTCGGCGTCCTGAGTGCTGGCGCGACCGCGACCGTGACTATTGGCGCAGAGGTGGGTGCTGGTGTTGCTGGCGATGTCGCAAATCAGGCGAACACTTATAGCGATGCCGATGACATCAACCCGACAAACAACGTCGCAACCGCCACCGTGTATATCACGAGTAACGTCAGGCTGTCATTTGCCAAACTCGTCACACCCCAGGTTGTGAGCAATCTGCAGCAACCCATTACCTTCACGCTTGTGGTGACGAATGACGGCACCTCCACCGCGAATAGCGTGACATTTAGCGACACATTGCCTGCCGACTTCACTCTGCAGAGGACGGATACGTCGAACGCGCCGGGCGCCATCTGCAACCAGATCGATGGCGGCGTTGTGTTGTTCTGCACAATGCAGACATTGTCGGGAAAGACAAAGGCTGCAATTCAGTTCAGCGGCCAGGTGTTTGCCAACCTGACAGGGCAAATCTCCAATACGGCAACTGTTTCTACGACGGAGTTCCAGACTCCATTGTCGAGCACAGTGACGGTGAAAGTGCCGTTGAATGTGGACATGAGTATCGGACAGGCAACATTGCCTACCACCGCCACCGCAGGGTCCAGACTCATCTACACCATCACCGCGACGAATCTGAACAACAACAATGCAAACACTGTGATTGTTACAGACACGTTGGATTCAAATGCGGCGTATCTATCTGCAACGTCGACCGCAAACTGTGCGAATAACGCGGGTGTGGTGCAGTGCAACCTGGGTGTTGTGAATGCCGCTAACGTGTTTACAATTGCTGTCAGAGTTGATCCGACCGCGACGGTGTCCTCCTTGACAAACGTGATCTCGGTCACAACAAGCGATTTGGACTTCAACCAGTCGAATGACCACAGTTCCTTAAGCACCCAGGTCGATAAGTTCTCGCACCTGCGGATATCCAAAGCGGCCCTTGCGTCTGTTAATGCAGGCGACCCGCTTGTGTATACCCTGGTCTTCACCAATGATGGCCCGTCGACTGCCAGCAGCGTTGTTATAACGGATGCACTGCCAGACGGTCTGTTATATGATCAGACAGGCCCGCTTCCGCTGGGTTTCCACCAGGATGCAGGCATCCAACCCCTGAAGTGGAGAGTTGGGCGAATGGGCGCGGGCGCCAGCGGCACGATACAGTTCACCGCGACGACGCCAGTCACGACACCGCCGCCTTCTTTTACTAACTTTGTGACGATCACGTCATTGACTGTGGATCCCACGCCCGGCGGCAATACCGATGTCGCCTCCACCGATATCGTGCCAGTTGGGCCTGGAGCCGTTAGCTTCATACGGCCTACAACCTGCGTAGTTAATAGTGGATGTATTCTGACTGCAACGGTAACGCAACAGAATGCGACGGTGCCTATCACCTTTACGTTTACCGCGGATGGACAAACTCCAGTGACTGTGACGGTAACAAGTATCACTGCAACAGCCACGTTTACATGGACCACGGGTGGGACGAAGAATATCAACATCCGTGCAGTTAACCAGGGCGGCCAAGCGATTAATAACGACCAGGTACTGATACCAGAAGCGGATATGTCTATATCCATCATTCCAATCCCAGTGATCAACGTCGGTGAAACGGTCACCTATACGCTGGTCTTCACCAATAACGGGCCGACTTCAGCGTCCGAGGTGTACGTAACGGCAACACTCACTCCGAGCAACCTGCCAGCATATGCCATTGGCGGCTCGGTGTCTGCGCCGGGAGGGTTTACAGTGGTGTCACAAACATCAACCCTCATTGCATACTCGACGCCATTTCTAACTGAAGGCCAGTATCAGGTTGTGTTTACAGCAACTGCTCCTTTGATAAACCCGCCAGGCAGTCTTGGCGTGACAGCCAGCGTTGAAGCAAGCACAACTGACCTGACGCAGACGAATAACACCGCATCGCTGGTCACTGTTTTATTGGCACAGGCCAATCTGGCGATTTCGATCAAACCTCAGGCTGCCATCAATGCGGGCGATAACATCACGTACACGCTGGTCTTCACAAACTATGGCCCGACGATGGCAGGGAATGTCTTCATCACGAGCACGTTGAAGCCGCCAAATCCTGGATATACGATCGGTAGTGTAATTTCCCCATTACCGGCGGGCTTTAATCAAGTACAGGCTGGCGTCTACTCGAACACTATTGTGTTCTCAGCCACGAGCACCAGCCAAATGGCACTGGGACAACCCTATCAAATCATGTTTACGGCAACATCGCCAATCATGCTGCCGCCATCGGCGCTCAGTGCAACTGCAGTGATAACATCATCTACGCCAGAGACGCCAACAGCACTGGCAGACAATAGTTACACGGATACACTTGGGGTGACTACTGTGCCCATTACGGGTGTTGTTCTTAGCGGCCCTGTGCCCAATCCGTGCTTTAGTGGCGGCTGTGCTTTTACTGCGTCGGTGTCACCCATAAACGCAACTCAGCCAGTTACATACAGTTGGGTTGCGACGAACCCAACGGGTGGCACACCAAGTGGGATCAATCTGAACTCCCACACTAATACAAGCACTGCCAATGTTCAATGGAATGGCGCAGGAGTACCTAAGACAGAGAGTATTACAGTGACAGTTTCCGATATGTTTAGCCACATGTTTACTCAAACCATAACGGTAACCGTTAATTAAGGATTCGGCAGGCGACCTTTACTGTATGGTCGCCTGTCGTACAATTCGGTTCGTATGGGGTATGCCTCAGGATCACGACAACGCAGGCTGTTTGCCAGCGTGGCATTTACGTGTCTGCTGTTTCTAGTGGTCGCGTGCGGCGGCAACCCGACGCCGCAGACGATCATCGTGCGCATCTACGAGGACACGCCTGTCCCTCAAAACCTGACTTCAAGCAACGTGACCGCTATCGCGACCGCGTCGCCAGTCGCCACCTATGATTACGCCGGTGTCGCGCCAACGCTGTCGGCCAAATCGTCAGCCACATGCTCATTGATCCGGCTGGTGCCAGGTCTCCATATCTCCGCCAGTGGAAGCTACTCCATGACCGAGGACGAAGCTGCCGGGCCGATGATGTGTCAGGTCCAGCGAGATTCATGCGCCTACGGGCTGCTGATGACTGACCGCGATCCAGAGATCGGCTTTGCTGAGCACAAACCACAGCCGTTCTCGCTCGAAGATCGCATGTTGCATCCGGCGATGCTGTTGCCGCTGACGCGGTTGCGCAATATGGTGCAGAGCGAGTGGGATGGGACGGTTCGCCTGCTGGTCACGGCCGCCTATGACTCCACCGGCGAGCAGGATCCAAACCAGCCCGACATGAAGAAGAAGTATTCGCTGCACTTCGAGGGCCGCTCGATTGATTTGGTCACCAGCCCGCCCGATCCGGAAAAGCTGGATCGGCTATGCGCGCTGGCGTCCTGCGCCGGCTTTGACTGGGTGCAAAATGAGAGCGATCACTGCCATGCGTCGGTTCGAGCCGACAGCCTGTGCACTTTCTGCAGTGGATCAGTGCCCACGCCGATCCCGTCGCCGACGGCGCCGCTGAGTGTCACACTTGTGCCGACGCCGAAGAAATAAGTGTGAATTATGAAATTGGAAGTATGAAGTATGAATATAGTCTGACCAACTAATCAGATATGCCAGATTATGACTACATCATTGCCGGCGCGGGCGCCGCAGGGCTTAGCCTCGCGTATCACCTGATGCTCTCCCCATTGCGCGAGCGCAGGATACTCATCATCGACAAAGACGACGACGACCAGCTCAATCGAAACTGGGGTTTCTGGACGAATCAACCCACGCTGTTCGATCGCGTCGTCCACCACACCTGGCGCCAGATCGATTTTGTTTCAACGTCGTTCCAGCGCCGCTACGGTCTTGGCGACTACGAGTACAAACTGATGCACGGGGCCAACTTCTACAACTACGCCGTGAGTCAGTTGCAGGCATGCCCCAATATCACCTTTGTGCGCGGCGTCGTGCAGAGCGTGGAGGATGCTGAGGATACTGCGCGCGTGACAGTTGGCGAGAACGCGCACACCGGCGGGATTGTGTTTGATAGCGTTGTTCGCTTTGGCGGGCTGAAACAGCAGATAGCGGGGCATCCGTGGCTGCGTATGCACTTCAAGGGCTGGGAGATCAAAACGCCGACGATTGCGTTTGACCCGCGTGCTGCCCGCCTGTTTGACTTTCGCACGCCGCAGGATGGGTTGATGCGTTTCTTTTACGTCATGCCCTACAGCGAGTGTCACGCGTTTGTCGAGTACACCGTTTTCTCCGAAAATGTCCTCAAACAGCACGAGTACGAAGCGGCGATCGGCGCCTACCTGACCAAAGTCCTTGGAATCCAGGAGTATGACATTGTCAGCGAGGAAAACGGCGCCGTGCCGCTGACCGACTATCCCTTTCAACGCCGTCTGGGTCAGCATGTGATGTCCATCGGCGCGAAGGGTGGGCGGGTTAAATGCAGCACAGGTTACAGCTTCCTCAGAATTCAACGCGACTCTGCCGCCATCGTGCGATCGCTGCTGCAGGCAGGCCACCCCTTCGACGTTCCTGCTGATCCCGCCTTTAATAAATGGTGCGACTCGCTCATGTTGCGCCTTATGCGCAAGGAGGGACAGGCCATCGCTCCGGTCTTTGCAGCGCTATTTCGCCATAACCCGATCGATCGCATCTTCCGCTTTCTCGACGAGTGTTCCAGCCCGGTTGAGACCGCTGCCCTGATCGCGTCACTTCCGCCGCGACGATTTATCAGCCCGTTGCTGAGCGTCTTGTCGAACCGCCAAGCGAGAGCGTAATGGGCGTCCACGCAGTACAATCGCTGCATGGATATCAAACTGACGATTTATTCCGACTATGTCTGACCATGGTGCTATGTCGGCCAGGGCGTGGTCGACCAGGTGCAGAAAGAATACGGAGCGCAAGTGGAGTGGTTGCCCTATTTACTCAGGCCGGACATGCCGGAAGGCGGGCAAGAAGTTCCTCAGTATATACGGGCCAAGGCGGCACAGTCCGGCGACCGATTGAAGCGTATGGCCGAAATGCAAGGGCTGACGATGGTAACGACGACCTGGATACCGAATCCTCGTCTTGCGCACGAAGCAACCGAATATGCGCGTGAACAAGGCAAAGGGATCGAGTTTCACCGCGTCGTTTTTCGCAAGTATTACGGTGAAAACCTGGATATTGGCGCGTGGGATATCCTGCGAGCGACCGCCACAGAAGTCGGGTTGGATGCTGATGCGATGCAACTGGCTGTCGAAAGTGGCGCCTATCGGCAGGTCGTCGAGGATCTGATTGCTGATGCGCAGAGCATCGGTGTAAACAGTGTGCCGACCTATGTGTTGAACGACCGCTATGGCATCGTCGGCGCACAACCGATGGCTGCATTCAAACAGGTGATCGAACGCCTGAAAGCTGATTCACCCACCTGAAGGATAGCAGGCATTGGAAGTGCGAATTATGAAATTGGAAGTATGAAGTATGAATACGGAGGCATCGTAGACAGCATGAACACACCGCATGACTGGGAGAATCCCAGCATTTTGTCGCGCAACAGGGAACCGGCGCATGCAACCCTGACCCCGTTTGAGACACAACAAACTGCACTGCAGGGCGACCGAAACGCATCGCCCTGTTTCCAATCATTAAACGGGATGTGGCGGTTTTGCTATGTCGGGTCTCCGAATGAGGCGCCGTATGGTTTTGAGATTCCCGGCTTTTCCACGGACCAGTGGGATTGGATACCTGTCCCGGGCAACTGGCAACTGCATGGCTTTGGCCGCCCGAATTACACGAACGTAGCCTATCCATTTCCGGTTGATCCACCGCATGTGCCACAGGATAACCCGGTGGGCCACTACCGCCGCACGTTCGACCTCCCGGCAGGATGGGGCGGCAGGCAAATCTTCCTGACCTTCCATGGCGTCGACTCAGCCTTCTATGTGTGGCTGAATGGACAGAAGGTGGGTTTCAGCAAAGGCCCGCACATGCCGGCGGAGTTTAATATCACCGGCCTCGTTCAAAGCGGCGTCAACACGCTCGCGGTGCAGGTGTTTCAGTGGTCCGACGGCAGTTATCTGGAGGATCAGGATATGTGGCGTTTGAGCGGGATATTCCGCGATGTCACACTCACTGCCACACCCGGCGCGCATCTGCGTGATGTGTTTGTGCGCACCCTCCTGGATGATCAATACATCGATGCCACGCTCGATGTCGAGGTTGCACTCAAAAACTATACGGATACGGCAATCGCTGGGCTGTCTATCAGTGCTGAGCTTTTCAACGCCAATGGGGAACAAAGCAGTGGAGGCGCGCTCGTCACGGCATTGACCTTTGACCCAATCGCCCCCCTGAACCCCGGCGCGGACAGGGTATTGCGCGCCCACGCGAGTGTAACAAATCCACGCAAGTGGTCGGCGGAAGAACCCAACCTCTATAGCTTGTTGCTGACGCTGACTGACGCAAACGGAGATGTGCTGGAGGTTGAGAGTGTGCGCGTCGGCTTTCGCCAGGTGGAAGTCAAGGATCAGCAGTTACTCGTCAACGGCGTCGCAGTGAAGCTGAAGGGCGTCAACCGCCATGACACGCATCCCGATCTGGGACATGCCGTGCCGTATGAGTCGATGGTGCAGGATATTGTGTTGATGAAACAGCACAACATCAACACGGTGCGCACCTCGCACTATCCGAACGACTCGCGCTGGTGCGATCTGTGCGATGAGTATGGCCTGTACATCGTCGATGAAGCCGACCTGGAATGTCACGGCTTTGCCATCAGCGGCAACCTCAACCAGATATCTGATGATCCAGAATGGCAGGCCGCCTATCTCGATCGCGCCGAGCGGCTGGTGGAGCGCGATAAGAACCACCCGTGCGTCATCTTCTGGTCGCTGGGCAACGAGTCAGGATATGGGCGCAATCACGATGCGATGGCCGCATGGATTCGCCGGCGTGACACATCCCGTTTGATCCACTACGAAGGCGCTTTTGACGCCGCGCTGGTCGATGTCGTCAGCCAGATGTACCCAACAGTCGAGCGGGTGATCCAGGAAGGTCAGAAAGCCGATCCGCGCCCTTATTTCATGTGCGAGTATGCGCATGCCATGGGCAATGGTCCGGGCAACCTCAAAGAGTATTGGGACGCCATTTACGCATCCCCGCGACTGATCGGCGGGTGCGTCTGGGAGTGGGTGGATCACAGCGTCCGCTGTCACACCGCAGAGGGCGAGGAATGGTTCGCCTATGGCGGCGACTTTAACGATCACCCGAATGACGGGAATTTCTGCATCGATGGCCTGAACTTCCCGGATCGCATCCCGCATACCGGACTGATCGAGTACAAGAAAATCATCGAACCCGTGAAAGTGGAGGCGATGGACTTGACCATGGGCCAGTTCAAGGTGGTCAACCGCTATGCGTTTTCCAGCCTGGCGCATCTGGGGCTTGAGTGGAGCATTACATGCGACGGCGACCCGCAAGGGATGCAAGGCCAAATTACGCAGCAAGGCGTCCTGCCGCCGCTGGGCACGTCTGCGGGCAAAGACGAAATGTTCGATATTCCGTATACAGTGCCGGTTGCGAAGCCCGGCGAGACATACTGGCTCACTATCCGCTTTACGCTGGCTGCTGCAACGCGATGGGCGCAGGCGGGTCACGAAGTGGCATGGGCGCAGTTCGAGCTGCCTGTGACTATCGCGGCGCCTGCGGTGATCCCGACGGCACGGATGCCTATAGTGCATGTCGCCGAGTCGGCGCAGGATTTTACGGTGAGCGGTGAGAACTCTACAATCACGCTCTCCAAGTGGTCAGGGCTGTTGACCAGTTGGGAGTATGGCGGGTTGCAGCTTCTCGCCGCAGGTCCGCGTTTGAACATTTGGCGCGCGCCTACGGACAACGATGTCCACATTGCCAAAGAATGGCTGCGCGCCGGATACGACCGCTTGACGCCGCGCCTGCAGGGCGTTTCATTAGTGTCTGCGGAACCGCAGGCGGTGGTGATCAAAGTCGCAGTGACCTACGCCAGTTACTCACTCGCGCCCGCGTTCTGTTGCGATTTCATCTATACCTTCTACGGCAACGGCGACGTCGTCATCGATACCCACGTCACCCCGCGCGCAGGCCTGCCGGTGCTGCCGCGTCTTGGGCTGCAGCTTAGCCTGCCGCATGGTTTCGATCGATTCACATGGTATGGCCGTGGGCCGCATGAGAGCTATATCGATCGCAAGGAAAGTGCGCGCGTCGGTGTATATCATGGGACGGTCGCTGAGCAGCACGTGCCTTATATCCGGCCACAGGAGAACGGCAACAAAACTGATGTGCGCTGGGCGGCGCTGACAAATGTGCAAGGCGCTGGATTACTCATCGTTCCGCAAGGAATGCAGAGCCATGGTCAACCCGCAAAGGATGCAGAGCCACCGCTGATCAATGTCAGCGCGCATCATTACACACCGGAGGACCTGACGCGCGCCGAGCACACTTACGAGTTGAAAGAACGCGATGAGACGGTTCTCCTACTGGATCACGCGCATAACGGGTTGGGCAGCAACAGCTGCGGGCCAGCCCCCCTCGAGAAATACCTGCTAAAACCGGTTGAGACATCGTTCTCTGTGCGCCTCTGCCCGACCCTTGACCTGTTCCCAGTTTCACACATCCAATGATAAAACTACCTTCTCGACAAGTACATCTGGATTTCCATACGTCAGACTTGATTCCCGATGTCGGCGCTGGCTTCGACAAGGCGCAATGGCAAGAGGCGTTGCGCGCAGGGCGCCTGAACTCGATTACCGTGTTTGCCAAGTGCCACCACAGTTGGAGCTACTATCCGACGACCATCGGCAAACCGCACCCCGCGTTAAGGCGCGATCTACTCAAAGAGCAGATCGAAGCCAGTCATGAGATAGGGGTGCGCGTTCCGATCTATTACACGGTTGGCTGGTCAGCGACAGATTCGGAGACTCACCCCGAATGGCTGGCGATCAATAAGGACGGGTCGATTCAGACGACGAATTACGATGTGAATGCCAAACCGGAGGATCCAAAGCCCACCGTGTCGTGGAAGAACCTATGCCCAAGCGGATCGTACCGTGAGCATATCGTGGCTCAGACGAAGGAGATCTGCGATGCCTATAGTGTCGACGGCTTCTTCTATGACATCTGCTTTCGCGACCCGTGCTATTGCCCGAACTGCGTCGACGCAATGCGCGCGGCGGGCATCGACCCGGCAGATGACGCCGCCGCCAGCCGCTACAACGATCTGAAGTGGCAGCAGTTCATGGCCGAGTGCAACGCCGTTATCCATGCCCGCTGGCCGGAGGCGACGATTTTCTACAACGGCGGCGCGAGCCAGTATCACCCGCAATGGCATGTCGGCGATACGCATTTCGAGCTTGAGGACCTGCCCACAAGCTGGGGCGGTTACGATAAGTTTCCGATTCGCGCCCGTTACTTCGCCAACACGGGGAAGGATTACCTGGCCATGAGCGGCAAGTTCCACACCAACTGGGGCGAGTTTGGCGGCTTCAAACACCCGGATGCGATCAAGTTCGAAGCGGCGTGCATGATTGCCTATGGCGCGCGCTGTTCCTTTGGCGATCAGCTTCACCCGAACGGCGCCATGGACTTGTCTACCTACAAAAACATCGGCGAAGCCTATGCATACATCGAGCAAATTGAGCAGTATGGGCTGGATGGCAAACCGGCATCCAACCTTGGGTTGTGGCTGAGCGGCAACATGCCCGACGATCAGGGCGTCGCCAACATGCTGATGGAGAGCCAGCTCGATTTTGAGGTCGTCTCACCGCAACGCGATTTGTCGCATTTTGCGACCGTCATCCTACCGGGGGGTTGCCACATGACGGAGGGCGACAAATTGGTGGAGGGCGACCACATGACGGAGGGCGACCGCAAGGGTTCGCCCCTACAAAGAAGTGATGTGGCGTTGCTCACTGAGTATGTGAACAACGGAGGAAGTCTCGTTATCCTCGGCGCTGGCGCCTTGAATCAGTCCCGCGCGGCGTTTATGCTGGATACCGGCGCGGACTATGTCGGGCCTGCCAATTACAAGATTGATTACACTGTTGTCGATTCGACAACTGCTCGGACGCAAGGCGCTATTGGTATTGCTCACGACTTGCCGGCGTCGCCATTCCTGAACTACAGTGGGGCGATTCGCGTCGCGGTTACGGACCCGGATGCGCAAGTCCTGGCACACATTCGCGAGCCATACTTTGACCGCACCTATGGGCATTATTGCTCGCATCAGAACACGCCCTATCGAAAGGATAACTCTGCACAACCTGCCGTGTGGCGCAAGGGTAACTGCGTGTCATTGGCGCACGCACTTGGCGAGATGTACTATCTTCACGGCGCGCGCGTGCACCGGCAACTGTTCATCAACGCGCTGAAGCTTGTGTACACCCAGCCGGTCGTCACGACGCATCTCCCCAGTGCTGGAAGAGTCAGCGTCGTGCATCAGCCGCAACACGCGCGGTATGTGGTGCACTTGATGTATGCGCCGCCGTTGCAGCGCGGGCGCTGTTCAGTGATTGAGGATATTCCAGTGCTGCATCAAGTGCCCGTGAAGTTGCGCGTCGCAGAGACAGTTACGCGCGTCTATCTGGCGCCATCCGGCGAGGAACTGCCGGTGATGGCGGGTGAAGTGACTGTGCCCTCGGTGACAGGCCATCAGGCCATAGTGTTCAGCTATGCTTGATCGGGCAAGCACTCCGCACAAGGAATGAAAACATACACAATTGATCCGATACAGGGTGCGGCGCTCGTGCGCGCCCTGACCGTTAGACTCGCGGTGATCTTTGGCGGCGTCATGGTAGTCGTCGTCACGCTTGCCAGCGTCTATCTCAGCCAGACCCAGTACGCTACAGCGGGTGCGCCCTCAAATGTGCTGGTCATGGCTGCGGCGGTGGTCGTCCTCGCTGTCATAATCGCAGTCCGACTGATAAAGCAGGTGCGCCAGTATCAGAAGGGATTGCAAGACCTGGTGATCTCACTTGGCCATGACCGCATTGACCGCCAGCAAATGGCTCTGCATCCCTTGCGGAAAGGCGCTCCAGCATTCAGGATCAACCGGGCTGAGGTCACCGGACTGTTTGAGACCGACAAGGGCATCCTGGTGATGACCAAAGACCAGATTCGGTTTCTGTGGGTGCCTGTGCAATTGCAGGATTATGCAAGCGCGCGGGAAGTACTGGCAGGCTGGCAGACGATCCGGACCATGGCTGCGCGCAGCCCGCGCAACACCCAGCTTCTGACCGTCGGGTGGGCGGCTGGAACCGCGCTCTGCGTCGGAATCCTGCTGGTGGCAAACAACCCATGGCAGGTCGTTGCTGCCGGCGCGGCCACTTTGGCGATTTACCTTTTCGTGTATCGCCTCTTGCGCCAACAACGTAGTCTTGACAACAAGTTCAGGCGCACTTATAGCGGCATCCTGCTGTTTTTGATCATCATTGTCGCGATCAAGGTATTGATGACACTCGGCCCGTTGCTCCTTTCACGCTGATCTGAACCGTTAGACAGGAGAAATAACCCTATGCGCGCGCGCAATTCATCAGAAGAAAGAACCTCTTTCCAGGAGGGCGGCCCATACGACCCCCGTATCGACAGTAAGGCCGATGTTGCAATGGTGTACGGTCTTGGGCGCGACGCCCATGGTGACAAAAATGGCTTTGAGTCGCGAATGGCCGGGTGGGGGAAGGCGGGCTATCGCCTGCACGTGATGACCGGTGTCTCGTGGGGTAGCTACGCGGACTATGTGCGCGGCGAATGGGACGGCGTCACCCATTACGATGACGCTCAGACTGCCTCGGGCAACTTCCGGCTTGAGCATGGTATTGCGCAGGGACATGACATCTACTACATGATGCCCAGCATGTCCTACGTCCGGTATCTGGCCGAGAAACTTCAGCGCGTCGTTGATGCTGGCGCTCTGGCGCTTCACCTGGAAGAGCCTGAATTCTGGGTTCGGGCGGGTTACGAAGAAGGCTTCCAGCGCGAATGGTTGGCGTATTACGGCGAAGTGTGGCAGGATCCGGCGTCGTCCCCGGATGCCCGCTATCGGTGTGAGAAGCTCAAGCAGTATCTGTATACCCGCGCCGTGTCTTATCTGTGTGCGGATATCAAGCGCTACGCTCGCGAGAAAGGGGTGAATGACTTCAAGTGCTATGTGCCCACACACAGCCTCTTGAACTATGCGCACTGGCGCATTGTCAGCCCTGAGTCACAGTTGCTGCAAATCCCCGATTGCGACGGCATCATTGGACAGGTCTGGACCGGCACGTCGCGCACCCCGAACGTGTATCGGGGACTGACGAAACAACGCACGTTTGAGGCGGGTTACTGCGAATATGCCTCGTGCGGCGCAATGGTGCGCGGGACGCCGCTGCGAGTGTGGCAGTTGGCCGACCCAATCGAGGACAACCCGAACTACTCGTGGGATGACTACCGGCAATGCTGGGAGTGCGACGTCACGGCCTCGCTGCTTTCAGCGGACAACACCCGCTTCGAGATCATGCCGTGGCCGTCGCGAGTGTTCACACGCTCCTATCCTCGCGAAAACCAGGATGGCAAGCCCCTGTCCGCCATAGTTGACGCCTATGTGGATCGCCTGGAGCGAAGCGGCAACCTGGAACTCGCCGCGACGACGCGCCTAGCGATGGTCGAGTTCGCGGCCTTCCACCGTGATCACTGGGCGGATATTCAAAAGGAGACGTTGGGTTTCGCCAATCTGGCGGAGACATCGAGCGAACTGCGCTTCGGCGATATTCTTGGCGGAGCATTTGCATTCTACAAACACCTCGCAGGTTGGTCTGACACGCAGGAAGCGGCGCGGTTGCGCGATGCAGTATCGGCCTTCTACCATAATCCGACAGACGATCGCGAATACATTCCCGCAAGTTATGCGACTGAGCTACAGGTTGTCTTCAACGCGTTGGCGGATATGGACTGGCCGGGTGAGTACGAGTGGCTGTGCGGACAGACCGGCGTCGGCCTTGCGATTGCCGATACGCTGATGTATCAGCGCGGCGACCCGACGCCAAGCGATCCTGATATGTCGTCGTTCTACGGCCTGGCGATGCCCTTGATCAAACATGGCAATGGGCTGTCGTTTGTGCAGTTGGAGCGTTTAGCGGGAAGCTATGGCGCCTATCTGGATGGGATCCGCGTCCTCGTTTTGACGTATGAAGGCATGAAGCCGTCCAGCCCGGCGATTCACACGGCACTGGCTGAGTGGGTTCGTCAAGGGAATGGGCTGGTGATCTTTGGCTCAGGCGACGCGTACGATAACGCGCGTGAGTGGTGGAATGACAATGGCCGGACGCCGGCAACGCCTCAATCGCACCTGACAACCGAACTCGGATTGGGAACGCCTCCCGATGTGGGTTGCTTTGCAAGTGGCAAAGGGGTCGTCATCCTGGATCCATCGTCGCCGGCGGATCTGGCACACCGGCCCGATGGCGCTGACGTTGTCCTGAAGCAGGTAAAACTGGCGCGTGAGCGCTTGAACCTGCCGTGGAGCGAGACGAGCGCTCTGGTATTCAGGCGCGGACCTTACGTCAGTGCGGGTGGAATGGATGAGACGCCCGAGGCGCCGCCCGTTGTATTAGCGGGTCTGTACGTGAACCTGTACGATGCGCACTTGAAGGTCGTTCGCGATCCCATCATTGCGCCGGATACGCGCTGGCTGCTGGCAGACCTGTCGCGATATGCGGAGCAAGAGCGAGCGTGTGTGATAGCTGCAGCGGGTCGTATTACGGGCGAGACGGTCTCTGAGCATGGCCTCGCGTTCAACGTCGCTGGCATGGGGCAGACGACCTGCGCCATCCGCGTGAAGTTGCCTGCGAAGCCAGTGCATGCGACGCGAGACAGCACAGATCAGGCGTGTGACTGGGATGAGCCATCCCACACCGCCTTGCTGGAATTCCCAAACGAGTCGAATGGGGTTGATATTGTCATCGAGTGGTAATGCCGAGGAGGATGCATGCAGAACGCACACGCGCACGCCTGGGATCAGGAGCTTCACTTCGCGCCCGAGACGGTGCGCGAGGCTGATATTTCCCGTGGAGTCCCTATTGACCTGACGGTGCAGTTCGATGCGCTGATGGCCGACATGGAACCTTTTGAAAAGGTGATCCTGTTTGGGATGAAGGCGCGCCTGAATGGGTATTGGGTGCCCGACCAGTACCTCGCGGAGTTCATCTCCAGGGCGCCGGATAAGCTGCGCGGCTATGCGGGATGCGACCCGACGCAGCCCCATTACATGGAGGAACTTCAGCATGGCATTGAGGTGCTGGGACTGAGCGGCGTGAAAATGGGCCCGATCTATGCGGGTGTCGATCCACGCGACTCTCGCTGCGACCCCGTATACGCCTACTGCCAGAAGCGCCAGTTGCCGATCACGTCCCATTGCGGCACGACTTACAACAGCAAGGCGCCTCTGGGATACAGCCGGCCGTGGCTTTGGGATGAGATCGGGATCAAGTATCCAGAGTTAAAAATGGTGCTTGCGCATGTGGGTCATCCCTTCTGCGAAGAGTGCCTGGTCGTGATCCGCAAACATCCCAATCTGTATGCCGATATTTCCGCGCTGTATTACAGGCCATGGCAGTTTTACAACATGCTGATCGCGGCGCAGGAATACAAGGTGACGCACAAACTTCTCTTTGGCACCGATTATCCGTTTGCCAAAGGTCGGGAGTCGATCGAAGGTCTTCAAAATGTGAACCATCTCGTGGAAGGAACCCGATTGCCGCGAGTATCGCAGGCGGTGATCGATGACATCCTCAACAGGGATAGTTTCGCATTGCTCGGAATCCGCTAATCATATTTCTGGAGGGTAAAGATGAGCCTGGGAAAGCCGCGTAATCACGGGTGCCGTATCTCCGACGCCTGGACTGTTGACGGGATGCGCACCGTCATTCTCGAAAATGAGTTGCTTCGCGTCGTCGTTCTTGTTGGCAAAGGGACCGATATTGTCGAGTTTCGTTACAAGCCGCGCGACCTCGACTATCTGTTGTTCATGCCGAACGGGTTGCGCAACCCGAACAAAGGCGTGGTATCCACGCCAACCAACGGCCCGTTTCTCGATTACTACAGCGGTGGTTGGAATGACATTCTGCCAAATGGCGGCCCGTACTCTACCTACAAGGGCGCGGAATTCGGGCAGCATGGCGAGGTCAGCCTGATCCCGTGGGAATGCGCGATCGTCGAGGATGAGCCCGCAAGCGTTACCGCGAAGTTCTGGGTGCGCCCGATCCGCACGCCTTTCTTCGTTGAGAAAACCATGCGTTTGACTGCGGGTCGCGCCGTCCTGGAGATTGATGAACAGGTCACGAATGAGGCCGGCGAGACCATGCACCTGATGTGGGGGCAGCACGTCGCCTTCGGGCGGCCATTCCTCGATGAAGGCGCTGTTATTGATGCTCCTGCGCGGCGTCTGCTGGTGGGTTCGGCAGAGCCGAATTACGAGCCTCGTCTCTATGCCCCGGATACAGCCCACGAATGGCCTAATGGCGTGTCGCCACAGGGTCAACCAGTAGATGCGAGTGTGGTATTGCCTTTTGGCGCGATTCAAGCCCAGGAGATGGCTTATTTGGCCGAATTGACGGATGGCTGGTATGCCATCAGAAACCAGGAGCGCAACCTCGGCTTCGGGCTGCGGTTTGATCACCATCTGTATCGCTATATCTGGTATTGGCAACAGCTTGGCAATGTGGCGCAAGGATACCCGTGGTGGGGACGCCTGCACACGGTCGCGCTTGAACCATGGACAAGCTATCCGACCGGCGGTCTGGCAGAAGCCATCGCCAACGGCACCGCTGTAACGCTGGCTGCTGGCGAGGTGATCAAAACCAGTTTGCGCGCGGTGGCATTTGAAGGCGCCAGCCGGGTCACCTCCATCACCCCGGACGGCACAGTCCAGCATTGAGGTCATGGTAGGGGCGTACCCTTGCGGTCGCCCTTCCTATCGCCATGGCCGGTCACTGGGGCATACCCTTGTGGTCGCCCATCATGTCGTCGTGGCCGGTCATGCCGTTGCCCATTTTGTTTTCGCTCTTTAAAACCAGGAGACACTTCATGTTTGATACTGATCAGGAGATCGTCGCTTTTATCAAGGCCAACCTCTACGTTCCCGCGGTGTGCGACATCCTCGACTCGCTTGGATATCGGAACCAGGCGATGGCGCCTCGCCTGCGCCCGTTACTGCCTGATATCCGCAACTGCGGTTTTGTTGGCCGCGCGCGCACCGTCCGCTGGATGGAGACCGACTATGTCGTGGAGGAGGATCCCTATGGCGGCGAGATCGACGTGGTGGATTCGCTAAAACCCGGCGATGTGCTGGTTCACTCCACGGACTATAGCGGCACGATTGCGCCGTGGGGCGAGTTGATGTCGACAATCTCGAAGCGCAACGGGTGCGTGGGTTGTGTGTGCGATGCGATGATCCGCGACTGCACCCGCATTATCGACATGGGATTCCCGATTTATTATGCGGGTATCGGCCCACTCGACTCAAAGGGCAGAGGGCGCGTGCAAGCCTATGACGTGCCGATTCGATGTGGTGAAGTCCTGGTGCACCCCGGAGAGATGATCTATGCCGACTATGACGGCATCGTCGTGATACCCAAAGCCGTTGAAAAAGAGGTATTGACGCGCGCGATGGAGAAAGTGGGCATGGAGAACCTCACACGCGACGCCCTTCTGGCGGGTAAATCCCTGCGCGAGGTATATAACACCTACCACGTCCTCTAATCGGTGAATTCATCGGTTGGCCGATCCTTGCAATTTGAAGTAAACTCTCCGCAGCCTTGCGACATTTAGCAAGGCTGCCAACACATGCCTCGCTGCCTGTTGGCGCGTCAAAAACTCTTACCGATCGCAGAAGGAGAATTATGTCCACGTCTACGCCCACATCCACATCTATATCCGCATTGAGCAAGCTCTGGAACAAGAACACCGACAAGGTTGTTGAAGTGATGCCCGAAGAGACAATGGGTCCTGGCCGATCCATTTGGCAGGCGGCGCAACACTTGCTGACGGCTTCGGGCGCGAATATCGTCGCGCCGATTTTGATGCATCTTGATCCGGGCATGGCACTGTTTACCTCTGGTGTGGGAACGTTGATCTACACTCGACTAACAGGGGTGCCGGCCTACATGGGCACGAGCTTCAGTTACATTGCCACGATTTCATATGTCATGGGCGCGTCGTGGGGAAACCAGGGAATGGTTGCCGGTGGAATTATCGTCGCTGGTCTGGTGTCGATTCTGGTCGGGTTGCTGGTGCGCCTGATCGGGTTTCGGTGGATCAACATTCTGATGCCGCCGATCGTGCTGGCAATGGTGGTTATCGCGATCGGGCTGCTGCTTGCGCCAACGGCCTATTCGATGGCGATGTCCAATCTGCCGCTGGCCTTGCTTACATTTGTCCTCGGTATCGTGTTTGCCACAAAATTCAAACAGGGGAGTGTGCTCAGCACGTTGCCAGTATTACTGTCGATTGTGATCGCGTACATCATTGCGCTGGTTCTGGGGCAGGTTGATCTGTCGCAGGTGATTGCTGCGCCTTTGTTTATACTCCCCAGATTGGTGCTGCCGGTGTTTGATTTGCGCGCCTGCATCCCGATGGCGCTCGTTACCGTGACCGCTGTTCTGATGGAGCATCTGGGACATCTGCAGGGAACAGGCAGCATCGTCGGACGCAACTACATACCACGGGCTTCGCGGAGCCTGATTGCAGATGGCATCGCCAACGCACTGTCGTGGTCGGGCACGCCGTCCGTCACCTACGGGGAGAACATGGGCGTCTTTGCCATCACGCGCGTATTCAGTCTGCGGGTGATGTATATTGCGGGACTTCTGGCGATGGCCGCCGGCTTTATTGGCAAGCTGTCACCCCTGATTCTGTCAATCCCATCCGGAATCCTGGGCGGCGCCACATTCCTGTTGTTTGGAATGATTGCATGGGCCGGATTCAACCTGCTCCGCACAGAGAATGTTGACATGGGCAAGAAGAGCAATCAGGTCATGATCGCGTCAATGGGCACGCTGATGACGGCAGGCATCGTTGTCGAATTTGTCCGTCCGATTCTCTCCGGGATTAAACCCGAAGACCTTGCCGCCGCGCCCGCTTCTCTTGCTGCAGCGGTGAAGACTTTGCAAACATTTGCGAATGGGTTGCGCGTCGGCGACTTCGAGATGCCTGCGCTGGTCGGCGTGGCGCTACTCGGCATCGTTCTCAACGTGATCCTGAACTGGGGACAGATCGTCAAAGAGATTCGACAAACGCCGGAAGTCAAGGCGTAATACAGGGCCTTGCACCCCTTTGGGAAAGATCAAAAAGTCAAACGCTACTGGATGAGATCGTTATGATGGAGCAGAATCAGCCCGATCCAGACGAACAAGCAAGAACGTCCTGGCAGGATGCGAAACCAGCAACGCAAATCGGCGAAGGTCGATTGGTGATCAATCAAGGTGATATTTACTGGGTGCAGTTAGAAGACCTGACTGGGTTGGAACCGGGCATTCGCCATCCCCATGTAGTCATTCAAGATAATGTCTTTAACCACAGCCGTATCAATACTGTGGTTGTATGCGCATTGACAACCAATATGAAGCGCGCAAACACTCCTGGTAATGTATTACTTGATGCGGGTGAAGCAAACTTACCCAGGCAAAGCGTCGTGGAAGTTTCGAAAGTCTCTACAGTGGATAAAACACAGTTGGGTGGCTACATTGGGACGCTAACCGAGCGGCGGGCCAATCAGATATTGGCCGGTATGCGGTTTCTGCAGGCGTCATTTTTTACCCGATAAACCAAGATGTTGGAGGAACTCAGTCATGAGAAAAGTTACTGTGCTTGAACATATCTCCCTTGATGGTGTCCTACAAGCCCCAGGCGGGCCAGAGGAAGATACCAGCGGTGGCTTCGCGCATGGCGGGTGGATAGCGCCATATTCCGACCCGATTCTTGGAACGGCACTGAGAAGGCAGATGAACATGCCGTTCGACCTGTTGTTAGGGCGCAAAACCTTTGAAATATGGGCGCCGTACTGGCCGCAACATGCAGACGCATGGCCGGGCGTCAACGCGGCGACCAAGTACGTCGCCTCGAATACCATGACTTCTCACGAATGGCAGCCCTCCGTGTTTATTGGCGGAGATATTGCGGAAAAAGTCATCAAAATCAAGCAACAACAAGGGCCGGATTTACACGTTTGGGGAAGTGGTAATCTCATTCAGACGCTGATCAAGCATGATCTGGTCGATGCGTTCTGGCTGATGATCTATCCGCTGACGCTGGGCGGTGGAAAGCGGTTGTTTGCCGATGGCACAATCCCGGCGGCGTTCAAGGTGACGGATAGCAAAGTCTCCCCAAGTGGCGTCATTATCGTGAATTACGAGCGTGCAGGCGCGCTTACCACCGGAAGTCTTTGAGCGTCACCGCAGGTTCATACTTCGTACTTGTTTTATGGCTGAAGGACAATCTTGATGAGTTCCGGGCGTTTTTCGGTCATCATCTTGAAGACTGTATCAACTTGCGCAAGCGGCATGCGATCTGTAATCAGGGGTGCGGTTCGTATCCGGCCGGTCTCCATCAAGTGAATGGTCTCATCCCACACGTTCGGGCTGCCGAGTGAACCCTGCAGCGTAATGTTGTTCACGACAAATGCATCCAGGTCGAGTTCGCCCACCTGACTGTTGAACAGACCAATGAGCGAAATGCGGCCGCGAGGTCGCACGATCTTCATCAGGTCTCTGGTCACGGCGGGGTTCCCGGTGGCCTCGATCACAACATCGAACTTGCGCCCATCAGTGACCTTGAGCGTCTCGGCGACAAGATCCTGAGTTCGTGGGTCGATGACGGCATCCGCCCCCAGCGTGAGCGCCATCTCGCGCCGGTTTTGTCGCCCGCCAATCATGACTACCTTACGCGCGCCGTAAGCTTTGGCGGCCTGCAACGCTTCGAGTCCAATCGGCCCTGGACCGAGTACTGCAACGTAATCACCGGGACCCGTGTTAACCAGCTTGACGCCATATACGGACACGGCGGTTGTTTCGACCATGGCCGCTTCTTCGAAGCTCATGTGCTCGAACTTATGCAGGAAGCTGGCCGGATAGCGCATCCGGTCTGAAAAACCACCGTCGAGGTTTAGTATGCCGGTTTCGAGGCGAGTGGGGCACTGGTTATACCAACCCTTGTGGCAATACTCGCAGTGTCCGCATGAAACAGTACATTCACCCACCACTTTATCGCCAGGCCGGACGTTGCTGACGTTCGCGCCAACTGCCAGCACCTCGGCCGACCACTCATGGCCAAGAATGATTGGATACTTCGCCAGTCCGCTTGTGAAATAGAACATGCTCCCGTTGAATATCTCAAGGTCGGTGCCACACACGGTAACAGCGCGCGGGCGTAATAACGCATCGTCTGGGCCGATGACAGGATCTGGCAGCTCTTCGTAGCGACCGTCGTGTGCGCCGTAAACTCTGTAGGCTTTCATTTTGACTCCTTTACTCCCGTGAACTACTGCTACTTAATCGTGTTGCGGAGTTGCTGACCAAAAACACTGATCGCTTGTTTGTCCGCAGTCGTTGGGTCTGCAACGCCACGGCCATAGAAGGTGAATTCGACCACAAGTTCATCCGGATATCCCGGGCCATTGTGAACGACTGCGAATAATTTCAGGCGATCGGCCCAGTCGTTTAATTGTTTGGATTGTGCAGCATCCAGTTGCAGCGTGGTCGTCACTGGCGTCTTGCGGCCTCCACACGGTGTGATCTGGTACTTGCCGTCGACTTGAACCGTCACGTTATCGCAGAATCCGGCGATGCCTCCCTCACGATGCCACGCCAACAGCACATCGCCGCCGATGACCACAGGCGCTTTACCACCGGCGGACTCGACGAGAACATAGTTCCCGCCGTCGCCGTCTGTGTGAAACTCATACGTCTTGTCGCCCGCCCTCAACAGGATGCGATAGCCCGGCGTGATCATGTTGGCGCAGGCTGTGTCGGGAGGTTGAACGCCCAGACAGGTGTTGGCCCAGTCCACGGATGTATAGGAGATGACTGATGTCGCCGACATCGCTGAGCCCAGTTGACGCGCGAGCACCAGGCGAACCACGGTGACAGCCACCGGATCGGAGTTTCGTGTGTCTATTGTGGCAGCTGGCGCCACGGTCGCTATAGGCGAGGGCGTCGGCAGCGGCGTGGGCGTGTTGGTTGGCGCCACGGTCGGCGATGGGGCAACAGTCGGCGATTGCGCCACGGTCGGCGTTACGGTTGGAGTCATAACTGGTGGTGTAGATGTCGGCGGTGGCAATGGACGCGTAGCGGGCGCCAGCGCAGTAGCATTTGCGCAAGCACTCAGCATGCATACACTTGCGATCATGCCAATGAAAATAGTAACGAATCTCACTTCTGTGCCTTCCTATTCATTCTAATGTGTGCGCATTACCAATACCCTCCCTAATTATGGCGTAACGGCGTGCTGAAACAAGGGTGAGTTTGGTTTATTGTCGACCACAACTTTACTCGATAAGCCCTTTTTATGCTCCCCGATGTGGCGAAGGTATTGAACAATGCGAGCATTCTCATTATCCTGTGACGCATATCACATGTGCTCAGGTAGCAAATCCCGCTATATCACTGACGCGCCACCCAGATATGCACATGGCCGTCCAGGTCGCCCCAGACGAAGGCGCGACCGTCGGCGCTGAATGCAACAGTGTAAGTGCCGGCGCCTACCTGTTCAAACAGCTTTTTACTATGTGCGACATCCCACATCTGCCACCCATCCTGCGTCCCGACCGCCAGAAGTTGTCCGGATGGGTCGAAAGCAACGCTCCCCGCCGGACCCGTGGTTGAAGTAACGGTGACCTTGAGTGTCTGCCGCCAGGCGCCCAGATCGTAGACGATAGCTTCGTTGTCACGGAGCATCGCGAGTTGCTTTCGAGTCGTGTCAAAAGCAAGCCCTAATGGTTTGACTGCCTGATAGTCGACTGACCCGGTCGGAAAAGCAGACATTTCGAGAGTTGTGCTTTTCCAGATTTCTAATTCCCCCGACGGGTTAAGATGCACGATAGCGATTGAGCCGTTGGCATTCGCTACTGCCAGGTACTCACCTGCTGGATCAAACGCCAGGGCTTCTATTCGGTCTACACTGCTTTGGTAACGAAACCGCTCGCTCCGGGTCAGATTTCCAGTGGATATTTCGTCTACGAACAAATCCTGGTTGGCAACAACGAGCCACTTCGCATCAGGCGTCATCGCCAACGTGGTGGGCGGATCGTTATAGCTGGATGCGATCGTGACGAACGTCCCATTCCGAATGTCCCATACATGCGCCTCCCAATTTGAGCCCCATCCTGATTCCAGATATTTCATGCCAGTGGCCAAGATACCCAACTGGGCATTGAGGGTGGTTGCACGTAAGTTCAGGGTCATCGGCTCCACATCGTTCGTTATCACCCTGGTCGGCCTGTCCAGTGAGAACCTGACCACCCTGCCCCACGACGTGACGGCCATGGCTACATTATTGTCGGAGGCTATGTCAAGCGCGATAACAGCGTGCTTTGAGTTCATATCAACGCTGTTCAGTTCAACAATCGTCCCGACATTTGAGGTGGTGATAGGCGTGTACCCGGGTATGGAAACCACTGAGGGCATTTGAGGGGGCAGGCTTGGTAGTGAGGGGCGAAATATCTGTGACATACAGGTCGAGGTCGGGCACACGAGGTCAGCGATCCAGACTCCTATCAGTAGGAAGGTGAGTAGACAGGAGTAAAAAATCACGGTCATAGCCATGCCCAGTAAGACCAGGAATGTTCCTTTCAACAAAGCGAGTGTTCTAAGTGTCAGTTGGCGCATGTCACATTTAACTACTTGCGCGCAACCCAGATATGCACGTGGCCGTCCAGGTCGCCCCAGACGAAGGCGCGCCCGTCGGCGCTGAATGCAACTGTGTAAGTGCCAGCGCCGGTCTGTTCAAACAGCTTTGTGCTGTGTGCGACGTCCCAGATCTGCCATCCATCCTGCGTCCCGACCGCCAGAAGTTGCCCGGAGGGGTCGAAGGCGATGCTCCCTGCTGGCCCCGTGCTTGAGGTAACAGTTGCTCTGAAAATCTGGCGAAAAGTACCCAAATCATAGACGATTGCCTCGTTGTCGCGGAGAAGCGCGAGTTGCTTTCGGGCTTGGTCAAAGGCAAGTGCCAATGGCTTGAGTTTCATATCTCTATCCAACCCGTTCGGACCAACACCACTTTCCAAGCGATTCATACCTTCGAGATCATCAATGGCTCCTGAAGAACCTAGTCGGACTATTGCGACTGCACTGTTAATATTTGCTACAGCAATATATTCACCAGTCGTGTCAAGTACCATGGCATCGATCTGAGTGAAACGTGTCTCGTTTGCCATCCAATACTTCCCAACTTCTTTACCGCTGGTAGCCTCGTATGCCAGAATTTGATTACCGTGGGACTCAATGAGCAACTTTGTGGTGGGTGGAAGTAAAATGGCAGACGGCGACAAATTGTAAACAACCGTTAAGGTTGTAGCTAGAGTACTGCCTACTTTCCAAGTGTGAATTTCCCACCACTGATAGCCTGGAGGATGACTAGGTGCATCAGGAGGAGTATTGGAAGGATTGTCTGAGCTGGAAGCAAGCATGCCAGACGCTGCATTGATAGCTATCGACCGTAGACTCACTGGTCCCACATCGCTCGTAATGCTCTTGGATGGTTCTGCCAGAGGGAACTGGGTGATTCTGCCAATCTGTGTAACAGCCATGACACGGCCACTGGCGGAGTCTATATCCAGGGCAACGACTGCATTCCTCGTTCCCGTGTCTACACTGCTTAACTCAGTCAAGGTTCTGACATTTGCTGAATCAATAGGGGTATATCCTGGTATAGATTCCATCGCAGGCAACGAGTGTGGCAATTCCGGGATAGTGGAATGGAACAAAGGAGGGATGCAACTCGGACACACAAAGTTGGCGACAACCCGGCCTGCCCAGAGAAGGCAGGAGCAAACAACCAGGATCATACCTATCCCTACTAACAATGCGAGCGTTCTCATTATCCTGTGACGCATATCACTTGTGCTCAGGTATCAAGTCCCGCTATATTACTGACGCGCCACCCAGATATACACATGGCCGTCCAAGTCGCCCCAGACGAAGGCGCGACCATCGGCGCTGAAGGCGACAGTGTAAGTGCCTGCGCGCCTGTTCAAACAGCTTTGTGCTGTGTGCGACATCCCACATTTGCCACCCATCTTGCGTCCCGACCGCCAGGAGTTGCCCGGATGGGCTGAAGGCGACGCTGCCACGCTTCCCGGTAGTCGATGAAACGGTGACCTTGAATATCTGCTGCCAGGCACTCAGATCGTAGACGATAGATCATAATTGGCGAAGGTATTGCATTACACCACAAGTTGATAAGCAATCAATCGGCCAGCCACGAAGTGATGGAATATGGCCTTGCATCCCTTGCGGGCTGTGGAATTCCAGTCGTGCTCCCCAGTCGATCGAGACGCCCCTGATGCGTGCTGGGATCCCAGGATAATTGCACAGTATTGCACTGTCCAAGGCAGTAGTCATAGGTCGTGCCGTCGTCCTCGAACAACGTCGCTGGCAGACTCCCGTCACCGTATATACGCACATCCAGACACATTGCCAGCGGATCATCGGTGTGGAGTGTGGCTTTCGCCAGGGGCAGCACCGAGTCCGCTTTCACGAACAAAGGAATGACAGTGAGGGGCGTCAGTATTGTGACCCTCTGGCCGCCCTCATAGCGTTCGTTGGTCCAGAAGTCGTACCAGGCGCCATGCGGAAGGTAAACCTCTCGGCTTGTCTGTCCCGCCACGACGGGCGCCACCATCAGGCGATCTCCCATCATGTATTGGTCATCGATTTTCCATGTGCTCTCGTCTTCCGGGTAATCCATCACCAGCGCCCTGAAGGGCGGCGTGCCGGTGACCTGGTAGTCGTAGAATGCCGCATACAGGTAGGGAACGAACTGCATCCGCAGATTCAGGATGTCGCGACAGATGGACTCAACTTCAACCCAGTTATCCGCATAAATGTCTGCGTTGTTCTGTTGCGTGTCCCACTGTTTCCATGGCGGGTTCTTGATGTACCAGGCGTTGATCAACGCCTGCGGCGAAAACACGACGGTTTGTAAGCGCCGGATCAGCTCCTCAGCACTTTCGGCGTGGCGAACCTCTGGAGTCCAGAGCAAGCCGGAGAACCCGGAGTTCACCAGTGCGCGGATAAAGTCCTTGTGGTCATACAAATCGCTATACAGCACGAACGGATAGGGACTTGCCAGCGCGTGTGAGGAGCGCACCCCATGGTAGGCGCGCTGGTTGCGCCTGCGGAACACGGCGTCGATGGCTTCCTGGTAACCCAGGCCAAACAACGAATGAATCTGTTCACCGTCCAGCCCCGAAGGAAACCGGCTCAGCTCTGGGAACGACCAGCGCGGGACGATGTAGTCTGAGTTGTCGCATTCGTCGAGTTTGTATCCGGATACGCCGGTGTCGAGGTGCAATTGTTCATAGCACTGGCCCATCAGCCGGCGCGCTTCGGGCAATGTGAAGTCCGGGACAAGCCCCTCCCATACTTCGTAATCGCCCGACAGCGGCAGCATCTCGCGATAGATGGGTGAACTGGCGTGGGTGAAGGCATGCGTCCACAGGTTTAATCGGTAATGCTTCTGAGCCAGTTCTGAGGCCAGCGTTGCAGGAGAGGGAAATTTGTCGCTCCACACAAACGAACACGAATAGGAGTGGGTTTGCCAACCGGGTTCGAGGCCAATCACGTCACATGGGATTGAACTCGAACGGAATTCTTTGGCGAACGCCCCGACCGCCGCCTGATCGAAATCTGCGCGGCATCGGTACCATACCCCCAGTCCCCAACGCGCTGGCAGACACCCGCCACCTGAGAACAGGTTGTATCGGCGCACAGCGTCGAGCAGGGTCGGCCCGCCGAAGATATAGATATCAACGCCGGTCGCATAGGGAATCTCGATGGTCATCGGGCCATCTTTGAGCTTTTTTAAGCCGTACTGTTGTAATGCAGCCCTGTCAATTGGCGCTGATAACTCCGGTGTGTGATCAACCCGCTTGCGTCCCACACCCGCATAGAACGTCATATAACGCGCCGTGTCGATCAGGATACCGTATCCGCCGGTCGTAACGTAAAACGGGACAGGGGCATGGGCGTCACCGAGGTCGGATTTTGGATCGCTGTTGACGCGCAAGGTTTTCTTCAGGCCGCGTTGATTGAAGGAGAGCATCTGCAGCCCGAAGCCATAGACCTGTTCATCTGCCGCCAGGTCGATCTCGACGACGTATCCACGGTCGGTTTGCCGCCCGGTAATGCCGTCCTCGGCGAACGGGCAGACTTCGGGCCCGGCCAAGGCTAACAGTGCTGCTTCGGCTGCGGGCTGGTAGCGCAGACCCACCGGGGTTATTTTGTCTGGTTGACCGAGCGTCGTTTTCCATACTGAGCCATAAACCTGCTGAGCATTCATAGTCTCTCCTTCAGGGCATTACTTTAACAGGATGACCGCCACGCCGTAGCGATCAAGCGTTAGCGTACCGGTCGTTGGTGTGCCGGTGATCAACTCGCTCTTACCTTCAGGCACCCGCATCGTAACCGGTTGTTCCGTGTGGTTGATCAGGAACAGGACCTGGCGGCCAGCGCCTTCACGGATCGATGCTTCCACTCCAGGCGGCGGCGCTATGACAGGCGAGATACCGGCGTTGCGCATCACATCCTTGACCAGCGCATCGTAGAACGCATCTTCTTTGACGTTTACCCCCGCGTAGTACCCATAGCCGCTGCCATAGCGGTTGCGCGTGAGCGCGGCAAAGTTCTCCAGATGCCATTCCTCGATCTGAGCCAGCACCTCTGCGCCGTGTGCCGTGACCCAGTCAGCATATTGAATCGCGGTATAGGCGCCGGTAAATCCATTTGTGCCAGTCACGCCATAGCTCATGTCGCTGGCCAGCCCCTCATATTCCTCAATCGAGATACCGAGTGCATCCGAAAGCAGCCCGGGCAGGGTGCGCGGATGCATCAGACTGGTCGCATCTTTCACGCCTGTGCGCCCATCGCAAACCAGAATGCCGCCGTTACGGACATATTCTGACAGCTTCACCGCGAGGTCATCAGGCATCAGGTAGAGGTGTGGCGCAAAGACCACCTTGTATTTCGAAAGGTCGTTTGACGGTGCGATCATATCGACATTCATCCCGGCACGCAGCAAGGCGCGGTGATAGCGGCGAATGGCGTTGTGATAGTTGTTTACCCCGCGCGCGGACGGATCCCACAAGGAACTGCCGTACGCGGGCTGTATCTTGAACGCCCAGATGCTCTCGTAGTCGTAGATGATCGCGACATCTGTTTTGATCGTCGTATTCGCAAGTGCGGGTTCGAGCTTGCGATATTCCGCGGCGACTTGCGCGGCTTCATGGTAGCGCCTGAGCGGTTTGTTGTCGTGACCCAGCAGACCGTGCCAGTATTGCTCGCGTCCCGCAGTACAGGTGTCCCAGCGGAACCATATCTGGCCGTCGGCGCCATGCGCCAGTTGCTGATAAGCCACCTGTCGTATCTCGTCCGGACGCGGGTTGCGCCCAAACTGTCCCCAACCCGGCGCGCCCGCCGTTTGCTCCATGATCCAGAAGTTTTTGCCCTTCAGTCCGCGCATCACATCCGCGGCTGTTGCGGCATCATATTTGAACGACGGCGCATCGCCCACCGGGTAGTTGTCCCAGCTCACGAAATCCAGATCGCGCGCGAGGTCGTAGTAGTTCAACTCGCTGAACAGCCCCATGAAGTTGTGTGTGACAAAGTGCCCGGGGCATGTTGCGCGCAGGATGTGGACTTGATCCGCCTGGAAGCGCACGTTCAGCCATGAGTTGAACCTTTGCCAATCGAGACACAGGCTGGGGTTGTGGCCGCTAAAGTCTTCTGGAAGCTGGATTTCGCCCCAGGTGTTATAGCGCTGACCCCAGAAAAACGTTCCCCACGCGCCATTCAGTTGATCCAGTGTGCTGTCCGCAAGGGATGCAGAGCCATACCGTGTTCGCAACCAGTCCTGGAATTCAGCGCGACAGGTGTCACAAAAACAAACCGGGCCGCCAAACTCGTTGTCTGTCTGCCAGCCGATGAGGTTGGGTGTCGAGGCGAAATGATCCGCCATCGCGCGCGTGATGCGTTCGGAGAGCAGGCGATAGGCGCCCGACGTAAAGCAGTTGTTCTTGCGGACGCCCCAACGCACACGATGACCAGTGGACATCGTCGCCAGCGTCTCCGGATACTTGCGGGCGACCCATGCCGGCATGACGGCGGTGGGTGTGCCTAGGATGGCGCTGATGCCGTGATTCGCCAGGATCTGAAGCGAGTCGTCAAGCCAGGCGAAGTCGTAACGACCTTCTTCCGGCTCCATGTTCACCCAGGCGAACTCTGCCATGCGCACGACATTAAAGCCGGCTTGCTGCATCAACTGTGCATCTCGCTCCCACAAGTCGTGTGAACGGTGTTCGGGATAGTAATCCACTCCAATCCGCAAGGGATGCTGAGCCATGTACATTGTTACTCCTGATCGTATCTTCCAAGCTCCAACGCAGCGCGAATCATCGTCAACACGTTCTGTGCGGACACATCATTCTGGATGTTGTGCGCCGCTGAAAAGATATATCCCCCGTTGGGTTTCATGGCGTCCATCACGCGCTTTACCTCAGCCTCGATTGTCTGCGCATCACCGAAGGGCAATACCCCCTGTGTGTCGAACCCCCCGTGAAAACACAGGCACTCGCCGAAGGCGGCCTTCAGGCGTTCGGGCTCCATGTCCTTCGCGCCGGGCTGCACCGGGTTCAGGATATCGACGCCGGCGTCGAGCAGGTCGGGTAGCAGCGCGAAAACTGACCCGCACGTATGATGCCAGAAGTACCCATGCGTGAACTGGCGCGTGAATGCAATCCGCTCGGCGAAGTAGGGTTTGACCGTCTCTCGAAAGGTGCGCGGCGACATGAACGGGCCTGCCTGTGTCCCAAAGTCATCGCCGCTCGTGGTGAGGTGGATGTAAGGGCCGACCGCTTTGTAATACGGTTCAATGAACGCTTTCTGTAGAGCAAGCAGAATGTCGAACAGGCGGTAAACATACGCTCGGTCGCCGGCCAGCCGCGCAAGGAAGTCGTCGAAGCCGCACATCCAGCAGGCCAGTTCGAGCACGCCGTAGACCGGGTGTTCCGCAACGACGACATAGTCGGTCTCATGCCACAACCTCTCAGCCTCGCGTTGATAGGCCTCCAACGGCGTCGCTGCGATGACTTGTGCTGGATCGGGCCAGGGGAACGAGTCGAGATCCGCGATCGTGGTGTCGCGCAAGGGGCTCTCTATGATGTCCCAGTATTGTCCCGTCCATTTGCGCACGATGCCCCACATGTCGCGCCGATAACCAGGCTTGCCGGGAAACGGCGCATCTCCACTCGCGATGAGGTTGCCGACGCGCCGGAAGTCGATATTCAGTCTTTGCAGGATGCGCTCGTCAAACGCCTGGTAGGGTCCGGTCGGTTGATCATCCAGACCGAGCGCGGTTTGTAAGGCGGCGATTACCTGGGAATCCGCAGAGGTGAGCGATGTTCCCGCAAGATCGATTGGAACGCGATCAGCTTCCTGATGGCGCATGATTCGCTCGAAACGTGTGCGCGGCGTGTAAGTTGTCATGTGGATCCTTTATCCGATAGTGATGTCGTAGCATGGACTGTTCCACGCCTGAACGTGAACGTTTCCAGCGCCTGTGACTGGAATCACGCGCTCGTTGCCGGGTTCGATGAGGTAGTAATCATCCTCAAGCGTGATCCACTGTCCTTCTACCGGCGTCACCTGCGTAAACAACGCGACTCTGTCTCCTGTATTTCGTATCGTTATCATCCCGTCGCTGTAAGAGACAGCCAACTCTGTTGCGGGCGCAGCCAATAACGATTGCAGGAGCGGCTTGGTCGAAGAGTAGATGTACTCGTTGCGAGAAAGCGTCGTGCCGTTCGGATCAGTCAACACTAAGATCAGCACAAATGTGGAAGGCGCTTCCGGGAGCGTGTATTTGAGTTGTGTCACACAGATGGAGGCGTCATCTGGCAGGTCAATCGCACCGGTTTCTGTAAGGAAGGGATGCAGAGCCACCGTCAGAACCGCGCCACCCGCAAGGGATGCAGTGCCATCCGCAGGGGATGCAAGGCCATCCACAAGGGATGCAGTGCCATCAAGCGCAAGTAAACTGGCCGACCATGTGCAACCTGGCATCGCTGCCATGCTGTTATTGACCCACACCTCCGCGCGCCATTCCTCGCCGGGTTCCCACGCAAGTCGTTCATACTTCGCGCTGATGTGCGTGGGCTCGTAGGCGCGCCTGATCCACCAGTACGCGGGTTTGGTCAGCCCCAGGTAATCGCCGGCGTTTGTGCATGCCGTATTCGGGAAGGCCTCGTTGAGTTGCCATGGCGATGTGCCGCTGCAACGCCACTTGCGCCGCCGGTTTGACTCGAT
>CAIXPS010000022.1 GCA_903921365.1 uncultured bacterium | reverse complement strand
CATGGCAACGGCGTCAGGCTTGTCGGCCACTTCGGGTTTCGCATCGATAAACTCGAAGATGCGCTCTGCGGAAGCCATCGCGCTGAGCACCTGCGAATACACGCGGCTGAGCGCGCTGACCGGCCCCCAGAACCGCCACAGGTAGTTGATGAACGCCAGTATGATGCCGATGGTCATCGCGCCGGTGATCACCTCGTTCGCGCCGAACAGGATGAGCAGGAACGTGCCAAACACGCCGATGAAGTCGACCATCGGCCAGATCAGGTTGTCCCAGCGGATAGCGCGCAGGTTGGCATTGCGGTTCATCTGGTTGATGCGCGCGAACCGGGTGATGTTGCGCTCCTCGCGCGAGAACGCCTGCGTGACGCGCACGCCGTTGATGCTCTCGTTCAGGTTTGCGTTCAGGTTCGACGCGCTCTTGCGCACATTCGTCCAGTTGCTCTCGATGCGGCTGCGCAATCGGCCGAACAGAAAGTAGAACGACGGGATGATGCAGAACGCCACCAGCGCCATCTTCCAATTGATCATCAACATCAGCACCACGATGCCGATCAGGCTGAAGCCTTCGACCAGGATAGTGGCCATGCCGCCGCTGATCAGTTCATTGATCGTGCCGACGTCGCTCGTCACGCGCGACATGATCTTGCCAACCGGGCGATTGTCGTAGAAACGCAACGACAACTGCTGGATGTGCTCGAACAACTGGCTGCGCAGATCGTACAAGACGCTCTGGCCCACCTGGTTGATCTTGAACATGCGCAGATACCCGGCGCCCCATGACAAGAAGCGGAACACCAGCAGCACCCCGAGCAGGATGAAGATCAGCGTCAGGTCTTTGTTCATCACGCCGCGGTCGATGATCAACCCGAGCAGGTACGGTTCGAGCAGCGTCGCCACCGTCCCGATCAGGATGAACAGGCCGACGACCACCAGTGATCGCTTATATGGGTTTAGGTAACGCAACAGCCGCACGAAGTACGTGGTGTTAAACGGCTTTTCCTGGGCTTCACCCAGTTCTTCCTCAAAGTCTTCGAAATTTGATGCCATGTTTTTACTCCTGCACGAACTAGAAACTAGAGATTAGAGATTAGAGATTCGCGTCGTCTTGGAGGTCGAGGCTTTAGCCGGGTTCATTTCGCCGCCCGCCTAAAGGCTCGACCTCCAATGAATTAAACCTGTCTCTGCGCTGACCTATTTCATCCTGAATACCTGCACCGGCCCGCGCCAGTTTTCTGATTGCATATCCAGTTCGATGTAAGCGCCGCTCGTGTGACGGTCGATGATCCTGCGCCAGAACGCCTGCGCCGGCGTGTTTGCGGCGATCTCGCTCACTTCCCACACGCAGGGGGAGTAGCGGTCGAACAGATTCCTCGCCACATACTCACCGACGCCCTTGTGGCGATACGCGCGCATCACGAAGAACTCTTCCATCAGGACGTGCTCGCCTTCGAGGAAACCTGCGTTCGCCAGCGACTCACGCGCGGCCTTGGTCTCCGGCGCATCCTCCTCTGGAAACAGCGTCGTCTTTAACACCCACGCGAACCCGGCCAGCCGGCCGTTCACCCTCACGATGAACGCCGACCACGCCGGCTCGGGCCAGTAGCCGGTCAGGAACTTGTCGTCGGTGTACATACCAGTGTCTGTGACGTCAGACGACATGAATTCGCTGAAGTCGTAGCAATACAACTCATACAACTGCCGCAGCACGGGCGTATCCCGCCGAACGGCTTTAGTGATTTCTATGTTCATAATAGGAGGAGATTGGAGATTGGAGAATAGAGATTCACTCCACGCGAACCACGTCCACGGTCTTCAATCTCAAATCTCTAATCTCCATTCTCTACAGCGGCTTCCGCATGGTGTAACTGCGCTGGTATTGCCGGTAGCCGCAGCTTTCGTACAGGTGCAGCGCCTTGTTCGGGTTATCGGCGTCGACGCCCAGGGCGGCCTCGGTCATGCCCTGATCGCGCAACAGCTTCAAGCTGCGCATGATCAGCGCGCGCGCCAGCCCTATGCGGCGCCACGGCCGGCGCACGCAGATCGGGTCGGTCCAGCCGCGTTTGATGCCCATCTTTTCGTTTTCGCGCTCGAAGAT
>CAIXPS010000021.1 GCA_903921365.1 uncultured bacterium | reverse complement strand
CCAAGCGATATTGGCTCGCTCAGGCCTCTCGAAAATGGCTTCCAGAGTTATACGGTGTTTGCTATCCACGATGTAATAATATCAGAAAGTGATACTGTTATCAAGTGCTTTTTGATCAGTGTTTTTGCGGTACACTATCTGCGACGTCAGGGACGTCAGGTCTACGTTTTTTGTTTTCACACATCAGGATGTATGCCTGATGTCGTTTTTTAGCCGAAAGTAAAGATGAACACTTCTTCAGCATTGTTTGGTAACATTTCCGCGTTGTAGTGTGATTAGTTTTTTTGGAGGCAGAGTATGGGTATAACGGTTCAGAATCAACTGGATACTGTAAGCGAAAAGTACGACCGAAATGGCTATGTGATGATTCAAAATGTTATTGACCAGGATCTGGTTGAGGAGGGTCGGGCGCATGTCCAGTGGCTGCTTGATCACAACCCAGGCATACGGCCTGAGCACCTAGGCCACAATCTGATGACTGACGATCCGTTTTGGGTTAGGCTTGTGAGTGATAACCGACTGCTGGATGTAGCAGAAAAGTTCATCGGCCCGAATATCGCCCTCTTTGCATCGCACTACATCGCCAAGCCGCCGTTCGATGGACTTTTGACGATGTGGCACCAGGATGGCAGTTACTGGCCGTTGGAGCCGATGGAAGTGGTGACCATGTGGCTGGCCTTGGACGATTCCACGCCTGAAAACGGTTGTATGCGCGTGATCCCTGGCACCCAGGAGATGAGTCTGCAGGAGATGAAACCGCGCACCGATGTGCAGAACGTCCTGTCATCCGGCATGGATGATTCGTATGTCGACGAATCGAAGGCTGTGGATATTATCCTGCAAGCTGGCGGTGTGTCGATGCATCACCCGAACATCATCCACGGCTCAAACGCGAACACGTCGCCGAAATGGCGGCGCGGGCTGACCATTCGCTATATCCCGGCGTCCACCCGCATCGTGACCCAAAAACAATGGCCGAGTGCATTCCTGCTGCGTGGCAAAGCAGTTGAGGGGATCAACGCCTATCTTCCATGGCCGAAGTACGTCGCGGGCAGGCATATGCCGTTTCGCGGGTGTGAGGTCTTCGGCCGATAGCTATCCCGCGCGCAACAGTGCCCGGCCTGACGACTGCGCTAAAATCACCTCATTATTCGAGATAATATGAGATGGGGTGATTGATGACTTTGTCTTTGCCAAAAACGGCTGCCGATTTCATGCAGTTGAGCTGGAGCCAGATCGAGCCATTCTATGCGGAGTTGAATGGTTTTTCGCTGAACGCACAGAATGTCAAAGAATGGCTGTCCGAGTGGACGCGCCTGAGCGAGTTTGTGAATGAAACCGGCCAGCGGCTGTATGTCGCTATGACCATAAATACAGCCGATAAGGAAGCAGAAAAGCGGCTGTATAACTACCTCGATACCATCAGCCCGCCTGCGGAAGCTGCCGAGCAGAAGTTGCGTGAGAAACTGCTGGCAAGCGGCATCGAACCGGCTGGCTTTGAGATCGTGTTGCGCAATATGCGCGCCCAGGCAGCATTGTTCAGAGAAGCCAACCTGCCCCTGTTTACCGAGGAACGCAAACTTGGGAATGAATACGACAAGCTGATCGGGGCGCAGACCGTTCACTGGGAGGGCAAAGACGTTACGGTCACGCAGTTAAGACCGGTCTATCAGGATACAGACCGGACGATGCGCGAAAAAGCATGGCGTCTGGCGCTGAGTCGCCAGCTTTCTGATCGCGATGCAATTAACCAATTGTGGGGCAAGTTTATGGGCTTGCGCAAACAACTGGCTGCCAACGCCGATTTCACCGACTACCGCGCGTTCCGCTGGCGGCAACTGTTGCGCTTCGATTACACGCCGGAGAGTTGCGCGCAGTTCCACGACGCGATCGAACAGGCGGTTGTGCCGGCCGCCGAGCGGATTTATGAGCGGCGCCGCAAACAGCTTGGGGTGGATTCCCTGCGTCCGTGGGATCTGGACGTTGACCCGCTGGGTAGGCCGGCGCTGAAGCCGTTTGAACAGATATCCATGCTGGAGGGCAAGACCGAAGGTATCTTCCGGCAAGTCGATCCGCAGTTGGGCGATTACTTTGCCACGATGCGCAAGGAGGCCCTGCTCGATCTCGACAACCGCAAAGGGAAGGCCCCAGGCGGCTACTGCACCGCATTTGTGGTTGCAAAGCGTCCGTTCATATTCATGAACGCCGTGGGATTGCACGACGATGTGCAGACGCTCCTGCACGAAGGCGGCCACGCCTTCCATGTGTTTGAATCGGCGCATCTGCCGTATTTCCAGCAACTCGAGATCGGCATGGAGTTTGCCGAAGTCGCTTCCATGTCGATGGAGTTGCTCGGCCTGCCCTATCTGTCACAGAGCGGCACGGGTTTTTACACCGACAAGGATGCTGCGCGCGCGCGGATCGAACACCTCGAGGGCTTGATCCTGTTCTGGCCCTACATGGCGGTGGTTGATGCGTTCCAGCATTGGGTGTACACGCACAATGAGGAGGCCACCGACGCAGCCAACTGCGATGCGGCCTGGTCGGCGCAATGGAAGCGTTTCATGCGCGGGGTTGACTGGGCCGGGTTGGAGCAGGAGAAGATGACCGGCTGGCATCGCAAGCTGCACATCCATGAGGTCCCGTTTTACTATGTGGAGTACGGACTTGCCCAGCTTGGCGCGGTGCAGGTGTGGCGCAACTCGTTGCAGAATCAGGCCAATGCGGTGAAGCAGTATCGCCAGGCGTTGTCATTAGGCGGCACTGTCACATTGCCACAGCTCTACCAGACGGCGGGCGCCAAGTTCTCGTTTGACGTCGGCACCCTGCGCGATGCCGTCGGGTTGATAGAGCAAACAATAGACCAACTGAAAGCCTGAGCGTTTTGAGGCGGTAGGCGAATGTCGCTTACATTTGGCGCTTACCGAGACGACGCGCGGCGCTGAAGGTCACAAGACCGAACTCGTCCAGTGGTTAAAACTCAGTAACATTCGTGTAAACGTCGGCCGGGTGAAGCATTGCCATGACATATTGTGTCGATT
>CAIXPS010000020.1 GCA_903921365.1 uncultured bacterium | reverse complement strand
TCCACTGCCCACAAGAACAGCGCCATCACGACGGCGAACATCACCACCACACCTGTGGTTTGCAATGTCTCTTTGCGGGTCGGCCAAACAACACGTTTAGCCTCAGCCACGGAATCCTGGGCAAAACCAAACAGGCTCTTTCCCGGCGCAGTCGTCCAGAATACCCCTGCCGCCAGCAACACGCCGGCCAACACTGATATCACGCGTATCACCGCCGCACTTTCGTGCAACATATAGTAGCCAACAACTCCTGCCACAACGAGCAGGAAAGCAAGCACAATCTTGATCTTGTCAGCCATGTTATGAACTATCCGTTTCTACATTACTAACTGGCAGGCCAGGAGGGTCTCGAACCCCCAACCCTCGGTTTTGGAGACCGATACTCTACCAATTGAGCTACTGGCCTATTAAAAAAACAGTTATTAGTCGTTAGTCGCCAGCCATTAGTTAATGCCGTCCGCTCTGCGGCTTGCTTCAACTAACGTCTAACGACTACCAACTAACGACTAAATATTACTCTACGATCTTGGCAACCACACCCGCACCAACGGTACGACCACCTTCGCGAATCGCGAAACGCAGTCCTTCTTCCATCGCAATCGGTGCAATCAGATTAACTGTCACTGACACGTTGTCACCTGGCATCACCATTTCGGTGCCTGCTGGCAATTCAACTGCGCCTGTCACGTCTGTCGTACGGAAGTAGAACTGTGGACGATATCCTTGGAAGAATGGTGTATGACGACCCCCTTCATCTTTACCCAATACGTAGATCTCAGCAGTGAACTTGGTATGAGGAGTGATGGTGCCAGGCTTTGCCAACACTTGACCACGCTCAACTTCTTCACGCTTCGTACCACGCAGCAATACACCTACGTTGTCGCCTGCCTGACCTTGGTCGAGCAGTTTGCGGAACATTTCTACGCCGGTGCAGGTTGTCTTCAAGGTTGGCTTCAGACCAACGATTTCGATTTCTTCGCCGACCTTGATGATGCCGCGCTCGATACGACCTGTAACCACGGTACCGCGACCTGAGATCGAGAATACGTCTTCCACTGGCATCAGGAATGCGCCGTCCAGAGCACGCTCTGGTTGCGGGATGTAGGTGTCCAATGCTTCGGCCAAACGGAAGATCGATGGCTCGCCCAAGTCGCCTTGGTCGCCTTCAACTGCCTTCAGTGCAGAACCCTTGATGATGGGGATGTCGTCGCCGGGGAAGTCGTACTTGGTGAGCAATTCACGGATTTCCATTTCAACGAGTTCGAGCAATTCTTCGTCGTCAACCATGTCGCATTTGTTCATGAACACGATGATGTACGGTACGCCAACTTGGCGTGCCAGCAGGATGTGTTCGCGGGTTTGCGGCATCGGACCGTCAGCGGCTGAACAAACCAGACTCGCGCCATCCATCTGCGCAGCACCCGTGATCATGTTTTTCACATAGTCAGCGTGGCCAGGGCAATCGACGTGCGCATAGTGACGCTTCGATGATGAATACTCAACGTGAGAAGTTGCAATCGTGATGATCTTTGACGAGTCAC